>NZ_JACJRY010000003.1:0-421627 GCF_014697485.1 Anabaena sp. FACHB-83 | reverse complement strand
AATAGTAATATTCCTGACCAACCTACAAACACGAAGCGATCGCGCTTTAACCAGTCGTCTAGTACGTCAAACCACCCTCTTCTACTTGGGGCGCGTCCAACTGCGATGGTCATGAGAGTGAAACTCCAAATATTTTCTTATAAGTACAGTTCTGCTTGCAGGCTCTTTTGTAGCAGCCTCTTCAATGCAGATTTTTAACTGGTTTGTCAATCCAGTTTACAATTTTTTACTGACTCTAATAATTCTAGGTGAAAATCGTTAATTTTTCCAGGGGATTCTGAGTCAAATTTAATCTTTTGGGGAAGAGTCAGTGGTGATTAGGAAGTTGTGATTAGGGTTTGGGGAGATTTTTGACTTTCTAAACAACTCTCATTTAATACCGACGATAGGCAGTGCGCCGCCGAGTATGAATGAAAAAAACATTTTTCCCCACTCCCCACTCCCTATTCCCCACTCCCTCATTCTTGGACGCTAAAATGAGTCCACAGATATGTTTGATTAATCCTAAATGTTTACCATTGACATAAGTGTAAGAAACACCGCCTTCCCCATATCAGTTCAACGGAAGTCAACAGAAGACGCTGAGGCTGTCTACCAACTCATTTTGGCAGCGATGCGTTCTGGCAATCCTGATATTGTGGAACTCAAGTGTGAAGGTAAGACAGAGAAAAAAATCGCTGTTCGTGCTAGTGAAATTTCTGGGGTACAGATTATTCAGAAAGATGGTGTTAGCACTAGCAGTGGCAGACCACCTGGCTTTTTTGCCTTAGCAGGCGAGTAAGGTGTAGCAATGACGGAAGTGGGCATTCAAGTCAAAAACTTAAATTTCAATTGGCCTAGTGGTGAGGCGGCTATCAAGTCTTGTTCTCTAGCGGTTCCCAAAGGTGAATTTTGGATGCTTTTGGGTACTAATGGCAGTGGCAAATCAACTCTACTCCGACTCTTGGCGGGGCTGTTACAGCCCCAGTCTGGTGAAATTGGTGTTTTACCTCCTGTCGGTTTTGTGTTCCAAAATCCTGATCATCAATTAGTTATGCCAACGGTGGGTGCAGATGTGGCTTTTGGACTGGTGGAAGAAAAATTGCCGCCTGCTATGGTGAGAGCAAGAGTTGAAGAAGCTTTAGGGGCGGTAAATTTGCTGCAACTGCAATTACGCCCGATATATGCTTTGAGTGGGGGACAAAAACAACGTGTGGCGATTGCTGGTGCGATCGCTCGTCACTGTGAAATCTTATTATTAGATGAACCCACAGCTTTACTTGACCCTGATAGCCAATTAGATTTAGTGGCTGGTGTCCACCGCCTAGTCAAAAGTCGCGGTATTACAGCCTTGTGGGTAACTCACCGCCTGGATGAGTTGAATTACTGTGATGGGGCTTTTTTACTCGATAAAGGTTCTTTAGTTGATTGGGGTGAACCCCAACGCCTCAAACAACGATTAATGAAAGTGAATGATGAATCACCTTAAATGCTCAACTTAATTCATCAATAATTTTTAACATCTCTAACGCGCCTCATTAAAGGCGCGTTTACATTTGTAGGCAATTAGTATAGCAACCAATCAGCAGACAAAAGGCTTGCAAATACAGGGTTTTTTACCTCTAAATTGATTTAAGTAATTCTCTTTTTTGGTAACTGACTTCTGAAATTGAGAACTTTTTTGAGATAAATTTTGCAATCTCTTCGCATTATTTAGTGCTTTGTAACATAGTGTTACAGCGAATGCTTCAATTACTATAAAAGTTATGAATGGATTGTGTTAACTCTAGAAAATTGTGATTAAAAACCATGCCCCGTTCCTCAGTCCCAGCCGTTCTGTTGGTGGACGGTTACAACATAATTGGCGCTTGGCCTTGTCTGAAAAAAACCCGTGATAGTGCTGGTTTAGAAGCAGCACGTTGGGAACTGGTCGAAGCCATGATCGGTTACAGTGCTTTTCAAGGTTACGAAACTCAAATAGTTTTCGATGCTCAATATCATAACGCTTCTAGCAATAAAGAAGTGATTACAGAATTAGTTTCTGTTTACTACACTGATTTTGGGCAAACGGCAGATACTTACATCGAAAAAATTTGTGCTTCCTTGCGATCGCAGATAACTGCATCTCGAATTTCGCGGATGATTGTGGCTACCTCAGACAGAGCGCAACAATTAGTAGTACAAGGATACGGGGCGGAATGGTTATCAGCACAACAGCTTTGTAGTGCTGTCGAAACCACAGTTTGCCGAGTTCGCCAAAAATATCAAACTCGCAAAAAATCTAACAGTAGGTTTTTGGCTAGTGCCATTGATGATAAAGCGCGACAGAAGTTGGCTGCATTGCGTATGGGATTACAGTAACGCAACATCCATAAGTCTCTAATCTTCCTTCAGGCAGGGTTTTTAGTGACAATATTGGACAACATGAGACTTGAGAAAAAAATTAGCAAAAGTACTTGCCATTTCTTAGTGATTAAGCTACTATTAGAAATTGTGAGCGACAGCGTTCCTCAGTAGCTCAGCGGTAGAGCGATCGACTGTTAATCGATTGGTCACTGGTTCGAATCCAGTCTGGGGAGTTTTAAAAGTATGAAGGGTAAAGTATGAAGTGTGAAGAGTTAGGTTTCAAACTTCAATCTTCATCTTACCAAGGACTTTGGACACTAGACCCTAGCGTAGTGTTTCTTAATCATGGTTCTTATGGTGCTTGTCCAAAAGCGGTGTTAGCAGTGCAGCAGAGTTTGCGATCGCAGTTGGAACAAGACCCAGTAAATTTTTTTGGCAGAAAGTGGGAACCTTTATTAGACAATGCTCGCAGCCAATTGGCAGCTTTTATTCATGCTGATATCCAAGATTTAGTATTTGTCCCAAATGCGACAACTGGCGTAAATTCAGTGTTGCGTTCTTTACATTTTGCCCCCGATGACGAAATTCTGACGACTAACCATGAATACAACGCTTGTCGCAATGCTTTAAACTTTATTACGAGTCGCACGGGAGCGCGGGTAGTTGTAGCGCAGATTCCTTTCCCTGTGGAGTCGCCACAACAAATAATTGCCGCCGTATTAGAGCAAGTTTCACCTAAAACTCGTTTAGCATTACTAGACCATATAACTAGCCAGACAGGGTTAATTTTCCCCATAGCGCAGCTAGTCAAGGAATTACAGTTGCGGGGTGTTGAGACATTAATTGATGGCGCTCATGCACCAGGAATGATTGCCTTAAATATGGCAGAAATTGGGGCAACTTACTATACGGGGAACTGTCATAAATGGCTTTCTGCACCCAAGGGAGCCGCATTTTTGTATGTGCGGCGGGATAAACAAGCAGAAATTCATCCCCTGACAATTAGCCACGGTGCTAACTCACCACGCACTGATAAAAGCCGCTTTCAGTTGGAATTTGACTGGACAGGTACAGATGATCCCACAGCTTATATGTGCGTACCAGAAGCGATCGCTTTGATGGGTTCACTGTTACCCGGTGGTTGGGTAGAATTAATGCAGCGCAATCATCAGCTAGTTATCCAAGCTAGACAGTTACTTTGTACAATCCTACAAGTCCAACCACCTTGTCCAGCAGAAATGATCGGTTCAATGGCTGTTGTACCAATGCCTGTGAGTTTGGCAAATCAAAATCATATTTGGCTACATGATGAATTGTTGGATCAATTTGGTATTCAAGTACAAGTGGTTCCTTGGACTGAATCACCAGGAATGCTGATCAGGATTTCTGCACAGATTTACAATACTTTAGAGCAGTATGAGTATTTGGCAACAGCTCTAAAGTATTGTCTGAAACAAAATTAGTTTTGGATATTGACAAGCAAAACTAAATTAGTAAATTAAATTTGCAAATTAACTTGATTATCTACCGAGGTACTGACTAGCCAAGCGAATCGCGTCAGTAATATCAACATCGCCATCTCTATCTGCGTCTAAAAAAGCATTTAACACAGAATTACTACCACTCGATTGGAGAAAATTCAGCACTACTGGCACTATTGAAGGTAGTAATTGTTGAATAGTCCCAGCATCTAAACCAGTGCGTTGAGCAACCGCCTCAGCCACTTGTTGCTGCATTTCTCCAGAAAACAGCGAATCGACAGCTTGGGGATTAGGAGAAGTACCGGCATATTGGTTTACCAAAGCTTGGACTTCACCTTCGCCATTGGTAGCTTGCTTTTCTTGTAAAGAAGAGCGGACATAATTACCCACAATTCCCAAAACTGATTGGATTGTCGAGGCATCGGCACCAGTGCGATCGCTCAGTTGTTGTACAGTATTGATAATCCCCCCCAATTGATTGGTATTACCTACCGCACTGAGGATTTGGTCAAACAGTCCCATAAGTTTTTTCTCTCTGATTAATGACACCATCACATTAACAGAAAGTCGCTAAAGTCAAGTGTTGGAATCTCTGTGAAAAACCGTACTTTAACCGAAGTTTCTTTTCTCTAATCATCCCCTAGACTAGAATAAAAATATAAGCATCACTATAAGCTGCTGAGTGTCAGTACTCAGTTAAAGATAAGCAACATGGGATTCTTTGATTCTGAGATAGTGCAGCAAGAAGCAAAAGAGCTTTTTGAAGATTACCAAGCCCTCATTAAACTTGGTAATAGTTATGGCAAGTTTGACCGCGAAGGTAAAAAACTGTTTATTGAACAAATGGAAGCCATGATGGATCGCTATCGCATCTTTATGAAGCGATTTGAGCTATCAGAGGATTTCATGGCACAAATGACAGTAGAACAATTAAAAACTCAGCTTGGTCAGTTTGGCATCACTCCGCAACAGATGTTTGATCAAATGAACTTCACTTTAGAACGGATGAAAGCCGAACTGGAAAAACAACCCTAAAGATTTTGGATTTGAGATTTTAGATTTTGGATTGATTAAGTCATCCAAAATCCAAACTCTCAAGCTATTACAACAGGGCGGAAATCAAGATACCATTTCAAGTAAAAAGCTTTTAATATAAGCTTTTTGACTTTTGATTTTTGACTTCCGCGTAGCGATTTAGTTTCCTTTTGGACGAGGGAACTGGGAAGGCGGTTTGAAATTTTCTACTGGTACGCCTTTGAGAGCTTTAGTCATAAAATCTTTCCAGATGGGAGCTACCATGACACCCCCAGTAGCACCATGAGCTAATTGTCTGTTATCGTCTCTCCCTACCCAAACAGCAGTAGTTAGCTGGGGTACAGTACCAACAAACCAAATATCTTTTTCGGAAGATGTTGTCCCTGTTTTACCAGCCGCAGGGCGATCGATGGCGGCGTTTTTCCCCGTACCTTCGGTAATTACTGAACGCATAGTATCGATAATTGCTGCTGAAGCCCAAGGGTCAAGCACTAGCTGAGGCTTAGGCGTATTATCTAGCAATACATTGCCACTACTATCAGTAATCCGCGCAATAATTGTTGGCGGAGATTGCCAACCGTAGTTAGCAAAAGTCGCATAAGCACTAGTCATTTCCAAAGGTGTCACACCAATTGCACCTAAAGGTAAGGAAGTTACAGGTTCCATTGGACTCATAATTCCCAAAGTCCGGCAAACTTCTATAACTTTTGACATCCCCACAGTCTTACCCAGCTTAATCACCGGGATATTCCGAGATACTGATAAAGCCTTGCGAATCGACATCGCCCCGCCAAAGGTTCCATCATAGTTCCTGGGATAATACCAACCATTACCATCACGGTAACTCACTGGCGCATCAATGACAGTTGAGTCTGGCCCAAACTTACCAGTGGCAAAAGCAGCATAGTAAACAAACGGTTTAAAAGAAGAACCTGGTTGACGTAGTGCTTGAGTGGCGCGGTTAAACTCACTCACCTTGGGATCTACACCACCCACCAACGCTTTAATAAAATGGGTACGCGGATCAATGGCTACTAAAGCAATTTGGTTTTTATACAACCCTTGGCTTAAAAGAGTTTGATGCCATTTTTTCACAGTGTCTTCTGCCATCATTTGGAATTTAGCATCAACTGTAGTTTGGACGCGCATCCCGCCTTTGAGTAATGCGTCACGCCCAAACTTTTTCGCTAATTCCTGGGATACAGTATTAGAAACATAAGGTAAGGCGCTACCTTGGAAAGACCTGATTCTACCAAGTTTAATTTCTTGCTTTAACGCATCATCATATTCTTGCTGGGTGATCCATTTCAAATCCAGCATCCGCCCTAGCACTTCTTTTTGCTTTTGTTTTGCCAGCTTCATACTAGCAAAGGGGCTAAATTCTTCTGGGGCTTGAATTAAACCCGCCATCATAGCCGACTCTGCCAAGGTTAAGGTTTCGGCGGACTTATCAAAGTAACTGCGGGCGGCTGTTTGGACACCGTAATTATTGTGACCCCAATACACTTGATTGAGGTACATTTCTAAAATTTGGTCTTTGGTAAGAATTTGTTCTAAACGAATTGCTAAGACAGCCTCGGCTAATTTTCGAGTAATGGCGCGTTTTTGCGACAAAAACAAGTTTTTCACCAACTGCATGGTGATGGTAGAACCACCTTCTTTAACACCACCTGCAACGGCGTTAACTACAATGGCACGCCCAATACCTGTAGGATTAATCCCGTGGTGATAGTAAAAATGTCCATCTTCACTGGCGAGTACGGCTCGTTTTAAATTAGGTGAAATTCTATCTAATGGTACAACTTCGCGGTTAGCCTCCCCGTGGACGCTGGCCAGGAGTTTACCTTTAATGTCATAAATATAAGTTGTTTCTGAAGGCAAAAAGTTACGCAGTTGTCTGACATCGGGCAAATTGCGGAAACTAATCGCTAAACCTACCAGCCCTCCAGCTACAATAGAGCTTGTCAGCATGGTGATAGATAACAAAGTACCGCCAGTTATCTGACCAACGCCTTTCAAGAACTCAAAACCCGGTGAAGGCCGACGTTGTGGCTGCTTATTTTCAAGAGTCCTAGACGACACGGTGATATCACTTCCTCACTTGTAAATTTAACTGTAATTCATCGAAATGCAGCAAGGTGGTTAATTTTTTGCAATTATATTAGTTTGGCAGATGAAAAAACGGACAAGTTGCCAGTGAATGTAACCAACCTAACTTCTCAGATAAAAAGTTTAGTTAATAGCGAATCTCCTATTATGGCGCAAGATTTTTCTTGGCTGCATCGTGGAATAGTAGAAGTATTCCCCCAACCGACTGATATTAATAGCGAAATTGAAAGTTTAGAACAGCGTCTAGCAAATAGTAACAGACCTTTGAGGGTGAAATTGGGAATCGACCCTACGGGTGCTGATATTCACTTTGGTCATAGCATACCAGTGAGAAAACTGCGAGCGTTTCAAGATGCTGGTCATACGGCAGTCCTGATTATTGGTGATTTTACGGCTCGCATTGGTGATCCGACTGGGAAATCTGAGGTGCGTCGCCAGCTAACAGAGGCTGATGTGGCGCAAAATGCCCAGACTTACTTAGACCAAGTGCGTCCTATTTTGGATTTTGACACACCAGGACGGTTAGAGGTGCGTTATAACTCCGAATGGCTTTCCCAGCTTAATTTAGGAAAGATTTTGGAGTTACTGTCTACGATGACCGTGGGACAGATGTTAGCCAAGGAAGGGTTTGCTGAACGTTATAAAAAAGAGAATCCGATTTTCTTGCATGAGTTCCTTTATCCGTTGATGCAAGGCTATGATTCTGTTGCTGTTGAGGCTGATGTAGAACTTGGGGGAACTGACCAAAAGTTTAACATTGCTGTAGGACGAGATTTACAACGTTATTTTGGACAGAAGCCACAATTTGGGGTGCTGTTACCAATTTTAATTGGTACAGATGGCGTACAGAAAATGTCGAAGTCTCTGGGCAATTATGTTGGGTTGTCGGAACACCCAGGACAAAAATATCAGAAGTTACAAGGGGTTCCTGATAATTTGCTGGCACAGTATTTTGAACTGCTGACAGATTTACCTTTAGATAAATTGCCAGAAAACCCGCGCGATCGCCAGATGCTTTTAGCTTGGGAAGTAGTTAAACAATATCACGGCGAACAAGCTGCAAATGAAGCGAAAGAAGCAGCAAAAAGTGGCGGTAAGGAAGGTGCTGTTCCAGAATTTTCCCTTGCTGGTGTACCTCAGTTTCCGGCAAAGTTGGCTTTTATACTTGGTGCTTGTGGCTTGTGTAAAAGTACAGGCGAAGGACGGCGGAAAATTCAAGAAGGTGGTGTACGCTTGGATGGCGATCGCATTACCGATGTTGATACCACTTTTACAGAACCTAGTGAATTACACGGACGAGTATTGCAAGTGGGTAAGAACAAGTTTGTGCGTTTAGTTCCGTAAATTGAGGGAGTAGGGAATGGGGAGTTGGGAGTAGGGGGAAGTGTGGGGAGTGTGGGGAGTGTGGGAAGTGGGGGAAGTGTGGGAAGTGTAGGAAGTGTGGGGAGTGGGGGAAGTGTGGGAAGTGTGGGAAGTGTGGGAAGTGTGGGGAGTGTGGGGAGTGTGGGGAGTGTGGGAAGTGTGGGAAGTGTGGGAAGTGTGGGGAGTGGGGGGAAATAACCAAGGACAAATGACCAATGACTAATGACAAAATCATAGTGGCTTTGGATGTGCCGGATTTGGAGGGTGCGATCACTCTAATTGACAAGCTAGAATCAGTTAGTTTCTGGAAGGTTGGGTTAGAGTTGTTTACCAGCACTGGGCCGAGCATTTTAGAAATTTTAAAATCTCGGCAAAAGCGCATCTTTCTAGATTTAAAGTTTCATGATATTCCTAATACGGTGGCTGGAGCTTGTCGCAGTGCGGCGCGGTATGGGGTAGATTTGTTGACAATTCATGCAACCGCAGGTAAGGATGCACTCAAAGCCGCTACAGAAGCAGCTCAAACAGGCGCAACCCAAGCAGGTGTGCAACCACCAAAATTAATTGCTATTACGCTGCTGACGAGTATTTCAGCGCGACAATTGGCGTTTGATTTAAAAATTCCCCTAGAGTTGCCCGAATTTGCCCTAGAAATGGCATTAATGGCGCAAGAGTCAGGGTTAGATGGGGCGGTATGTTCACCCCAGGAAGTGGCGCAATTGCGCCAAACCTGTGGGGATGAGTTTTTATTCGTTTGTCCGGGTGTGCGTCCAAGTTGGGCTGATAAAGGAGATCAAAAGCGATCGCTCACCCCTTCCCAAGCCCTGCAAGCTGGTGCAAACTATTTAGTAATTGGTCGTCCCATCACTGCTGCGCCTGATCCTGAGTTAGCCTGGAAGCGAATTTCTGAGGAATTGAATTAGAGGCTGGAGGCTAGGGGCTAGTAAGTAGGGTGTGTTACGGCTATGCAAGAATTTTGGAACTTAAGACAGTGAGAATTAGCCGTAACGCACCATCTTTTTAGGTGTGTTTGGCGTTGATATAACGCGCATCTTGAAATTTAATACCAAATTGAAGAATGATTGCGACAAATGAATTGCCCAAAAGCTTACCAGTAAAGCCTGTCTCAATCCAAAATCTGTCTTGAAAAGTTTGCTCAAGTCGGGGAACCCGCCCACGCAACTTTTCGCAAAATCTAAAATCCAAAATGGTATAAGGTTTACTTACACAAAAGTATGAAAAAGTCTTTTCCCTACACCCCTACATCCCTACTCCCCCTCATCACTTCTACTTTCTGTCTAATAATTGCCCATACTGTTGATAACACTGCATTTTCTCAAGCCGCAGAGATAAATGTAAACTCTGTTTGCAAAGAAAAAAATCTCGAAACATTAACTACTCAACTGTTGCGCGATTTACCTAGTTATAGTAATCGTGCCAGTCAACGCGCTCGTCGGCGAACAAGAAGTAATGATTTGTTCAGCTATATGCTGTTAGCCGGTAGACCAGAATTTCAACCTTTACCACTAAATCCTGCTAGTGATGATCTCAATGAGCAGAAAAGTGCTAACTCAAAAGTCGAGCAGGTATTTTTTACCACCTTAGAACGACAGTATATAGAAAATAAAGCTATTGAATTACAAGAATTTCATTGGTTGTTTTTGACTCAAAATCAAAATGGCTGGTATTTGGTAACGATGTTGACACAAACTGGTGCTTCTAGGAATCAACAACCACCAACACCACCGCGTGATAGTAGTAATGGTACAGTCGCCCAAGGGATAAAAGCTTGGTTACGAGATTGTCGGGCGGGAAGTCTGCGAGAGACAGGAAGAAACTAAGGGCTGATGAGAGGGATGTTTTTTGTTTCGCGCCATTGCGCCTTTGCGCGAAACATCAATAGTTAACCTTATAGTCCACATTCCGCACCCAATCTCTGTGCGTAAGTCTTGTTACTTTTTCTATCTTAGGGTAGATGCAAAAAATTTTTGTTTAAAATTGTATTTTTATGTACAGACTTGAGTATAACAATTACTTAAAGACTGTTAACTCATTTTGAGCAGAAGCTTTGAATTTACAAGGTTAGTTGCCAAAATAATTATTAGGCACGCACTTAATATCAAGCTAGTTTTGCTACTTGAAGGTAAGTTGCGTGTTCTACCGATAATGAAAATCAGGGTACAGATACAAGTAGAGTGTGAGCAGTGAAGATAAATTATCTACCTCCCCTATCAATTGCTCAGGTAACGGATATACATCTGTTTGCCTCAGAAAATCATCAACTGCTGGGAATGCCTACCATTGAGTCTTTTAAGGTAGTTTTGGCACAATTGCAGGAGTTAAAATCCGAAATTGATTTACTACTGTTGACGGGAGATTTATCTGGGGATGGAACTTCCGAGTCTTATGAACATCTGCAAAGTTTAGTCAATCAACTACAAATACCTACTTACTGGCTACCAGGAAACCATGACTGTGCGATCGCAATGAATGAAATTCTTAACCTGAAAATGATTTCGCGGCGCAAGTCTTTTCAGCGTGGTCATTGGAATTTTATCTTACTAAACTCGGCTGTACCGGGCTATGTACATGGTCATCTTTCTGCGAATACTCTGAGTTGGTTAGAGTCGGAATTAATCAAACTAGGCGATAAACCCACATTAATAGCGTTACATCATCCGCCTTTTTTGATGAATTCTTTATGGTTAGATAGCAGTAGCCTGCAAAATCCTGAAGAATTTTTTGCAGTGATTGACCGTTACCCACAAGTTAAATTAGTTTTATTCGGTCATATTCATCAACAATTCCAACACCAACGCCGCAACGTCGGGTATTTAGGAACTCCCTCAACTTGTATTCAATTTCGTTCTCATAGTCCCACTTTTGCCATTGACGAAAAATCACCAGGATTTCGGCTGCTAAAACTATACCCCAGTGGTGTCTGGGAAACATCAATAGAAAGAGTTCCCTATTTTCACCCACTGGAGTTAGCCGCAACGGGATACTAGATAAGTTAAAAGTCAAAAGTTAAAAGTCAATATCTTGTCCCCCCTATCTACCTTGTCCCTCTAACTTCCCACTCAGCACTCAGCACTTAACTTCATCAGCAAAACTCGCCCACCGCACGAAGTAAAATGGCCCAGCGACGGAACCCCAGATATGTTCATCAGTTTCTAAGTCGCGTCCTCTGTCTAGGCTGATGAATTTTTCGTCGTCAATTTCAAATTCACTGTCTAGGTAAGTTTTTTGACCTTTACGGAACACAATACAGCCTTTTCCTGGTTCTACATAACCTTTAAAGCTGTTACCTGTCCATTCGACTATCATGTTACAGCCTGATAATTTCTCTAAGTCATTGGCTGTGATGGTTTTGAGGCGTTCTAAGTTACGGGATGCACCGTAGAATTTTTCTTCTTGTTTAACAGTGTAGTTTTCGATGTGGATGCGATCGCCTACGTTCAACAACTTTAACACCCGCAAGCGATAAGGGTCATTCAACAGATAGTCATAAGCTTGTTCTACAAAAAAACTGACCCCTGATAACAAGTCCAATGGTAAGGGACGCATACACACGCGGATATGTGCATAAAATGGCGGATTTTCAAAAGCCTGGGCTTGGTTGCTAAAATCAGCCGCCATCCATTTCGCTAAGGTTGCAATATCTGTAGAGCTTGTCATTTATAGATTATCTTTGGTTGCTTAAAAATCTCTTTGAGTATTTTAATGAAGTATGAAGTGTGAAGTCTGAAGTCTGAAATTTTGTAAAGAGAAATTCCTATTTTATAGGGACTCCTCTTTTTGCCTCAACTTCGCCGCCGTTCGCAAAATTTGCCCCGCTAATACTGCTGCGCCAAAACCATTATCAATATTCACTACACCAACACCAGCAGCACAAGAGTTTAGCATCGTCAGCAAAGGTGCTAAACCGCCAAAACTGGCACCATAGCCAATACTAGTAGGTACAGCAATCACAGGACAATTGGCTAAACCTGCTACCACACTAGGTAAAGCCCCTTCCATCCCCGCAACAACAATTAATACTGATGCCGACTCAATCAAATGACGGTTACTCAGCAAGCGGTGAATACCTGCAACTCCCACATCCCAAAGACGCTGGACGCGAAACCCAGACAGTTCTGCTGTGATGGCTGCTTCTTCCGCCACAGGTAAGTCAGCAGTTCCAGCCGAGAGAATACCAATTTCCCCCGGAAACTGAGGTTCGATAATTTCGGGAGTAATGGCGCAAATTCTGGCTAACTCGAAATATTGCAAACCCCGGACTTTTGATTGGAGTACTGCGTAAACCGATGGTTCAATGCGAGTCGCCATCACCACTGGGTTACGTTGGCGCATCACTTCAATAATGCGAATAATTTGTTCAGGAGTTTTACCAGGCCCCCAAATCACTTCCGGGAAACCCGTTCTGAGGGCGCGATGGTTATCGATTTTGGCAAACTCACCTACAGGTTCATAGGCTAAGTTTTTCAGAGAATTGAAGGCTATATCTGGGGTAACTTTACCATTTGCGACTTCTTCTAGGAGCGATCGCAAATTCTGATCATTTGTCATTTGTCATTGGTCATTTGTCCATAGTCCATAGTACATAGTCACGACGCTCATTTTCTGCTTTAACTACTTTGTAATTTTGATTTCGTAAATGTTCCAGAATGCACCACTCAAGGCAGAATAATTAATCCCTTCAAAGCGATTGCGTACTGCTGTCATCGCTAAGGGGTTGACTAAATAAATAAAAGGCAAATTTTCCTGAGTAATTTGTTGAGTTTTGGCATAAATTTGTTTAACTTTTGCCTCATCAAATTCTTGGGCTGCTTGGATGTAAAGTTTGCCAATTTCGATTTCCCAAGGGGAAGCCTCCCAGCCTTCAATGGGTTTTTGTCCTGGCTGGGGTTTTTGGTTAAACATGTGCAACCCACCTTCAGGAGACCAAACATTAGACCCATCATTTGGCTCTAAACCGCCTGTTAAACCGAGTAAAGAAGCTTCCCAGTCGAGGGTATTAGAGAGTTTATCTGTATAAGTATTCCAGGCGATCGGGGTAAAATCAACCTGCATCCCGATTTTAGCCAAATCTCGTTTAATCTGCGCCCCAATTGCTTCCCGGATTTTATTCCCAGAATTTGTCAGCAAAGTGAAGCGAACCCGATTACCTTCAGCATCTAATAATTGACCTTGTTCATTATATTTAAATCCAGCTTTGATCAATAATTGCTTTGATTGTTCGGGATTATAATTGTAAGTTTTTAGCCCTTCTTCCGGCGAAAGATAATAAGGACTCTGGACTGTCACTGGGGAGTTTTGTGGTTTTCCCAATCCACGAAAAGTATTATTAATCATTGTTTGGCGGTCAATTGCATAAGCAACCGCCTGCCGAAATTCCACTGTATTAAACCAACGTGATTTGATTGGGTCTACCAGTGGCTTGCCATTTCTTTTACCTTTATTTAAATTAAACAGAACAAAGTTAGTACCAGTTCCAGGTTCATTACCATAAACCGTGAAATTTCCTTGTTTTTCTTGCACTTTTAACAAAGAAAAGTAATCAGGTGAAATACCTATGGTATCTAAGCCGCCAGAGCGAAACTGCAACAAAGCTGTGTCTGTATTTTCGACAATTTGCCAAACTAAACGTTCAATATAAGGCTGGGATTTTCCTTGAGCATCTTTACGCCAATAATAAGGATTGCGCCGAAATACAACACGCTGGCTAGTATCATATCGCTCTAACTTGAAAGGGCCATTAACAATAATTTCTTCTGGTGGAGTATCTACACCCCACTTAGACAAAAATATCGGTTTTCCTTCACTATCTTTTTCCTGGACATACTTTTGCAAAGCGTGGGCAGGTAATATGGGAGTGCCTGTATTTAATAAAAACGGTCTAAATGGTTCTGGTAAAGCAAATTCTATCCGCCGTTCATCTATTTTACTGACAGTAGGCAACTTGCGACTAACGCCAATCCTAAAAGAATCTCTCACATCTGTGGGAATTGCCTCATTAAAATAAATATTGTTATATGTGAATACAACATCATCCACTGTAAGTGGTTGACCATCAGACCATTTTAAATCTTGACGCAGAGTAAAAATAAACTTCAATTTATCTTCAGAAATTTGCCAAGATTCTGCTAACTTCGGCTCAACTTTTCCCGTAATAGGATTTTGATCAACCAAGCCTTCATAAGTCAAGCCAAAAATATTGGGAAATTCTTGACTCAAAGGAAAATTAAATGTTTTGGGATCACTCAGAATACTACTTACTACTTGTGGTATCTGTGCCGCCGAACTTTTAAAGTTACTAGGGTTACAAGCTGCAAGGGTTATTGCTGTAAATGCAGATAAAATTATCAGTATCCAAGAACGTTTAATGCTAGACAAGTTATGATTAAAGATTTGCATAGTTTTGAGATGCAAGAAGATTTACTGTTGCACTGAATAATATCTGGTTTACTTCTAGAGTCGCCATAGTCAGATAGTAAATTAAATTAATCAGTAGCGATGAGTAAGACTACAGCATAAGCACAAATACCTTCTTCTCGTCCTACTGGGCCGAGTTTTTCATTGGTGGTAGCTTTGATGCCAATTTGATTGGGTTGCAGTTCTAAAACAGTGGCAAGTTTACTCCGCATTGTCTCGATATGCGGTTTTAATTTTGGGCGTTCAGCAACCACTACTGAGTCAATGTTACCTATTTGCCAACCTTGGTCTTTAATGAGCTGATGTACTTGAGTTAAAAGTATCAAACTATCTGCCCCTGCCCATTGGGGATCACTGGGGGGAAAGTAATGGCCAATATCGCCCAAGGATAAAGCCCCTAACATAGCATCCATAATGGCGTGTGTTAACACATCCGCGTCACTATGTCCGAGTAAACCGAGTTCGTGGGGAATTTGAATGCCACCTAAAATTAAAGCGCGATCGCTCACCAATCTGTGAATATCGTAGCCGTTACCAATTCTGATATTAGTCATTAGTCATTTGTCCTTGGTCAATCGTCAACAATTATTCTCCCCTGCTCCCTGCTCCCGGTCGCCGAGCGGAGCCGAGGTGCTGCTCCCCTGCTGCTTCTCCTCTTGCCATTTTTCCAGTAAATCGGGACGACGATCGCCAGTGCGTTTAATTTGTTGTTCATAACGCCAACGAGCGATCGCAGCATGATTCCCAGAAAGTAAGACATCTGGCACTTTCCAGCCGCGAAAATTCGCCGGACGAGTATACTGGGGATAATCTAGCAATCCTTCTTCAAAACTTTCAGATTTCAGCGACTCTACCTTACCCACAGTTCCCGGTAATAAGCGCACCACCCCATTAATTAGCGCCATTGCCGGAATTTCGCCCCCTGTGAGAATAAAATCTCCTAAAGACACTTCCCGCGTCACTAAATTCTGTACTCGCTCATCTACCCCTTCATAATGACCACAGATGACAATCAACTGGTCATAATTCGTCGCCAACTCCCGCAACAGAGGTTGGTCGATGGTTTGACCTTGGGGACTCATCAAAATTATTTCTCGGCGAGGTAAACAGGGTAGGGACTCCACCGCACCAAAAATTGGTTCTGGTTTCATCAGCATTCCCACCCCACCCCCGTAGGGTTCATCATCTACCTTGCGGTGTTTGTCATTGGTAAAGTCTCTGGGATTGACTAAATTAACTTGGGCAATTTGTTTGGCTAAAGCTTTACCCAACAGCCCAGAACTGAGAACTGAGGTAAAACAATCAGGAAAAAGTGTAACTATATCAAAGCGCACAGTAATTCGTATTCAAGAACACTAATCTTAAAGTTGAATGTCTAGTAAACACAACAAGCAAATGTAGGTTACAACTACAGATAAGCTTAATCAATAGTATCTAAAAGTACTAGAACTATTGATTTTTAGTGGCAACCAAAGTTTTTCTAATTACTTAATTTATGTTTAAATATTGTCACAACTACATTTAAATTAATAATCTGACCAAAGTTAACAACTTCCAGGATTTATCGAGCCAGACCGCAAAACAGCGTGTTCAGACCTGCTCACACCCAATCCCAGAAAGGAAACTGAGTTCCCCAATTCTCCCCGGAACCCTAGCTCCTAAACAATATTCTGCCAGTCTGGAACTGTGGACAGGGAAACAACAAGGCGCTGGCTTTGAAGAAAGGCAAGAGACACATAAAAAATTACAACTTTATGTGCCTCAAGCAAGAAGCCAAGTTGGCAGAAATTGCCCCTTGCAACTTCCAAAAAGTGTCCTCTTAAGAAAGCAAAATGGATACTGAACCTTGTTAAATTCACACGCCATTCGCTACAAGCCGGGAAACCCGTCCCAATTAATGGTTCACGCCATTTGCTATCAGCCGGGAACCCCGTCCAACGCAATGGTTCCTGAAGTTGTTGACAGGAGAGACAAAATGCAGCAATTAAAAGCTAAATCGCTGGAAATGAGGACACCCCAAGCAACTAAAACCGCTGTTATGGTCATCGGAGGCGCTGAAGATAAAGTTCATGGGCGCGAAATCCTAAGAACTTTTTTCGGCCGTGCCGGTGCTAATAAGGCTTATATTACAATTGTTCCATCAGCCTCCCGCGAACCCGCTATTATCGGTGGTCGGTATATTCGCATTTTTGAGGAGATGGGTGCTGAAAAAGTTGAAATTTTAGATATTCGTGAGCGGGAACAATGTGAATCCTCCCAGGTAAAGGCATCTCTAGAGGCGTGTAGCGGGGTATTTCTGACAGGAGGAGACCAATTGCGCCTTTGTGGCGTGTTGGCAGATACACCAGCGATGGAAATTATCCGTCAGAGGGTGAGAGGGGGACAGTTAACCTTAGCAGGCACTAGTGCTGGTGCAGCCGTTATGGGGCATCACATGATTGCTGGTGGTGGTAGTGGTGAAACACCCAATCGCTCTTTAGTCGATATGGCGACGGGTTTGGGATTTATCCCCGAAGTGATTGTTGACCAACACTTCCACAACCGTAATCGTATAGGTCGTCTGCTGAGTGCGATCGCCTCTCATCCAGACCGACTGGGAATTGGTATCGATGAAGATACCTGTGCTGTATTTGAACGCGATGGTTGGTTACAAGTTATGGGCAAAGGCAGTGTGACCATTGTTGACCCCACTGAACTTACCCACACCAATGAACCTCACGTTGGTGCAAATGAACCATTGACGTTGCATAACTTACGTCTGCATATCCTCAGCTATGGCGATCGCTTTCACCTGTACCAAAGGACTGTATTGCCGGCGGTACACCGGATCTCCAGCTGACGGGATAGAGTATCCGAGGTTACAGTGAGTTGATCATCTGTTTATTTATGGCAGTAGAAAAAATCCACAGAATACCATGTAAACAGAAAAAACTGTTTACTATGAACAGTTTAGCGATCAAATCCAGTAAGAAACTAGAATTTTGGTTCCGAATCTCCATCTACCTATTCCCATGAGAATCCTCAAGATCCAGACCTTACGCGGCCCAAACTACTGGAGCATTCGACGCCACAAACTGATCGTCATGCGCCTCGATTTAGAGAACCTTGCCGAGACGCCCTCAAATGAAATCCCTGGATTTTATGAAGGATTAGTTGAGGCGCTGCCAAGTCTGGAGGGTCATTATTGTTCGCCTGGCTGTCATGGTGGTTTTCTAATGCGGGTACGAGAAGGTACTATGATGGGCCACATTGTGGAACACGTAGCTTTAGAACTCCAAGAACTAGCCGGAATGCACGTCGGCTTTGGTCGCACCCGTGAAACTTCTACTCCTGGCGTTTATCAGGTAGTCATCGAATACCTGAACGAAGAAGCGGGACGCTATGCAGGCAGAGCCGCAGTCAGGCTGTGTCAAAGCATTGTTGATCGCGGCCGCTATCCCAAGGCGGAATTAGAACAAGATATCCAAGACCTGAAAGACTTTTGGCGTGACGCTTCTTTAGGCCCCTCTACAGAAGCAATTGTTAAAGAAGCAGAAAAAAGAGGCATTCCCTGGATGCAGCTAAGCGCACGCTTTTTGATTCAGCTAGGTTATGGCGTGAACCAAAAGCGAATGCAAGCCACAATGACAGATAAAACCGGCATCCTGGGAGTAGAACTAGCTTGTGATAAGGAAGCGACAAAGCGCATCTTAGCAGCAGCTGGTGTCCCAGTACCTAGAGGTACTGTGATTAACTTTTTGGATGATTTGGAAGAAGCGATTGAATATGTTGGTGGCTATCCCATCGTGATTAAGCCACTAGACGGCAATCATGGACGCGGCATCACCATTGATATTAGAAACTGGGAAGAAGCAGAAGCAGCCTACGAAGCAGCTAGACAAGTTTCCCGGTCAATCATTGTTGAGCGGTATTACGTTGGGCGCGACCATCGGGTACTTGTGGTAGATGGCAAAGTAGTGGCCGTAGCAGAACGTGTACCTGCTCATGTCGTTGGTGATGGTAGATATACGATCGCTGAATTAATTGAAGAAACCAACAAAGACCCCAATCGTGGCGATGGACACGACAAAGTTCTCACCAAGATTGAACTTGACCGCACTAGCTACCAACTGCTAGAACGCCAAGGTTATACCCTCAACAGCATATTACCCAAAGGTACAATTTGTTACCTGCGGGCAACTGCTAACCTCAGTACAGGTGGGATTGCTGTAGACCGGACTGACGAAATCCACCCAGAAAACATTTGGATTGCTCAAAGGGTTGTGAAGACCATCGGTTTAGATATCGCTGGCTTAGATATCGTCACCACAGATATTAGCCGCCCTTTGCGCGAAG
This sequence comes from Anabaena sp. FACHB-83, assembly GCF_014697485.1. Lineage (NCBI taxonomy): Bacteria > Bacillati > Cyanobacteriota > Cyanophyceae > Nostocales > Nostocaceae > Anabaena > Anabaena sp. FACHB-83. Next base: position 402,545 of record NZ_JACJRY010000003.1, on the reverse strand, counting down.
TTGATGGAGTCATTGTGGAAGTCAACGCGGCTCCCGGTTTTCGGATGCACGTTGCCCCCAGTTCGGGGATTCCCCGCAATGTTGCTGGCGCAGTGATGGATATGCTGTTCCCCAACGAACAATCCAGCCGGATTCCCCTCCTCAGCATCACAGGTACAAATGGTAAAACTACCACTACCCGACTGCTGGCACATATTTATAAACAAACGGGTAAGGTAGTAGGTTACACAACTACAGATGGAACTTATATCGGGGATTACTTGGTCGAAGCCGGAGACAACACAGGCCCCCAAAGCGCCCACTTGATTCTGCAAGACCCAACTGTAGAAGTAGCTGTATTAGAAAGCGCCCGTGGTGGCATCTTACGTTCCGGGTTAGGGTTTGAAGCTGCAAATGTCGGTATCGTGCTGAATGTTGCTGCCGATCACTTAGGTATAGGTGATATTGATACCATCGATCAATTAGCCAACCTCAAGAGTGTAGTCGCCGAAGCCATATACCCTGATGGCTATGCTGTACTTAATGCTGACGATCGCCGTGTGGCGGCAATGTCCGAAAAAACCAAGGCGAATATTGCCTACTTCACCATGAACCCGGACTCAGAATTAGTCCGCAAGCACATTCAACAGGGAGGAGTCGCCGCAGTTTACGAAAACGGCTATCTCTCAATTGTCAAGGGCGATTGGACACACCGCATCGAAAGGGCTGAACAAATTCCGTTGACAATGGGTGGACGCGCACCATTTATGATTGCCAACGCCTTAGCCGCGAGTTTGGCAGCCTTTGTACAGAACGTCACCATTGAACAAATTCGCGCTGGCTTAAGGACATTCCGTGCATCCGTGAGTCAAACCCCTGGCAGAATGAACCTATTTAATTTAGGAACATTCCACGCCTTAGTAGATTATGCTCACAACCCAGCCAGTTACGAAGCGGTTGGTGCATTTGTGCGTAATTGGAACACAGGACAGCGAATTGGCGTAGTTGGTGGCCCTGGCGATCGCCGCGACGAAGACTTTGTGACTTTAGGTAAACTAGCCGCCGATATTTTCGACTACATCATCGTTAAAGAAGATGATGACACACGCGGTAGACCACGGGGATCAGCTTCGCAACTGATTATGAAGGGAATTACACAAGTTAAACCCGATGCCCGTTGCGAAGTTGTTATGGACGAAACCCAAGCTATTAACAAAGGTTTGGATATGGCTCCAGAAAACGGCCTGGTGGTAATTTTGCCAGAGAGCGTCAGCCGCGCCATCAAGTTAATTAAAGTGCGTGGTCTAGTTAAAGAAGAAGTGCCTCTACAAAACACTCCCACAAACGCTACAGAAAGTCAAAATGGGGTGTCACCTTCCTCGGTGATCAACACACTTTTATAGCAGGGAACAGGTATCAGGTTAAAAGTTCTTTAATATACGCTTTTTTCTGAAAATTTGTCCCTCACTCACCTGTACCCTGCTGTAAATACAATTTAGGATTTTTCATTAGTAAAGGCGCGAAATTTTCGCGCCTTTATATTTTCACCTCAACAGCGTCAGGGCTGTTTAGCAATCAAAACCAGCCTGTAATACCAATTCACGAAATTACTGATACAAATCACTTCCTCTGCAACTCTGATTCCGGTCGCCGAGCGAAGTCGAGGCGCTGCTTTCATGTCTGTATCATTTTTAAAGTGAAATGGTATAGGACTCATATTTGATTTATGAAAAAAATCAGTACACCTAGATCAGCCGTCTTTCCTACTCCCTACTCCCCATTCCCTACTCCCTACCTACATAACTAGATTCAGAAATCAAATCGGATTCCTATATAACCTGTAACCTATACCTTATTCCTCTTCTTTTTCCGAATTCTTTTCATCATTGGGATTATTCAATTCTTCTTTAAAACCCCGTAGAGTCTTGCCCAGTGCATTTCCCAGTTCGGGAATTTTTTTCGGGCCAAAAATCAGCAGCGCGACTATGGCAATGATACCCACCTCTGGCCATCCCAGTCCAAACATACAAGTTTCCTCTCTCAAGCTTCTGTAGTCAACTATAAACCGATGTTGTACGAGCTACTTCTAAAACAATCTTGCCTAGTCTTGGGTGGGTGAACGAAATTTTGTGTGGGATTTCTAGCTAAGTATCCAAAAAATTACCCTCCACACTCCCCACACCTTTTTTCTCTCACCCGTCTTGGGTAATGGGGATACCTGACCAATAGCTTAATTCATAAACTAACCATTCTATTTCTGCTGCTGATAAAGTTATATCTGTGTAACCACCAAGGCAGTATTTTTCTCTACCAACCCAAATATCCAGTTGTGCTGGAACTAGCTTGCGAATACCTTCTTGATTTTTCGTAAAATGCTCAGGAATGTAAACTAAATGGTTGATTTTGTCTCTGGGCGAGGCGTGTGGGCGATTAAATGTAAAGCCAAACAAATGCCGCTTTAAGCTAAATTGGTTGTTATTTATTCGTAATCGTAGACTGCCAAATAAATCAAATAGTATGCCCCAAATCATTGCCAAGCCACCACTCCAAAAAGGTAGGGAGAAGAGCGCAAAGAGAATACCAACCGGAAAAGCTGAAACAATAACGGTAATAGTCCAAAATAAAAGAAAAGAATGCCACGCGATCGCAAATCCAGCTCCATATAAGGTCGATATATCAAAACCCTTTGACGGAATTGTAATTTCTAGCGCATCCCCATTTTTTGTGAGTTGAATTTTGCTGCCAGCAGGTTTGGAAATGCCAACGTCTAGATTATTAGAAACCCAATTATTTCCATCCCAATACCAATGACCTCTAATCCAGTCTGACAAGTTAATTTCTGCTGGTTGGAGTTTTTGTAAAAGTTGTGGATGTTCCAAAGCTGCTAAGGCTGCATTTGCATTACTCAACCGCCTGTCTAAACTCGGTTCAGTCATCCACTGTAGCCACTGCTTCAAACCCGAACTCAGATGAACAGCATGATCAAATTGAATTTGTAAATCTTTTTGGGGTAAATCAGCCGGGTGAGTACCTGTAACTAAATAAATTAAAGTTGCGCCTAAACTGTATAAATCAGATGCAGGTACTGTGCGTCCACCAAATTGTTCTGGTGGCATATAACCGTAAGTACCAACTACAGTCCGCGTTCCCCCTTCAGTAGCCAAGACTGTTTGCACCGAACCAAAATCAACTAAATAGACTTGACCGACACTATTACCAGAGCGATCGCCCAATAAAATATTGCTAGGCTTAAGATCACGGTGGATCACAGGTGGATTTAAACCATGTAGATAAATCAAAATTTCTAAAACTGCCGTGGCTATCTGTTTAACTTCAACTTCTGTAAAACTCCGCCCCGATTGTAAACACTGCTCTAAAGTTTGGGACGGGATATAAGTTTGTACGAGAGCAAAGCCTTTGATAGTTGGTGAATTTACCTCAAAATAGTCTAAATACCGAGGGATAGCAGGATGTGATAAAGATTTTAATGTTTCGGCTTCACGCTCAAATAACTTGAGATCATCCCATTCAAAGTCACTATTAAATGAGAGTAACTTAATGATGACTAATTCTTGAGTTGTTAAATCACGAGCAACAAAAGTCCGTCGCCCTGCCTTTTTGCCTAATTGCTGTTGAATTTCGTAGCGACCGCCTAATATTTGCTCAGTTATCATAATTGCTGATGATGCTACGTTGTCAAACTTTCGATGGTCTGTAACTTGTCTAAATTTAACAAGCGAGTATCTTTAGTATAAATATATCTTTAATATGCCTACCCAACATTGGCCTTACGTTACACCCGGCATTCCCGACGAATTATTTGAGCATTTGCCGGGAATTCCCTTTACTCAACGAGAAGTGCGACTGTTGTTGATTGCTCAACTACGCCTCAAACCTGACTCTGTATTTTGGGATATCGGTGCAGGTACAGGGACGATCCCCGTAGAAATTGGGCTACTGTGTCCCCAGGGCAAGATTATTGCTGTAGAACGAGATGAAGAAGTGGCGAATTTAATTAAGCGTAACTGCGATCGCTTTGAGGTCAAAAATGTGGAGGTCATAGAAGGTAGCGCCCCAGAATGTTTACATGAAATTCAGACAGCACCTCACAGGGTTTGCATCGAAGGCGGAAGACACATTCAGGATATTTTAAAAACTGTCTGGGATTATTTGCCATCATCAGGCCGCGTCGTGGCGACAGCTGGTAATCTAGAAAGTCTGTATGCTATCTCTCAAAGCTTTTCTCAGTTACGCGCAGTGAATATTGAAGTTGTTCAGTCTGCCGTCAATCGTTTAGAGACAAAAGGCTTTTCTCAAATTTTTACCGCCGTTGATCCCATTTTTATCCTCAGTGGTGAGAAACTAGACTAAATCTCAAGGATGAAGTGTGAAGGCTGAAGTCTGAAATTAACACTAGCCTGCGGCAATCCGCGCAAAGCGCGTCTACACACTTCATACTACCCTACGGGAAGCCGCGCAAAGCGCGTCTACACACTTCATACTTTTCTTTTATGCCTTGGTCTCGAATTATTAGCGGAATTATTGCGATCGCCCTTGCTTTGGTAGCTACCCTATTAGGAGGTTGGTACTTCACTGTTGCGATTGCTGTCAGCATCTTTTTAGGGCAACTGGAATATTTTAATTTAGTGCAGGCTAGAGGCATTGTCCCGGCAGCAAAAACCACTATCTTTGTCAGCCAAGTCTTGCTAATTATCTGTACAGTCGATGGCAGTTTAGCAGATGCAGTATTACCTCTGGGTGGGACTGTGATTTGTTTTTACTTGCTATTTCAGCCCAAAATGGCGACGATCGCTGATGTTTCCGCTTCGATTATGGGACTATTTTATGTAGCTTATCTGTCAAGCTATTGGGTAAGACTACGGGGAATTGGCAGTGCAGCCGTGAGTAATATTCCTCTCAACGGTTACTGGCCTAATTCTTGGGCTGAGATTTTAGACCCAAACAATTTAGCTGCTATACCACCAGGGTTTACATTTACTATATTGGCGTTTTTATGTATTTGGGCGGCAGATATTGGCGCTTATGTGTTTGGCAAATTCTTTGGTAAAACTCGTTTGTCAGATATTAGTCCGAAAAAAACTGTAGAAGGCGCAGTATTTGGCATTGCTGGTAGTGTGGCTGTGGCGATCGCAGGCTGCTATTATCTTCAGTTACCCCAATTTTTGTTTACAGGTATAGCTTTGGGTTTACTAATTGGCATTGCTAGTCTATTGGGCGATTTAACAGAATCTATGCTGAAGCGCGATGCTGGGGTAAAGGACTCTGGACAACTGATCCCCGGTCATGGCGGCATTTTAGACCGCACCGACAGCTATATTTTTACAGCCCCGTTAGTTTACTACTTCGTCACATTGTTATTGCCGTTGATTAAGTAACAGGGAACAGGGAACAGTAGCTGATATGAACTGTATTTTGATACAAGTCAGAAGTCAGGAGTCAATAATCTTTTGTGCTTTTCTCCCTTGTCCTCCTTGTCCCCTTGTCTTCCTTGTCCCCCTTGTCTTCACACTTCCAACTTCTCACGGATTCACATTAATTTTTCCGCGACACACCAATTGAGCGGGGATCAGTTTTAGTTCTTGAATTTCGACATCAGAACCTAAATCTAAATTGTAATTTTCGTTACTTAAAGTTAAAGGCGAACCATTTTCTATCACTTTAATCTGTGATAACCGTAATTCTTGATTACCAAATAAATCTAAATTTAAAGATATTTCCAGAGGTATATTGTCGCTGGGACGTGTTAGGATAGCACCCAGAATTATTCGATGATTCTCCAAAATAATTTTTTCCCAAGCCATTTGCTTGGATTTTAGGCAGTGTTCTGGTACAAGTTGAACCAGTACTTCATTTAAAGCAGTAGATAATAGTTCTGATGAGACAGAACTGTTGAGGTCTTTCTCATCTACGATCAGTTCGCCAACCACTGGTACTGTTGCCAACAGTCGCAAGGGCTGGCCCTTCAGTACTGCGCCTATGTTGATTTGAATGTTCTCCGCAACGAGTTGAATTCGTGTAATATGGAGGCCTTGATAGACTGCATCGCTTGCAGCAATAGAAACCCAAGGAATACGACCTGAGAGAAGTTGGCGATCGCTCGCTTGAATATCCACCTCTAACTGAGACACATGACTCACTTGCGACCTTAACCAGAGTTTGATCGCTGTAGTGAGGACATTGGTGATAATTCGTATTTTATTTGCACCCTTTGCTTGGGAATTATTTTCAGGCATGGAACTATTGTGTTGATGAATTTTAGCTCATCAACTAACTAAACTGAAACAAGCCTTAAATTTAACATCTATGGCGATTCAGGACAAAATGCAAATATGATTATTATTTAAAGGTTGAATAAAGTATAAGTAATTTCAACATGGAGGTCAGATTACAAAAAGCACTATCACAGTTAGGTATTGCCTCACGGCGAGAAGCGGAAGAAATGATTCGGCAGTCGCGTGTGCAGGTAAATGGAGTAGTCGCAAATTTAGGTCAAAAAGTTAACACCCAAGAAGATGCGATCGCCATTGATGGCAAGTTAATTTCTGCCGCAGAACGTCCCCCCTTAATTTATCTGCTGCTCAACAAACCACCAGGAGTAGTTTCAACTTGCGCCGATCCCCAAGGCAGAAAGACTGTTTTGGATTTATTACCTAAAAAGTTACGTGCAGGTTTAGGGATTCATCCTGTTGGGCGTTTAGATGCAGAATCTACAGGCGCATTAATTCTCACCAATGATGGAGAATTAACCTTTGGACTCACTCATCCACGCCATAGTATTCCAAAAACTTATCGAGTTGTAGTCAAAGGTCATCCTTCGCCAGCAATAATCGAAAAGTGGTCTCAAGGTGTGATGTTAGATGGAAGAAAAACGCTGCCTGCTCAAGTAAATTTTATAGAAAGTTCTGCGGAAAACAGTTGTTTAGAAATCGTTTTAAAGGAGGGTAGAAATCGCCAAATTCGGCGCGTAGCCGAGATTTTGGGACATCCAGTCATTAAATTACATCGAACTGCTATAGGCACAATTCAATTAAAACAGCCAAAACAAACCTTTTTATGTGAAGGTCAATATCGGTATTTGAGTGATGCAGAAATTCGTTTTCTGCACAACAGCATTAAGGGCAGAACTATTAAAGACTCAGCTGAGGGAAGGAGTAAAGTTAAATCATGAAGTGGTTTAAGGTTAAAAGCAAAAACAATGAGCAACCAACCCTAACTCTAGAACAACAACGTGCCGAAAAGCTGAAAGAAATGGGCGCTCAACTTTGGGCGGCGCGTCAAGAAAAAAGTTTATCTCTAGAAGAAATGGTGGTGATTACCAAAATTTCGCGGCGGTTGTTGCAGGCGATTGAAGAAGGTAATCTCGAAGACTTACCAGAACCAGTTTACATTCAAGGATTTATTCGTCAATATGCTGACGCACTAGGTTTTAACGGGACAGAATTTGCGAAGGCTTTTCCTGTAACTGTGATCCCAGCTACTCCCACGGCGGTTGCGCCTGTGAATCGGTCACTGAAACTATTACGGCCAGTTCATCTTTACTTGCTGTACATATTTGTAATTATTTGCTCTGTCAGCAGTTTGTCTAAAGTATTAAACGGTGCAGAATTGAGTGCTGATAATAACTCACAACCAGAAACTGTTTCCCAGCCCGCGCCTAATTCTAAACCAGAAAATACAGCCGCCGAGTCTGTCAGCAACAATCAAGAAAATCAAACTGTACAGATTGGTGTCACCTTAAAAGCCGCTTCTTGGATTCGGGTAGTGGCTGATGGTAAAACCGAGTTTGAAGGAGTTTTACCAGAGGGAAGCCATCGGGTTTGGAAAGCCCAAGAGCAACTCACCGTCAAAACCGATAATGCTGGAGGTGTGATGATGAGTGTGAATCAGCAAGAAGCTAGACAAATGGGAGAACCGGGGAAAGCAGAAGAAGTGAAAATTGCCGCCGCCAAGCCCCAATCTTAATTACACAGGACTTACGCAATGAGACGAAAAATCAATGTTTGGGTCAGGTGTAGGGCTGTAGGTTTTGAAAACCCTCCCATACCCTTTCACCCCTAAACCCAATCTCCACAGACAATCTTGGTGCGTAAGTCCTGTTTCCCTTGCTTCCTACCCCTGTCCAAGTTCCCTTATCTTGGTTGTGGGGCGCGGCCGTATAATTGGGTGAGAGTTTTTAAGCGATCGCTTAATTCTTGAGTCAGTGCTTCTGTATGATAGCGCCAGCCCCAATTACCTTCAGCCACACTGGGGAAATTCATCCGCGCGTCGGTTCCTAAGCCTAAAACATCCTGCAAGGGAATAATTGCTTGATTGGCGACAGAACTAAAAGCCAAGCGAATAATATCCCAATGCACACCTTCAGGACTGATACAACCTAAATAAAGTAGGAAGTTACGCTTTTCGTAATCATTTGCTTTATCGAACCAGCCAACGCTGGTATCGTTGTCATGGGTTCCGGTATAAACTACGAAATTCCGCGAGTAGTTGAATGGTAAAAAGGGATTACCGGGATCAGAACCAAAAGCAAACTGCAATACCTTCATTCCCGGAAATTCATATTTATCGCGTAGTGCTTCTACTTCTGGGGTAATTACGCCCAAATCTTCAGCTAATACAGGTAACTTACCCAAAGCTTCCTTAATAGCAGCAAACAATTCATCTCCCGGTGCTTTCACCCACTCGCCATTAATTGCAGTTTCTTCCCCTTGGGGAACAGCCCAATAAGCTTCAAATCCGCGAAAGTGGTCAATGCGAATCACATCGAGATAATCCAGCATCGCTTCAAAGCGACCTATCCACCACTTAAAGTTTTGGTTTTGTAATTCTTCCCAGTCGTAAACCGGGTTTCCCCACAATTGACCAGTAGCACTAAAGTAATCTGGTGGAACTCCTGCCATTAATTTTGGTTCTCTGGTTTCCTCATCTAAACAAAAAATTTCAGGATGCGACCAGACATCAGCACTATCTTGGGCGACATAAATCGGAATATCGCCAATAATTTGAATGCCACTCATATTGGCATAGGCTTTGAGTTCTGACCATTCACGGAAAAACTCAAATTGGATGAATTTATAATAAAAAATCTCTGCACTTAACTGCTGCTTTGCTTGCTCAAGTGCTGCTGGTTCGCGCTTGACTAGTTCTGGTTCCCAAGTATGCCAACTTGTACCCTCATGGGCATCTTTTAGCGCCATGAATAAAGCATAATCATCTAACCAATAAGCTTTACTGTCACAGAAACCTGCAAATTCAGTTTGTTGTAGAGGCGTTGCTTGGCTTTGAAAATTTTTGCAGGCTATTTTGAGCAGTTGGGTTTTAAAGGCAATTACTTTGTCGTAGTCTACCTGAGAATTGTTAAATTCTGGCAGATTCGCAAAGTCTGCTTCAGCGAGTAAACCTTGTTCTTGGAGTTTTTCGGGACTGATGAGGAAAGGATTACCCGCCATTGCAGAATAAGCCGCATAAGGAGAGTTACCGTAACCAGTCGGCCCCAAAGGTAAAACTTGCCAATATTGCTGGTAACTCTCGCGGAGAAAATCAATAAACTTGTAGGCTGCTAAACCTAAATCACCAATACCAAATCGGCTGGGTAAAGAAGTAGGGTGCAGCAAAATGCCACTTGATCTAGGAAAAGGCATATTTATGTAATTTCAAGTATAAGTCTGGAGGATACGCTGGGCGATCGCATTGAATTTACCACAGAAAAGGAAGCTCTGGTCTTGTATCCTTAGTCATTTGTTATGTGTTATGACTTAGTGATCTATTGACCATTGACTATTGAATCTTGACTATGAGTTACCGCAACCCCGCGCCAACGGTTGATATCATCATTGAATTAATTGACCAACCACATCGGCCAATAGTGTTAATTGAAAGGCTTAATTCCCCTTTTGGTTGGGCAATTCCCGGTGGTTTTGTTGACTATGGTGAATCGGTAGAAGTCGCAGCCAAGCGAGAAGCTGAAGAAGAAACTAGTTTAAAGGTTGAGTTGATTGAACAATTTTTGGTGTATTCTGACCCCAGCCGCGACCCCCGTCAGCATACGATTAGCATAGTATTTTTGGCTACAGCTACGGGAGAACCAAAGGCGGGAGATGATGCCAAGGGTATAGGTGTTTTTGAGTCTTGGCTTGTACCGACTAATTTATGTTTTGATCATGACCGTATTCTGCGCGATTATTGGCGCTATAGGCATTATGGTATACGTCCCAGGCTAGGGATTTAACGTAGACGCAAATTCCCGAAGGGTAGGGTACCACAGAGGTGCAGAGGGCGCGGAGAGAGGAGAATTGCTTAGTATTCAATGCTGGGACACTATTAGGAAAATCAGCCGCAGGATAAAAACAAATTCATCATGAAAATCTTCGAGATTTATGCCTCGAAGGAGTGGATTTGAGTGGAATAGAATTAAATAATGCTGATTTATCGCAGTCCTAAATCACTTTTGAACAACAATATCCCCGACTTCTCAAAGAAGTCTGGGATTTGAGCCTTTCAATTTTTACAAATCACGTAGGATTGCTATAACAGGAGCAGATTTAGATGATGTCAATTTAAGTAACGCTATTTAGACTTTAATCTAATTCTTCCAATGACCCAAGTTTAACCATACCAGGCCAAATCTTAGCGACTGCCAGCACTACTAAAATTGTGCCAACACCACCGCCCACCACCGCCGCAATCGGGCCAAATATGGCAGCCGCTAAACCAGATTCAAAACCACCCAACTCGTTAGAAGCACTGATAAACACGCTATTAATTGCCGCTACTCGACCACGTAAATGATCGGGTGTTTTAATTTGAACTAAAGTATGGCGAATTACTACACTAATGCTATCTAACGCACCGCTCAACACCAACATAAGTATAGATAGCCAAAACCAACGGGATAGACCAAAAATAATTGTAACCACGCCAAAGCCAACAACTGACCAAAGTAAGGCCGGCCCGGCTTTGCGTAATGGGGGTAGATAGGCTAAACTCACAGCCATAATTAATGCGCCGATGGAAGGGGCGGCTTGCAGGTAGCCTAATTCTACTGGCCCGACGCGCAAAATATCTTTGGCAAAAATTGGCAGTAGGGCGATCGCACCACCAAATAACACCGCAAACATATCTAAGGTAATGGCGGCTAAAATCAACTGATTCTCCCAGAGAAATTTCACGCCGGCGGAGAGTGCTTGTAAAGAAAGTGGTTCTTTGGTGCGAATATTTTTTTGCTCTTTAATTGTGGCTGTGAGACAGAAACATAAAAAAGCAGCGATCGCCGCTAATATATATACCCCTGTCGCACTTCCTAACAAAGCAATGCCAAAGCCACCCAAGGCGGGGCCAATTACTGCGGCTAACTGAAAGCTACTACTATTCCAAGTGGCAGCATTGGTAAAAGCACTCACAGGTATTAACTGCCACATCAAAGCATCACCCGCCGGCTTGAGAAATGCCCTGGCAATTCCAGATAACACTAAGCAGGCATAAATTAAAAATACTGCGCCCTTAGTATAGGAAAGCACTGCTAAAGTCAGGGAACAGAGAGCGAGTAAGATAACTGAAGATAAAACAGTGATTTTGCGATCGCGGCGATCGGCTAAATCTCCCGCAACTAAGGTGAGGGCAATAATCGGTAAGACTTGAGCGAGTCCCACACCACCTAAAGCCAAGGCTGAATCAGTCCGTTCATACAGTTCCCAGCCGATGGCGACTGTTTGCATTTGAGCGCCGATAAATAACAGTAACCGCCCAATGGTAAATAATCTATAGTCTCGAAATCTTAACGCCGCAAAGGGATCGTGTTTTTCAGCCTGATTGCTGTTAGGAGTTAATTTCCGTTTGATCGAAGACATTTTTTAAGAAGGTTAACCCTTGTTCAATCTGAGAATATTCCTCGGCTGACAAATTATTGAGAATGTCAGCAATTTGAGCGCGAGTATGATTGAGGGATTGCTGAAGATGATACTTACCCTCGTCAGTTAAGTTGAGAACTATCCGCCGTCGCTCTTGGGGATGATGTTCGCGTTGTACTAAGTTGCGCTGTACTAGCCGTTCTATGGTTGCGGAAGCTGTGGCTGAGGTGACACCAAGATGTTCTGCTAAACCAGATAATGAACCACCAGGATTGCGGTTGATAAATGCCAGCGATCGCAACTGGGGAATTGACAAAAACCCGGCGTTATGCGCTCGCATCTCCTTCCTGATAAACCGCATCACTAATGGAATGGTTTCCATGACTTTGGCTGCACATTCTTCAGAAGTGGCCGTATGTGAGGGTTTATCGAGCTTCATTGGCTAGTAGTTCTCCTAGTTACATCGCCACCCGTGGATAAAGTTTGCCACAGATGAGGGTTAATATTATTAATGTTAGTAGGAGAATTGTACAATCCAGACTAAATCCATAAAGACTTGTACCGTTGAGTAGCATTTTGCCACGTAAAGCATCAACCTCATAAGTTAAAGGATTGATGTGAGAAATAAATTTTAGCCAGTCAGGCATTAAGGAAATCGGATAAATCGCATTGCTGGCAAAAAACAACGGCATGGTTAATAACTGTCCAATTCCCGTCATTCTTTCTCTGGTTTTCACCAAACAACCAATAATCAGGGAAAAAATACAAAAACATCCCGCACCCATGAAAACAATCAGTAAGACTTGGATAATTGCCAAGGGATGTAAATTCAGCTTGACTCCTAATAAAAATGCCAACCCATAAATAATAAATACCTGTGACAAGCACCTGACTCCACAAGCTACGGCTTTGCCTAATACCATTGCAACGCGGGGTGTCGGACTGGCGAGGAATTTATGCACAATTCCTAAATCCCGTTCCCAAATTAAAGTCATTCCCCCAGTGAAAATGGCAACAAATAAAACACTCTGCGCCAAAATTCCCGCCGTCATAAAATCTAAATAAGGCAGATTTCCCTGAGTTGGGATGGCTCTAGTTTTGGCGAAGACTTGCCCAAAGATGAGTAACCATAGTGCTGGCTGGACGGCTCTCACAGCTAAATCTGTGGGATCATGGCGGAGTTTGCGAACTTCTAGTTCTGCGATCGCCAATGTTTTAATGATTAACTCACTAATTGCAGAGATAAAATTATGCTTGCGCGTCGCTTTGTTTCTAACCCAACCGTTGAGCAGTACGCCTGGTTCTTGCTGTGTCACGGTAGTTAACTCCTGATACTAATTGGTCGCCTGTGTAGTGGATAAAGACATCATCTAAAGTTGCATTCGGCTTACCGAGTGAGGCTTTGAGGTCTTTGGGTACGCCTTGGGTAATTTCTGCGCCACGCTGCATAATTACCACTCGGTCACAAAGATTGTCAGCTTCTTCTAGAAAGTGGGTAGTTAAAAATATCGTGGTGCCAAAATCAGTACAAAGTTTCTGTACTAATTGCCAAACCTGAGTGCGTGCGAGGGGATCTAGTCCGACTGTGGGTTCATCTAAAAACAAAATTTGCGGCTGATGCAAAATCGATTGAGCTATTTCCAACTTGCGAATCATCCCACCAGAGTAATTTCTGACTAAGCGATGGGTAGCATCTGCTAAACCCATAAATCCCAGAATTTCCTTAATGTATCGTTCTCGATGCTTGCTAGGAATTTCATACAACTTGGCAAATATCAGCAGGTTTTCATACCCGGTGAGGCTACCATCAGCAGAAAGAGCTTGTGGTACATAGCCAATCACCCTTCTCACAGGTGTAGATTGATGGGTGATGTCATAGCCAGCTAAGGTTGCTTTCCCTGCGCTGCTAGGTAACAGAGTCGTCAACATTTTAATTACGGTACTCTTACCTGCACCATTCGGCCCCAGTAAGCCAAAAACTTCCCCTTGTTTTACAGAGATGCTAAGGTCGTCAACTGCCGTAACCTTACCAAAGCGGCGTGTGAGTCCTTGGGTTTCTAGAATAATCGGTTTCGGTATGCTGGCAGGTATTTCCGACCGATTTACTTTTCCTGTCAGTCCTGTCACAAGTTTATCTACTCTCTTATAATTAGATAAACTAAATATTAGATTTACAATATATACCTGTCAATAGTTCATGGCATAAAAGTTAATGATTGACGCACTCCCCACTTTCAATACATTTCGGTTAACATCTAAATCTTGATTCAGATCCCCCTAACCCCCTTTAACCTGGGGTAAAGTCATGGCTTACGATTTGGGGAGGAATTTTCAAAGTGAAAACGCACCGTCACTAAAAAAACAATTTTGGCAAATGATCCACATTTAGCCGTGCAGATTACTTCGATTTGGGATGAAATGGGATTGCATTGTATTAACAAGAATGCTGAATGTCCTTATAACGTGGCGGGTTTTTCCTTTGCGGGAATGTTAGGGGTGATTATCGGTCATAGCGATCGCTGGTATGCTGTAGTAATTAATTTCAAAATCTCATTCTAAGTAGAGCGACGTAAATATTTTTAATTGTAAAAAGGTCGAGGTAGAAGGCAGAAGGAAAGAGGGTTTTAGTTTAATTAACTTTTCTTAATATAGTTATGTTTTTTCCCCCCGACTTACTTATGTCAAGGCAATAAAAGCGAAAATAACTATTAATCATTGACCCTTGACCAGTAACAAATGACCAACTCTGATCTGATTGGACTAGCTGCTTCTTACACCTACGCTATAAGTTTATTAGCCCTTGGTGAAGGACTGCGAAAATTTTTTGGTATTCAGCCAGACTTAACTCGCAAAGTTATCCACATCAGCGCCGGAATGTGGATTTTTGGTGTGTTGCTGCTGTTTAAACATTGGCAAATTGGGATTATTCCCTTCGCTACCTTTATCGGTGTTAACTATCTGCTTTACCGTTATCGACTTATCGGTGCAATGGATACTGAAGATAGTTCTCCAGGGACAGTTTATTTTGCAATTTCAGTCACGCTACTTTTTGGGTTATTCTGGCGACCAGATAATTCAGTTGATCATGTCCCCATTGCTGTGGCTGGAATTATGGCTATGACTTGGGGAGACGCTTTAGCTGCATTAATTGGTAAAAGTTTTGGACAACACAAATACCAAATCGGTTCATCTGTACGTTCTTGGGAAGGTTCACTGGCGATGTTTTTAGCCAGCACAACAGCAATATTTTTGGTACTGATGTTTTTACCTGGTTCTTTTCTGAGTCCTTTAGCTGTACCTTTGAGTGTGAGCAAAGCTTTGTTAACAGCGTTAATTAGTGCGAGTTTCGCAACTTTAGTTGAAGCCATATCACCCCACGGTACAGATAACCTCAGTGTGCCACTAGTTACCGCAGGTGTAATTTGGACATTGATGCAGATTTCAGTATAGAACTCTTGTACCTATCCCCGAAGAATTCCATGAGACTGTTGACGAATTAAAAAGGGTAAAACCAAACATCTGATAAAAATGGCAAAGATGAAGCAGAAGTAAAAATAGCTGTTTTTTCTTTCTTGTTTATACTAAGTTTTGTAACGAGCTTTTAAAAAATCGATATTTATGACACTTAGACCAAATCAACGCCAAAAATTAGATGATACGGATGATCGGTTATTTTATGCCTATCCTCGCTTCGTCACTCATGTTGATGATGGGTTTATTCAGCAGCTAACAGATTTGTACCGCGATCGCCTCAAACCCAACACTCGCATCATTGATATGATGAGCAGTTGGGTATCTCATTTACCAGAAGAAATAGAGTTTGCCCATATTGAAGGACATGGACTCAACGCTGAAGAACTCGCACGCAATCCGC
Organism: Anabaena sp. FACHB-83; assembly: GCF_014697485.1. NCBI lineage: Bacteria > Bacillati > Cyanobacteriota > Cyanophyceae > Nostocales > Nostocaceae > Anabaena > Anabaena sp. FACHB-83. The sequence goes on along the minus strand of NZ_JACJRY010000003.1, from coordinate 386,828 downwards.
GCCTAAATCATTATTTTGTCCAAAATCTCAACGACAATCCGCAGCTACCCCTACAAGATCAAGATTTTGATGCTGTGCTGATTTGCGTTTCTGTGCAGTATCTACAATATCCCGAAGCCGTCTTTTCCGAAATTCATCGCATTCTCAAACCTGGTGGTATTGCGATTATTAGCTTTTCTAACCGGATGTTTTTTCAAAAAGCCATTCAAGCTTGGCGTGATGCTTCCGAAGCCGCCAGAGTCGAATTAGTTAAGCACTATTTCACCTCAGTACCGGGATTTACCACTCCAGAAGTGATTGTTCGCCAGTCAACTATGCCCTATTTTTTACAGTTGATGGGTATTGGTGCGGGAGATCCTTTTTATGCTGTGATTGCTCATCGCAATTGAATTAGGACTTACACACAAGGATGATCTATGGAAGCTGGGTGTAAGGGTGTAAGGGTTTTGAACACCTACGCCTATGCTTCGTCTTCATTACTTAGTAACTAGACGATTTCATCGCATTTCCGAGTGAATATCTACAGTTATAAGCTTTTTATCAAAAGTGTAAAACATAGTAGCGAAGCAGTGAAGTGGGTACAAAATACCTGAGTTTAATTCTTTTACTCCTCCAATTGCTATTTGAGCCGCATAATAGTTACCAAAACCAATTTGATAATTATTTTGCCTATAACTCTTTGATACTACTTCAAGTAATACATCACGAGGAACTATAATTGTTCCTCGTTCTAATTCAAGTACACACTTTAATTTATCCTCCCATAAAGTATTAATTAAGTCTGATTTTACTTCTGAATCAGGTAGAAAATTATCAATGTTCATCTGGTTTAAATACAGTTTCTAAAAATGACAATTATGAGTTCTGAATTCTGGCTCCTGACTTCTGAATTGTATATATATAAACAGAGAGACGGGATATTTCCCGTCTCTCTTAAATTTAAAAAATAATTGCGTTTTAAGAATTTAGTGATTACAGACTGGATAAAAGCCCAAAAACGCCATGTCCAGTAAATACTTCTAATGCTATCAGTGAGATAAAACCAATCATTGCTAAACGACCATTGAGAAGTTCTGAATATGGTTTAAAGCCAGTGCGATCGCCTTGCTCATCTACATAAATTTTTGGCTCAACCGCAAAGTTATTCATCTTGCCCTGATCATCAACAATAGAACCGTTGGTACGCATCAAATTTTCCCCAATTGCTTTCGCTTGTAAAGAAGTGTAACAGGATTAGTAAACTTTTGTAAAGTATCTGAGTCTACCCAAAGCTATATGATGATGTTCTGAGTTTTGAGTCATGTGTAACAAACAGGCTCTACTCCTCATGTCAACTCTGAGAAAACCCATGCAGCGATTCCGAGTAGAGGTTATTACCAAAACACCAAATCCGCAGCAAGTGATTTATGCTGCGATGCACCAGGACTATACTGACGCATTTGTGGTTGATGAACGAGACTCATGGCCTTCGGAATCACAATGCGGTGAAGTTATTGTTAAACGACTGTTAGCCGGAGAACGGGGACATTACGGGCCGCTAGAACATCCGCAAATTGTCTTCAACTGTGGTTATTTTCCTCACAGCGTCATGCAACAAGCCCGGACTCATCGCGTCGGAGTGAGCTTTGATGTTCAGTGTCTGAGTGGAGATAGTGAGGTTACTTTTGTTAAAACTTCGGGTGGTTTAACAAAAATCAAAATTTCCGAACTTTACGATTTATGGACTAACGGTGAAAAAGCCCTTCGTGAAAGAAAAATTCGAGGACGTAAGGGAGAAGCACCAGGAATATATCGCAGAGATTGTAAAACACAACTGCGAAAAATGAAATTGCGTGTTCTCAATGAAGAAACAGGTATTTTTGAAATTGGTCACATTAAAGAAGTTTTTGACCAAGGACTACAACCTGTTTATCGCTTAACTCTAGAGGATGGCAGAACGTTAGACTGTACAGAAAATCATCGCTTGCTAACTGAACGAGGTTGGCAGACTATGGGAGAAGCTTTAGAGTTAGTAACGAATAATAATAGAGAAGTTATTACATATAACCAAAATTGTTACTTAATGACCAACGGAGTTATTGTTGGTGAGCGGTTGTGTCGAGATAAAGCTTGCTTGCAAGAACAGTTATCGGCTGGTTTAACTGTGAGACAAATTCATAACCAGGGATTAGAACTAAAATTTGCCCAAAATTTTGTTCCTATTGTGGCTCTTGCTCAAAAACCAAAACCCACGGGACGAAAATTAAAAGCGCACCCAATGAAAGTTGTGCAAGTGCGCTATTTAGGCTTGCAAAAAACTTATGATTTAGAAGTAGATGGCAAATGGCATAATTTTGTTGCTAATGGTGTAGTTGTTCACAATTCGTTCAGATATACAGGCAATCAGTTTATTGAAGTCATAGAAGGCAAGAAAGACATAGAAGATGTTTTCTACCTACGTCCTGTAGGTCATTACACAGATAGACAAGGCAAAAAATATTACTACTCACCAGAGCAACGAGCCGCAGATTTAGAATGGTGTATGGAAGCAGCTAAAAGATATGCGGCAAGTTTCCAAGCTGGGATGTCGGAAGAACATGCTAGAGGAATAGTGCCGTTTGACTATCGCCAGCATTTTGTTGTGAGCTTTAATGTCAGGTCATTTTTGCATTTTTGTGACCTGAGAAATAAAAAAGATGCCCAGTTAGAAATTCAGAAGTTGTGCGAATTAATGTGGCCGCATTTTGCCGAGTGGACACCAGCGATCGCACAATGGTATGAAAAGCAGCGTCTAGGTAAAGCTCGACTGGCACCTTGATTCTTGGGGGAAGGGGGACAAAGGGGATAAGGGAGACAAGGGAGACAAGGTAGAAACTATTTTTCTTCACCCTTGTCTACCCCCTCTACCTTGTCTACCCCCTCTCCCGACTACTCAACTACCTCATTGACTGGGAACCGATCAATTAACTGCATCGCCCGGTAAGCGTTACGCTGCAAAACGTCTGGGAGATGGGGAACATGGGGAATTTGAGATAATAAATCGAGAGTCCGGCGTAAAATTCGCACGACATCGCCTTCATCCAAGCTGGTGTGGTTACAGAGTTCTGTCCATTCCATACCCAATGCCCATTGTTCAACGATCGCAATTAACTCAAATTCTAACCAGATTGGTAACGCCACATTATATCGCCGTTGCAGTTGGAACATTTGACGGCGGATACCCCGAAGTTTGGCTAAAGCCTCGGCAACTTCTTCACTTAAGTCAAAGTTGACTCGACTATCGGGGCGGGGAGTTTCTGTCACCAACGCGGCGACAGCTGCGGCTAAGTGCTGCGGGTCTAATTGGTTAAATTCACCACTCGCAAACACTAAACCTAGCCATAATTCATTTTCGCCCCGAATGGCGGCGGCCATTTGTCCTAATTCTGTTGGGACTAAGTTATCCAAACAACCAAAGTGTTGCAAAATCTCAATTAAATTGAGAAATTCTTCCCAATGGCGTTGTGATTGTTGGGCGACTTGTCCTTGCAGTTGTTCAAGTTCGGCTTCAAGTTCTACATAACGCGCTCGGCGTTTAAAAATTGTCGAAGCATTACCAGACTGGCGCAGTGGATGATTTTCGATTTGTTCTTCCACGGCGGTAACGCGACTGAGTTGTTCTGCGACTTCTGGTGGTAAATTTAGAGTTTCATCGGGGTTAGGAATGAGTTTGGCGATCGCAGATGTTTGTTCATTCCCACGGTAAGATTGTCCTGGCTTAAAGATCAATTCTGATGGTGGCAGAATATCTCCTGGCACGTCCAGGCGGGGGAGTTCAGCATGTAAATTCATCACATCTTCCGTTGTCGCCACATACCAACGGTTATCCTGTCCCAAACAAACAAAATATGGCGCTTGTACTCCAGGGCTTTTACCAACTAAAACCGCCATCACAGGTGCAGAAACCGTGATATTTTTGCCTTTGAGACTTAACAGTGTGCCAGAAACAGCAAAGCCCAACATCATGACTAACTCTTCTTGACGGTCATCTTGGGCTTGTTTTTGCAGAGTTTTTAATAATTGGCGTTCGGTTTTTAGACGTTGGCGTAATTTCTCATAAATAGCAATTTCGTTTTCATCTACAGCCGCGATTTGTTCTTGGAGTTGGGCTAATTGGGCTTGCAGTTCAGCTATCTCATCGTATTCTGGTTTGAGGTGCAAGTTAGCTATGTACTGACCAAAACTACGTTCTACTAATTCTCTAGCTTGTTCTATGGTGTGAGTTTGCAGTAAATTCAACACCATACCATAGCTCGGTGTAAATTGGCTGACTAAAGGATCTGGTTTTGATGTCGCCAGATAGGCTGCTTCCTTCGCGCCTTCAAAGGGAGTTTGGACTGTCACCACATGACCTTGTTTATCCATCCCCCGCCGACCAGCCCGACCTGCCATTTGCAGAAATTCGGAAGCATTTAACAAGCGATGTCCGGTGTCGGTACGTTTTGACAAGGTGGAAATCACTGTGGTACGGGCAGGCATATTAATCCCGGCGGCTAAGGTTTCCGTCGCAAATACCACTTTAATCAATCCCTGTTGGAATAATTCTTCCACCAGTACTTTCCACGCAGGTAAAATCCCGGCATGATGGGCAGCAATGCCGCGATAAAGGGGGGCAATTTGTCCCGAACGTCCGGCTTCCGGGTTACGGTTTAAAAAGTCGTCGATTTGCTCCCGTAATATTTGTGACTCTTGACCATTGACTAACCATAAATCACCCACCTCAGCCACAGCTTTATCGCATCCCCGACGGCTAAAGATAAAGTAAATGGCGGGGAGCATATCTCGCTGTTGGAGTTGGCTTAAGGTATAGATGATGCCTGGGGCTTCTGGTCTGCCGTTTTTACCTTTGTCAGCTTGTCCTTTGCGATGTTTCTTAATGAGGCGGGGATTAATTTTGTTTTGCGTATCATTCAGCAAGGGAAACAGACCTTTGGGATTACAGAAATGAAATTCCAAAGGCACTGGGCGAAAATCAGAATAAATCAGGTCTGTGGGGCCGTGGACTTGGTTTAACCAATCTGTTAGTTGTTCGCTATTGGCAACTGTGGCGGAGAGGGCTGCTAGTTGCACTTCACGGGGACAGTAAATAATCGATTCTTCCCAAACTGTACCGCGTTGGCGATCGTTCATGTAGTGGCACTCATCCAATACCACTGCTTCCACATCCACCAAGGAAATGCCAACTTGCCCGATGGGTGTGCCATAGAGCATATTGCGGAAGATTTCTGTGGTCATGACCAAAATTGGTGCATCTCGGTTAATAGACGCATCACCAGTTAACAGTCCTACTAAATCGGCACCAAACTTCTCACGAAAATCGCGGAGTTTTTGGTTCGACAAGGCTTTGAGGGGTGTGGTGTAGAATACGCGCTTTTTTCGAGCTAGGGCGCGATAAATAGCATATTCTCCGACTAAGGTTTTGCCAGAACCCGTGGGCGCACATACAACTACGGAGCGTCCAGCATTAAGGGACGCGATCGCATCTTTCTGAAACTGATCCAGATCAAAGGGAAATATCGACCCTAAGTTGATTTCTGGAGACGGTGCGGGATAGTTCACTCAATCACATTTGCAACCAGACTGTTTACTATATTAACGGGTCTTTTGTCAACTTCGTCATAGGAAGTAGGGAATAGGGAGTAGGGAATGGGGAATAGGCATATTTTCTAATTTCCCCACTCCCTACTCACCACTCACCACTCCCCTCATTTTCCCAATTCTTGCGATCGCGCTGTGGCGGCTTTGACTGCTTCAATTAAAGCCGAGCGAAATCCAGCTTTTTCTAATTGGCTAATACCAGCAATAGTTGTCCCTCCAGGACTAGTTACTCTGTCTTTCAATTCTGCTGGGTGCATTTTGCTGGTGTGCAGTAATTGTGCGGTTCCCAATACTGTTTGCAAGGCGAGTTGATTGGCAATTCCTCTGGGTAAACCTGCGGCGACTCCACCATCTGCTAAAGCTTCTACCAATATAGAGACGTAAGCCGGGCCGCTACCAGATAAGCCTGTGACAGCATCCATCAAGCTTTCGGAGACTTCCACCACTTCTCCCACGGCGGAAAATATCTCTGATGCTTTTTGCTGGTGTTTAGCATTTGTATACGCACCTAAACAGATAGCTGTCATCCCCGCCCCGACTGTGGCTGGGGTGTTGGGCATAGCTCGAATGACTGGTAATCCTGGGAATGATGCTTCTAGGTGATGTAAAGGCACTCCTGCCAAAATCGATATCACCAAGGGGGAATGTTCTGCTAAAACAATATCTGCTAATTCTTGAGCGATCGCACTAAATACTTGCGGTTTTACAGCTAAAAATATGACTTCCTGCGCTTGTTGAAATACCAAGCTATTATCTGTCGTCACAGCCACATTGTATTGCTGCTGCAAAAAAGCCTGACGCGCTGGTTGGGGTTCGCTAATGATTACTTCTGAGGGTTGGTAGATGCCCCGCTCAAGCAGGCGGGATAACAGCGCCTCTCCCATTACCCCACCACCAATTAAGCCAAATTTTCTAGTCATTTATGATTGGTCATTAGTCACTTGTCATTAGTCATTTGTATCTTAGAACGAGGGACAAAGGACGAAGGACAAAGGACTAATGACTAATTTCAATTTATTGTGCCATGCGGTTAGGTTCATTTCCCCAGTTTGGTGTGGCAGTTGGGGCGGTACGTACAGGACGCGCTGGCGGTTGTGGTACTTCATGAATAACTCCACCTTGGGTGCTGACTTGTACGCAGCTTGGCGTAAACAAAAAGATGCTTTCTCCAATCCGCTCTTGATGTCCATCTAACGCGTAAGTTCCACCAGCAACAAAATCAACTGCTCTTTGAGCTTGATCCGGGTCCATGATTGTCAAGTTGAGTACAACTGATTTGCGCTCACGTAACGCTTGAATTGCCTGGGGCATTTCTTCAAATGTACGAGGTTCAAGCACTAATACTTCAGAAATCCCGTTTACTGCTCCTGGCATACCAATTACGTTCCCCATCGTAGACTTTGATCCTGTTGCTACATCATTACCCATTGTAGACATGGGTTCCCGCCAACGTCGATTCTGTGTAGTAGCTTCTGCTGGTGCAGGTTGAGGATTTTCCTCTTGATACAGATTTTGGTAGTGATCTGTATCTGGTTCTTCCTCATAATATTCGTATTCTACCTGCTCGTTCAGCCCTACGAAATCTCGCAGTTTGGAAAATATATTGTTCATTTGGTACGCTCCTGATGCAAATTACCTTTATCGATTTGGCTGATAGTTGATGTAGCCACTAAAGATCACTACAAAGGACGGACAATTTAGTAATCTTATCGTTGTTTGTAGCTTCTGTTACAACTATAGATAATGAACGGACGCTTTTGTAAACGCCTGTACCTTAACCTAGATACAATAATGAGTCAAGATTATATCCCAAAGATTTTAGGATATAAAGCTTAATTACAGGTTTTTTTGATGTTTCGTTACTTTTGTTAATGATTTTTTTAGTGTTTTATTGTACCAGCACTCTAGGACAATTATCTGTATTTCTTACCTAGAAGCTCTGGTACAAATAGTCAAGAATTGCTGTCAGCGAAACTATTGGCGATCGCCAAATAAAATAGTTCCCAATCTTACCATCGTTGCTCCCGCTTGGACTGCCAGTTGATAATCCCCAGACATCCCCATCGATAGTTCCCGCATTTGAACATTTGGCAAGTTTTGTAACTGAATTTGTTTTGCTAAATCATGAGTGCTATTAAATACATGCAAAATTTCCGCCTCAGTCAACCCCAGAGGCGGAATTGTCATCAATCCTTGAATTTGTAAAAACTGGCACTGGTTGAGTTCCCCTAAGTCTGCCAGTAATTCTGGAACAGTCCAACCTGATTTTTGCGGGTCTGGAAGGATTTTGACTTGCAGACAGACTTTTGGGGTAACTCCTAGCTGCTGTGCTAATTGATTTAATCGCTGCGCCAGCTTCAAATTATCTACAGAGTGAATCCACTCAAATAGTTCTAGGGCTTTTTTGGCTTTATTACTTTGCAAATGTCCAATCAAATGCCAAGTAATATCAGATAAGTCCTGTAACTGAGCTTGTTTAGTGGCAGCTTCTTGGATACGGCTTTCGCCAAAATCACGAATTCCGGCGTTGTAAGCTAAACGAATCATCTCCGCCGAAACTTGCTTGCTGACAGCAATTAACCTGACCGAAGATGGCAGTGTGGCGCGAATATTGGCAATATGTTCGTCAATCGAACTACTCATTGGAACGTGCGTTGGAAAACACTCTGAAGCTGATCGTACTCCTGAGATGAACCATTACGGCGTAGAGTCCGCAAACGATTTTCTAACATCATTCTGGCTTCAGTACGTCCAATGGGTTGAAATTTAATGCCTTTAACGTCGTTTGTTACCAGAAAAAATAAGCGTTGGGCATAAAGTGTAGTGAACATATCTTGGTTGTCGTCAACCACACAAATCCGATAAAGTAAGCCCCAAGTTGGATGATTGATGTAGATTTCAGGATTTTCTGGAGTCATTTAAGAGTCAAGGTGGGAGTATGTATATTGATTTGTAGTTTTAGACAAACATCCCGACGATGATCATACCTGTTCGTCAGAATATTTAGTTAAAACTACTCCAATTGAGTGATTTCTGCCATCGCTTGGCAGTGATGAAATCCTTGATGATGCCTAGTAGGACTTCGCAGTAAGACGAAAAACCAAGGGTGAAGGGGCAGAATCAAGTCAAAAGTCAAAAGTTAAAAGTTAAAGATTCTCTGGCTTTTGAATTGTGACTTCCCTGTGAGGGTGTAGTGTTCAAAACTCTGACACCGTTCGGCTGACGCAGAAATTGAGCAGTTTTGCAAGCTCACTGTATCACTGGGCGCAACTGACAGCGAAGCCCATAACCTGTCACTTATCCCCTGCTACAAAAATAGCCAAAGCTGACCTAAAATCGATGTTGGCGCTGGCTTCTCTCCATGTTGCCATAATTATTATTTTGTGGCACAAAATTGCCAACAATTACCAACTTTTGATGAGTCATCATTCAGAAATTAGGAGTTGCACCAATTCAATTCAGGGTGATTCATGGGTGATTTATGAGGTTCAAGGCTGCTAGTTGTGCTTGCGCTTTGTGCAGAGATTCATACCATTCTCTTTCAGGATCACTGTCTGCCACAATACCCGCACCCACTTGTCCCCAGACAGTTTTGAGTGCTGAGTGCTGTACACTGAGCGGAGTCGAAGTGTGAGTGCTGAGTGCTGTACACTGAGCGGAGTCGAAGTGTGAGTGCTGAGTCAGAGATTCTTCCTCTGCCCCCTCGCTTCCTGCACCCTTGTCCCCTTGCACCCCTGCCCCCTGCCCTTCATCTGGAGATGCGGGTGCTAGAAGTAGAGTACGAATCAGGATATTCAAGTCCAAGTTACCGCGCCAGTCGAGATAGCCGCAGGAACCATAAAACAGGCTACGTCGCACAGGTTCTAGTTCTTCGATAATTTCTATGCACCGCACTTTGGGACACCCTGTGATTGTGCCGCCTGGGAACATGGCACGAATCAAATTAACGGCGCTTTGATCGGATTTTAAAGTACCTATAACGTTGCTGACAAGGTGCATAACATGGCTATATCGCTCAATTGTGAGCAGTTCGTCAACTTTTACTGTTCCCCATTCACACACTCGCCCTAAATCATTGCGTTCTAAGTCTACTAGCATGATATGTTCTGCACGTTCTTTGGTGTTGCTGAGTAGTTCTTGTGCTAGTTGATGATCTTGTTCTGGGGTTGTACCGCGCGATCGCGTCCCGGCTATTGGTCGAGTTTGAGCTTCCTGATTTTGCAACAGCACCAACCGTTCTGGTGAACAGCTAACTACTTCACCCCAAGGAGTCTGCCAGTAGCTGGCAAAGGGTGAAGGATTGATTTTCTGTAATGCTTGGTAAATTGACCAGCCAGAAGCCGTTGTAGATGCGGTAAACCGCAAAGAAAGATTCGCCTGAAAGATATCTCCAGCCTGAATATATTTTTTGGCGCGGTTGACTGATGTTTCATAATCTGACTGCGATGTGAAGAACTCAGGGGCAGAAGTGATGGGTGTATGCGGTGAGGAGGTAACTTGGTAGAGTGAATTCCCTGAATTTTTATCTTCTAAAAGAATTTTTAACCTATCTACATCATTAATGTCACTACCTGCTAACCAAAGAATTTGCTCAACATGATCTAAAACGGCAAACGATTCTGGTTCATACCAAAAAGCCACGGGGAAGGGTAGAGTATCAGATTTAGCAAAAGGTAACTGTTCAATTTCCCAAGCGACATCATAGCCAAGCCAGCCTAGCCAACCACCGGTGAAGGGGAGATGAGGAGGCAGGGGGGTAGCGGTGCAGGGGGGCAGGGGGGCAGGGGGCGATGGGAGAAACATTTCTTCCCCTACACCCTGCTTACTGAGCGCAGTCGAAGTACACCCTTGTACCCCTACACCCCCACTTTGTAGCAACTCCTCCAAAAATGGGAAAACCTGACCTAATTGCGGTGTCCACATCTGCGGTACACCATCGATGATGCGGGGTGCGCCTGCACAGATGGAATAGCGGCTGAGTTGGGGTTGGCTTGTGGGTGTGGGGTAGGGGCTTTCTAGTAGGGTAGCAATGCCTGATGATGTGGTAGGTAGAAATAGGGCGGCGAAAATTTCCGCGCCAGTACGATTTTCTAGGGGGAGCGATCGCCAATGCCAAGGCTTGGTCATAATGAGTGAACAGCTTAAAATTTATTACCGGAAATTACCCGCACTCCCCAGAATAAAGTTAAAGTGGCGATCGCAAACCAATCCCATCTTTTAAGTCGTAATTCATGCCACTGGACTTTGTGTTCGTTAGGGCTGGTAAAACCGCGCACCATCATCGCATTTGCCATTTGGTCTGCCCTTAAGAGCAAATTTTCTAACAGTCTTTCGGCGACAATCATCCAAACTTTAACCGCACCTTTCAACCCTAGTTTTTTCCAATTAATCGCCCTGGTCATGACTGAGCGAATCAAATTCTGTACTTCTTCTAAAACTAAGGGAATAAATCGCAAGGATAACGTTAAAGTCAAGGTAATTTCGGTTACAGGTAAATTGAGTCTGCGTAAGGGCTGCATAATGCTTTCAATCGCCGCCGTGATTTCTTCTGGCGCAGTTGTCAACAGATACAAGTTAGTACTGTAAATTACCGTAAATAAAATGGTACTGAGACGCACTGCCAAATCTAAAGAACGGCGGGTGATTCTCACTGGCCCTTGATGGAACAATACATAAGAGTATTTTTTAGTGCTGAGTGCTGGCTGGGGAGTTGGGCTGGGTGAGTTAGACTTGGGAGCTAAAATTTGTTCATTAGCTGGGAGGCGGGGTTGATAACTCACACCCAAGCCATCGGGGCTAACTGCGGCAATAAATAATACTAAAACTGTAAGGGTTAATAACCAACCTAATTGTTGCTGCCAAACTCGGCGGGGAATTTTGGCAACTAATGTAAAAATAATTAACAGCACGACTAACAAGATGCGCCATTCGTTAGTCGCAAAGCTGTAACTGGTTAAAAAACTCATCAACCAAGCAATCTTGACGCGGGGATCAAGTTTATGCAGCCAAGTTTGCGGTTGTTCTAAATATAGCCCTAGAGGGAGCGATCGCAGTAAATCCATTTTTCAAGTGCTGAGTGCTGAGTTATGAGTGCTGAGTATTAAAGTTTCTCAAGTACGATAAGTCAAGATTTCTATTTATTGTCTATTTTGCTCTGACATTTAACGTTTAGCACACTCTACCTTGTCTACCCCCTCGCCCTTGTCTACTCCTTTTACTTCTCCATACTCAGCACTCAGCACTCTTAAACGCGAGTTGCGCGGTTGACATTACCACTTTCCATATCCCGGACTTTCTTACTCCGCCAGAGGAGACGAATGGGTGTACCTTTAAAGCCTAGTTGTTGGCGGAATTGTCTTTCGATATAGCGGCGGTAGTTGTCGTTGAAGCGTTTTGCATCGTTCACAAACAGAGCAATTGTCGGTGGTCGGCTGCTCACTTGAGTACCATAATAAATCCTGCCCTGACGACCACCGCGAGAAGTTGGGGGTGAGTGCCATCTTACCGCTTCTTCTAAGACTTCGTTAATTACCGATGTAGTCACACGGCGCTTGTGTTCTGCTGCTGCTTGCACAACTAATTCTAAAATCTTTTCTACCCGTTGTCCTGTTAAGGCGCTGACAAAGATAGTCGAAGCCCAGTCGGTAAAGTGTAGTCGCTCTTGCAGACTTTTTTCGTAATCGTAGATAGTATGAGAGTCCTTTTCAACAGCATCCCATTTATTGACAACAACGATGCAAGCTCGACCTTCTTCAATGATCCGCCCTGCTAATTTTTGGTCTTGTTCCGTAACTCCGTCTAAGGCATCTAAAACTAATAAAACAACATCGGCGCGGCGAATGGCTTTAAAAGCACGGTTAATGCTAAAAAATTCTGTCCCGTAGTCTATGTTTTTCTTTTTGCGAATCCCGGCGGTATCAATCAGCCGATATTGTTGTCCATCACGTTCGATAAAGGTGTCTATCGCATCTCGCGTTGTACCAGAAATGGGGCTGACAATGGCTCTTTGTTCACCCACAAACGCATTTAATAAACTTGATTTACCCACATTTGGCCGACCAATGATCGCCACTTTAATTTCGTTGGTTTCTGGTACTTCTGTTACCGATGGAATGTGTTTAATTAACTCGTCGAGTAAGTCGCCTGTACCGTTGCCATGAATTGCAGAGATGGGGTATGGTTCTCCTAACCCCAATTCCCAAAACTCGGCTGCTTGAGTTAAGCCTTGTTCTGGAGATTCGCATTTGTTCACAGCCAGGAGTACTGGTACTGGTTGTTGACGTAACCACTGAGCGATTTCTTCATCAGCTGATGTGGGGCCTGTCTGACCATTCACTACAAAAATGGCTGCACTGGCTTCGTTGAGGGCTGCTAGTGCTTGCTGACGAATTAATGGCAAAAATTCGGTGTCATCGTTAAAGACTAAACCACCTGTATCTACCACTAAATACTCGCGATCATTCCAAAAAGCAGGTAGATAAGTGCGATCGCGGGTCACACCTGGTTCGTCGTGGACAATCGCCGTTTGTTCCCCAGCGAGACGATTAACCAGGGTGGATTTGCCGACATTCGGTCGGCCGATAATTGCAACAATTGGCAGTCCCATAAAACCAGGAGTAGAGAAACAGTAATTATATCACATCTGTTTATTTTAATTCTTAAGAAACGTGGGGAGTTGGGAATAGGGAGTAGGGGAAGAATGTGTTTTTAAACATCTTGACCTTGGACTAAGTGACTTAAGTCGTGGTTCATCTTGCACAAGAACAAAACCCGCACTTCCGCAAGATCAGTCACCGCCGCGCGGGTTCCTAAACCCTTGATTTTGCTTTAGTCCGAGAAGGCTGACTTTGTTTGTATAGCCGCGATTTTAATTGTCGGGGCTAGTTACTCCTGACTCTCCACTCCCTTATGACTTGAGTCTTTATTTAATTTTCTCTGATAAAAGAAAATTGTACTCGAAATTTTAAATAACAAGCTTGGCAAAAAAACTAGCAATCACAGCGAAGGAGATTGTGTGTTGATAACTCGTAAGTGGTTGATAAAAGCCAGCAGATCAGCTTTTCGATTTATAAGATGGTGCTTATTGCTTGGCTGCTGCACTTTACTATATGCCCATTTAATTGAACCGAATTGGATTGAAATTAATTCTTTACAACTGACATTACCCAATCTCGCCCCAGAATTTAACGGTTATCGCATTGTCCAAATTAGTGATATTCACCGCGATCGCTGGATGACTCCGCGACGACTCAAGCGGATAGTCCGACTAGTTAACCAACAAAAACCCGATTTAATTGCAATTACAGGTGATTTAGTCACTCGCAATTTACCACAATTCATCCCTTCATTAACAGTTTGTTTAAATCACTTCACACCCAAAGATAAAACTGTAGCCATATTAGGAAATCATGACCATGAGAATGATACTCCAGCAATTATCCAAGCCATAAAAAAAAGCAATATTGTCTATTTGGACAATGATATTCATACACTCCAACGCGGAAATGCAATGTTACATATTGCAGGTGTAGATGATGTGCAGATGGGTAAAAGCCGCCTAGATTTAGTGATGCAGAAACTACCCAATACAGGCGCAGCAATATTGTTAGCCCATGAACCAGATTTTGCTATTACCAGTACGGCAACAGGACGGTTTGATTTGCAACTGTCAGGACATTCTCACGGCGGACAAATTCGCCTACCGTTCATCACACCGCCTATACTTCCGCCTTTTGCAAGACAGTATTATTTAGGAAAATATCAGCTAGGTAAGATGTTTTTGTATACTAACCGAGGCTTAGGAATGACAGGTTTACATCTGCGTTTTTTTGCTCGTCCTGAAATTACTGTATTTACCTTGCAAATGAAATTAAAGATTTAATAGAAATTTACTTTATTAATCTTAAATCCCATACTATGTAAGGATTTAACCTAGTATCAAGTATTAATTTGTTATAGCTAGTCTAGGAGAGACATTATTTTTAATAAACCACATATTTAATACTAGGTAAATATTTTTCAGCGTTGTATATATGCGGGGTGAATTAAGCCTTTTTAACAAGAGTTAAATATCGGTTTTTTGCGCTTCTGCGCGGTAGTCGCTACTCTGCAAGAAGCCGCGCAAAGCGCGTCTACAAGTCGGATAAACTGCCCAACGCGCTACCTTGCCTTTGCGCGACACAAAAAACATCCCACTAATCAGCAACGCCCATTATTCTAAATTCAAAATTGGTAAATCGCCACTATTATCTTCTAGAGCCTTTTCTGCCATTTGCGATGTTACCCAATGACGATAATCTATGAGTAGCTGATGCAACAATCTTTGCTTAACAGTAACTAAGACACTCTTGAGCAAACCATTGCCAGTAGCTTCTAAAATTGGCTTTGGAGTGAGAGAAAATGGTGGCGGTAGTTCTACTTGTACTTCTAAATCAGCTTTTCCTTCCAGACGAGTACCATTGCTAGATTGATGTGGTGATAAATAACCTTTTAAATTGAGGCTAAAACGTTGGTTAATATATTCAAACCCTCGGATTTCACAACCTACTGAACGCAAATAAATTACACTATTGGATTCTGCCCAAACCCTCATATCTACAGTTGGTTGAATACTCAATGTCATAAAAGATAGAGGACGCATTTTTAGCCGAAATACTTCCTCCGAAAGCTGTTGGACACGACTGTTATCAACTAAAGCATTCACCAATCGTTGAGGCTGCCGCAAGTAATGTTGAATAGGAATAGGCTGTTGCGGTACAGCAATTTTTACCGATTGAGAAGCAGTAAATCTTGTAGGCATGATTTTGCAGACAGCAGTGATTTGATACTTTTATATGGTAATAAATTTATGGCAATGATTATTTTAATCTACTCAAATAATAAACATAGATATTACTTATGTATGACCTCAGACTTTAATAATAGATTTATTAAATCACAAGATTTTTAAAATAAATTAGTAATATTTTTATAATTATAAATCAAATTGCAGTCATTTTCCAAAAATGTTTTTTTCAGTATAAGAAACAAAAATATAACAAATAATACCAGTGTTCAATGAGAGAACAAATTTCATCTCTGTGATGTGTGTCTACTCACTGCTATAGGACTGATATTTGATTTCTGAAAAAAATCAGTACATTCAGATTAGGCTTCTTTCCTACTCCCGACTCCCCATTCCCTATTCCCTACCTACACAAATAAATTTAGAAATCAAACCGGATTCCTATATCTCAATATGAAATTTAGCTGTTAGGAATTACTTCTGAAAAGAAAAAATCAAAGTTTTATGCCAATGTGTTGGGGTGGATGTAATGTTGTCCCGATACGCAATATGGTAAGTCTGCTAGTGAATGCAATTACAAACTGTATCGTTGTTTAAGATAGAACAGCAGTGTGGAGTTCAACAAAGCTAAATCAATGTTTTATTGCTTCAAGTATGGATTTGCTGCGGTATAGTCTATTAATCTCACAATAGTTCCTGTTCCAACATTATGTCTTTATCTATTGCTCATTTAGGCCCACCAGGTACTTATGCAGAACAAGCGGCAGTTTTATATGTCAACTGGCTAACCAAAACAACGGGAACTGAAGCTACTTTATGTCCATATCCCAGCATAGCGCAGTCACTCCAAGCTGTGGCAGCAGGTAAAACACAGTTAGCGGTTGTACCAGTCGAAAATTCCATTGAAGGTAGTGTGACTATGACAATGGATGCACTATGGCAATTGGATAGTTTGCAAATTCAATTGGCTTTAGTGATGCCTATAGTTCATAGCTTGATTTCTGTCGCTTCTGGTTTAGATAAAATTGAAAAGGTTTATTCCCATCCCCAAGCTTTAGCCCAATGTCAAAATTGGTTGGGACAATCTCTGCCAAATGTACAAATTATACCGAGTAATTCCACAACAGAAGCTCTACAATTATTAAAGCAAGATTTAACAGCAGCTGCGATCGCTTCTTCTAGAGCAGCCCAACTTTATAACTTGCCAATTCTCGCCCAAGGCATTAATGACTATCCCGAAAACTGTACTCGCTTTTGGGTAGTGAGTCAAAATAACGCCAAGTTTGAATATCATATCAATAATTTAAATCCCACTCATAGCTCTTTAGCTTTTAGCTTACCTGCAAATATACCTGGTGCGTTAATTAAACCTCTGCAAGTATTTGCTGAACTAGGAATTAATCTTAGTCGAATTGAATCTCGTCCTACCAAGCGTTCTTTAGGAGAATATGTATTTTTTCTTGACTTAGAAACAGATATTCAACAACCAAAAATGCAATCTGCTATAGCTGATTTAATAGGATATCTAGAAATATTAAAAATTTTTGGTAGCTATGGTGTATTGTCAGTTAACACTTCGGAATCTTAATTAAATCAATTGCTGACTTACTCAACGCTTGATAGTATTTATAGCGTTTTTCGGTTTATTTAGTGCAGTACAAGTTGATAGGAGATAGAGGCTGGAGGCTAGGATGCTCAAGACTAGAGGAATGTACCTCATTGAGATGAAAAACGCTGTATTTTCAAAAGTTATTTTCTATTGGCAGAATTTAGGAGTCAGATACTGTGTATAGATGGTATTAGCGACTACTCTTGCATGAACATAAAATCAGGAAACTGCAAGGTAGAACGCTAATAAGACTCATCTTCTAGTTAATTTAGTTTATGACTTCTGATTGAAAGTATCTTTCAATACTGAGCGAGCTGCTAAATGATTCCGGGTAGAAGTTAAAATTTCTGCTTCTCGTTCTAAACGAGCAGCCGTATCCTGCATTTCTAACAATGATTGTTGTTCGGCTGCAACACCATAAAGGTTACTAGCCACCCAGTAAGATAGCTCTATTGGCAAGTCTGGTAATTCTTCTGGTAGTTCAATATTTTGTTCTGTTAACTTAGCCGAGAGGCGCACTACATCTTTGAGCAGTTGTTCAACTTCGGCTCCCAAAGGACGCAAATCTTTGCTAGGTGGCTCATCTTCTATCCACTGCACCAAACCGACACGATAAGGCTTTTCTCGCACATACTCTAAGACACGAAACCGTTGCTGTCCTAAAGTCAGCATCTTCATCCGGTCGTCTGGTAGGCGCTGGTAATGGATAATTTCTGCACAACAGCCCACATTGGCAATTGTACCTTTGACTGGATCGACCATGACCACACCGAATCTGCGATCGCTCTCCAAAATCGTGTTCATCATGATTCGGTAGCGAAATTCAAAGATATGTAATGGTAATGGTCTTGTAGGAAAAAGAACTACTTCGGGTAACGGGAACAGAGGTAGTTCACGAACAGCAATTCTAGATGAAGATGTCATTGTTACCTTAGAATAAATTTAATTTTAAAAATTTATTGTTCTCTGCTTTCCCGTACTTTATTTACATTCTATCACTAAATAAAAAGCCCTGAGATCAATTTTCTCAGGGCTAGTTCCGTATTCACACTATAGTCTTTGGTAAAGAATTCAGGAACTAAGAGCTATAACTCAGTATCTAGACGCATACTACTAAGGTTGAATTGTTGGGCAAAGCCTGACGCAAAGGCTAGTAGCCTACCACAGAGTATTCTGTATGGGTGGTGAATAAATTAACTGTGTTTAATAATGCGTTAATTAGTTTTGATTCCTGAATTCTTCTAAACTACAGTTTGACTTCAATATCAACACCAGATGGCAAATCCAGCTTCATTAAAGCATCAATAGTTTTAGAGGAAGGCTGGTAGATGTCAATAATTCTGCGGTGAGTACGGGTTTCAAAATGTTCCCGTGAATCTTTATCTACGTGAGGAGAACGCAGTACGCAATAGATTTTCCGTTTTGTAGGTAGGGGAATTGGGCCTATGGCTGTCGCGTTAGTCCGGTTAGCTGTATCTACAATCTTCTCGCAAGATGTATCCAACAATCGACGGTCAAAAGCTTTTAAACGAATTCTAATTTTCTGCTGTTGTAGAGTTGCCATCTTTAATTTTCCAGGTTCTGATTTATTAGGGGAGTGGGGAGTGGGGAGTGGGGAGTGGGGAGTAGTTTGTTTATCCTACTCCCCATTCCCGCAATTAAGTTCAGATAAAAGAGCAGAGAGGCATCTTAGCATCTCTGCTCTTCATTATTTAGGGTAAAAAGGTACTACTTGAGGATTTTGGAGACGACACCAGCACCGATGGTGCGGCCACCTTCACGAATCGCAAAGCGCATACCTTGTTCAATAGCGATCGGGCTGATCAATTCTATTGTCGCTTTGATGCGATCGCCTGGCATTACCATTTCTACTGCTGAACCTTCATCAGATGTAAACTCTTTGATGGTGCCGGTTACATCAGTTGTCCGCACATAGAACTGAGGACGGTAGCCAGCGAAGAATGGGGTTTTGCGACCACCTTCTTTTTCGGTCAGCACGTATACTTCCCCTTCAAATTGGGTGTGAGGAGTAATGGAACCAGGTTTTGCTAGTACCATACCGCGCTCAACGTCTTCTTTCTTCAGACCACGCAGTAGTACACCAGCGTTGTCCCCAGCCAAGCCTTCCTCAAGGCTCTTCTTGAACATTTCAATCCCGGTGACGGTGGTGTTACGAGTTTCTCTCAGACCCACTAGCTCTACGTTATCGTTCACCTTAACTTTGCCGCGTTCGATACGTCCAGTAGCCACGGTACCACGACCTGTGATGGTGAATACGTCTTCTACAGCCATCAAGAAGGGCTTGTCAATATCGCGCTCTGGGTCAGGAATGTAGGAATCGACAGCTTCCATGAGTTCGTAGATTTTATCTACCCACGGATCTTCACCTTTTTGGGTTTTATTGCTGGCGGTCATTTTCTCCAGAGCTTTCAGACCGGAACCTCGGATGATGGGGATATTATCACCATCAAACTCATAGTCGCTCAACAATTCTCTCAGTTCGAGTTCTACCAACTCTAACAGTTCTTCGTCGTCGATCATATCTACTTTGTTCAAGAAGACGACGAGGTTGGGAACACCTACTTGTTTTGCCAGCAGGATGTGTTCGCGGGTTTGAGGCATAGCACCATCGGTAGCTGCAACTACGAGGATAGCGCCATCCATTTGGGCTGCACCAGTGATCATGTTCTTCACATAGTCAGCGTGTCCTGGACAGTCTACGTGAGCATAGTGCCGGTTTTCGGTTTCATACTCCACATGAGCTGTGTTAATTGTGATACCCCGTGCCTTTTCTTCTGGTGCGTTATCGATTTGGTCGTAGGCTCTAGCTACAGCTTTACCGAGAGCAGCCAAGGTCATGGTGATAGCTGCTGTTAAAGTTGTTTTACCGTGGTCAACGTGTCCAATAGTACCGATGTTAACGTGGGGTTTAGTTCTTTCAAACTTTGCGCGTGCCATGAATGCTCGTTTCCTTTTTTAATTAAGCGTTCCCTTTGCTTTTTGCAATGATAGTTTCAGCCACGCTGCGAGGCACCTCTTCGTAGTGGCTGAACTCCATCGTAAAAATACCTCGACCTTGGGTTTTCGACCGGATATCGGTAGCGTAGCCAAACATGGTCGCCAGTGGAACTTTGGATGCCACTTTAGCGAGTCCCTGTTCAGTGCTTTGGCTTTCAATCTGCCCTCGGCGGGAGATGAGGTCTCCAATAACGTTCCCGATAAAGTCTTCAGGAACTTCCACTTCAACTTTCATCATAGGCTCTAATAGTACTGGTGAAGCTTTCAGCACAGCTTCTTTCATCGCCATTGAACCAGCAATTTTGAAAGCCATTTCCGAAGAGTCTACATCGTGGTAAGAACCATGAACTAGCGTCGCTTTTACGTCAATCAGGGGATATCCAGCTAAAATACCAGATTCACAGCTTTCTTTCATACCTTGCTCGGCGGGGCCAATGTACTCTTTAGGTACTACGCCACCGACAATTTTAGAGACGAATTCAAAGCCGCTACCGGGTTCTCCTGGCTCCAAATTGATCACAACGTGACCATATTGACCCTTACCACCACTTTGGCGGATGAACTTACCTTCCACGTTGGTAACTGCTTTCCGAATCGTTTCGCGGTAAGCTACTTGTGGCGCACCAACATTCGCTTCCACCTTGAATTCGCGTAACATCCGATCCACCAGAATTTCTAGGTGGAGTTCTCCCATCCCTGCAATTACAGTTTGGTTTGTTTCTGGATCAACATTGACGCGGAAGGTTGGGTCTTCTTCGGAGAGAGATTGCAGAGCCTTGGATAGCTTATCCATGTCGTTCTTGGTTTTGGGTTCAACCGCTACCGAGATCACAGGCTCTGGAATAAATAGGGATTCCAGTATTACTGGTGCGCCTTCATCAGTGATAGTATCACCTGTTAAGGTATCTTTTAATCCTAACGCAGCACCCAAGTCACCAGCCCGTAGTTCCTCTACGTCTTGGCGATCATCTGCCTTCATTAGAACTAAGCGGGAAATGCGTTCTTTTTTATTTTTGGTAGCGTTTAATACATAACTACCTTTTTTCAGAACACCAGAATAAACACGAACAAAGGTTAGGCGACCGTAAGGGTCAGCCATAATCTTAAATGCCAAAGCAGCTAGAGGTTCGTTGTCATCCGCCCGGCGCTCGACTGTATCACCATTTGCAAGTGTGCCTTGAATGGGAGGCACTTCTGTTGGCGCGGGTAGGTAATCTACAACTGCATCCAACATTAACTGCACGCCTTTGTTTTTAAAGGCTGAACCACAAAGCACAGGCACGATTGTGCCGGCAATTGTCCCTTTGCGAAGGGCTGCCCGGATTTCTTCTTCTGTCAGTGCTTCGCCATCGAAGTACTTAGTCATCAAAGCGTCATCGGTTTCAGCTACTGCTTCTACCAGCTTGGTGTAGTACTCTTCAGCTTGCTCTTGCACCTCTGAAGGGATATCCGTTTCTTGGATATCTGTACCTTGGTCGTTGTTGTAAATGTATGCACGCTTCCGCACCAAGTCTACAATGCCTTTGAAGTCGTTTTCGCTACCAATGGGCAGTTGAATTGCAATGGCATTTGCTCTTAGGCGATCGCGCATTTGTTCGTGAACTCTATAGAAGTTCGCGCCTGTGCGATCCATTTTATTAATAAAGGCGATCCGAGGTACTGCGTAACGGTCTGCTTGCCGCCACACTGTCTCCGATTGTGGTTGTACTCCACCTACAGAACAAAATACAGCAATTACACCATCTAATACGCGCATGGAGCGTTCTACTTCAATTGTGAAGTCTACGTGACCAGGAGTATCGATAATGTTAATTTGATAATCTTTCCAACTGGTACTGATTGCCGCAGCAGTGATGGTGATTCCCCGCTCCCGCTCTTGCTCCATCCAGTCGGTTACAGCTGTTCCTTCGTGAACTTCACCAATTTTATGAATTATCCCAGAGTAAAATAATATTCTCTCTGTTGTTGTTGTTTTGCCCGCATCTATGTGCGCCGCAATACCGATATTGCGTACTTTCTCTAGCGGGTTTATACGTGCCACAGTAGCCTCCTATAGTTTTTGCCTCATGATATCTTGTATATTACTCTTTGTTAAGATTCTATACTTTTACGGATTCCCGTCTGGATTTTTATTCAGTCGGCGATATACCGCTTGAGGCAAGATATATCGCTGTGCTGCTTAATAACGATAGTGTGCAAAGGCTTTGTTGGCTTCAGCCATCCGGTGCGTTTCTTCACGCTTACGGATTGCGTTACCTGTTTCGTTGGCTGCATCCATTAACTCATTAGCTAATTTGCCAGCCATTGTCCGCCCTGGTCTGGAGCGAGAAAATTGTACTAACCAACGCAGTGCTAAGGTAGTACCACGTTCTGAACGTACTTCCATTGGTACTTGGTAGGTTGCACCACCCACCCGACGCGCTTTAACTTCTACCAATGGTGTGGCATTACGCACTGCTCTTTCAAAGGTTTCTAGTGCTGCATTACCTGTGCGCTCTTCAATTGTTTTGAGTGCATCATAGACAATGCGTGCAGCTAGTGATTTTTTGCCGTGACGCATGATCCGGCGAATTATCATGCTCACCAGCCGACTATTGTAAACGGAGTCAGGCGGAACTGGCCGCCTCTGAACTACACCACGACGAGACATACTTTACCCTTACATTCGGAATTTGGCAACGAAATTATATGCTATCAGACCGCGCAGTACTGGAGTGGTGGAAGCTGCCACTCAGACTGCTGCAATTTTTTTACACATTTGCAGCGACCCTGAATTGCTGATTTGCTATCTTGGATGGGATAGACAAAGCGACAACATCACAGGCATAAATTGACAAATGAAAATGCTGCTGTCGCTTACAGCAATCTCAACTAAACCTACACTTGCTCGCTGAGTGCAGGCTGGCAGTGGTAGCTTAACTAATTTAAATTTTGAAAATAGATGCTTATATCTATTTTCACAACTGTTTAAGGGCGATCGCTAACTTTTTATATTTTTATCGCTTCCAGAGAAAGCGACTAATCGCCTTTAGGCACGACTAATCGCCTCTGCCTTATTTTTTAGCGGCTTCTTTCGGGCGTTTGGTTCCATACTTGGAACGACCTTGTTTGCGATCTTTTACGCCCGCCGTATCTAATGTGCCACGAATGATATGGTATCTTACGCCCGGTAAGTCTTTAACCCGGCCGCCACGAATCATGACTACGGAGTGTTCTTGTAAATTGTGACCAATGCCTGGAATGTAGGCTGTTACCTCAAATCCAGATGTCAGTCTTACCCTTGCTACCTTACGGAGAGCTGAGTTAGGCTTTTTAGGTGTGGTTGTGTAGACTCTTGTACAAACACCGCGCCGTTGCGGGCATTGCTTGAGAGCTGGAGACTTGGTTTTCTGACGCGCTTTTTCGCGTTCGCTACGTATTAGTTGCTGTATGGTTGGCATGGGTCACAGCGCGTGAAGCTGCTTAGGGGTCTAAGTTTTAACAAATCCTGATTATATCTTTTTTAGTACTTTTTTGTCAAACTAATTTGACTGGCCAAGAGTGATAAACTATTTGACTACTGACCATTGGCTATGGAATCTTGATGAATTGCAAACGAATTGCCACAACTACAGGTAGTAATAGCTTGAGGGTTATGGAAACGGAATCCTCCCCCCATCAAGTCTTCGGAATAATCTAATACTAACTCATTGATGTATTGTAAACTTTGATGGTCAACTAGAATTTGCAGACCACCAATTTCAAAGGTGCGATCGCCTGGTTGGACAACCTCAGCAAATGACATATCGTAAAATAAGTCTGAGCATCCCCCTGGTTTAACGGCTAATCTCACCAAGGTATTAGATTTTTGCTTAGACTTTAATCGTTCAATTTCAATTTTAGCAGCTTGACTCAGTTGAATCATTGAATTTTTTGGGCAGTTACATAGCCTGTTAAAAAAATATGGCGGAGTTGAAAAACTCAAAAAACTGATTTTGGCTATTTCATTGTAAATGAAGAGGTTTACTTGCAAAAGCCACTGTGAGCTTGCTTCATTGCCGAAAAATAATTGATTAACTGAATACTGAGTGATGAAAATAATACCGATTTGTAGCGTTAAAAGTAGCAGCTAAACTATCAACTAGTTCTTTTGGTAATTTCACCTCCGTAAATTTCTGGATAACTAAGGTGAGAAATTTACGGAGTTTTATTGTTAGGACGAATAAATTAACCGATGAGGATTAGTTTTCTGTACGAGAATAATCGTCCTGGTAGCGAATAATGTCATCTTCACCCAAATATTCGCCATTTTGTACCTCAATTAAAATTAAAGGAATTACCCCAGGATTTTCTAAACGGTGGGAGGTGCATTGAGGTACGTAGGTTGATTGATTATTACCCAATAGTACTTCTTGGTCGCCACAAGTTACTCTGGCGGTGCCAGAAACAACAATCCAGTGTTCGCTGCGATGGTGGTGCATTTGCAAGCTGAGGCGATGTCCGGGTTTAACTTCGATGCGCTTGATTTTATATCCACGTCCTTCTTCCAAAATAGTAAAAGAACCCCAAGGGCGCAATTCGGTTGCAGCAACACTTCGATTAGCGATCGCCGCAGGCAGTGGTAGAGTCTTAGCAGGTGCGGTTTCTTGATATTGAGCCATAGTTACCTCATTTGGAGACATAGCAAGCTGTCCTTTCTCTTAACCATTGATGGAAAAATCTGGCGCAATCTTGCAACCGTGAAAACCAGTAATTCAATTACACCTTGCTAACCATAACAAAATCAAACTTTGGGGTGTAAAGAGTCACGACTAAAACTCTCGTGAATACATAAACTCTTTACCTAGCGCCAACACAGCTTATTCTAATCTTTAACAAATTAGTTTGAGAGGCTAGAGGCTAGTACAACA
The DNA here is from genome assembly GCF_014697485.1 of Anabaena sp. FACHB-83. NCBI lineage: Bacteria > Bacillati > Cyanobacteriota > Cyanophyceae > Nostocales > Nostocaceae > Anabaena > Anabaena sp. FACHB-83. The sequence continues at coordinate 361,912 of NZ_JACJRY010000003.1, read as the reverse complement.
AGGCAAAATTCAAAAGTCAAAAGTCAAAAGAAAGAATATTCATACCACAAGCCTTTTAGCAATTTCTTATGGTCTGTTTATTTCCAGCAACCTGTACTAGTCCCTAACCCCTAATTATCTTTGTTGCCAAAAAATACCAATACCATTATGTACACGAGCCGCAGTATTGGGAGAACGGTCGAGTAATTGTCCGCTTAAGTAAAGACTAGTTGAACTGCCACCATCTAAATTTAAAGCATTCACACAACCCAAATTTTTCATTAATTGAGCGTGTTCTGCGAGTGTCGGCCCGGCTCCACCAGCGCGGTTATGCACAGCAGCAATCATCAGTGTACCTGTGGCTGTGGTGCAAATTCCACTCCGAATGGCTTTTTCGGCAATGAAAGCATTGCTGAATTTTTCAGCTTTTGCATCTAGAACAATTTGACCGTTTTGAATTAATAACGGCCCGGCTCCAATAATGTTGGGGTAACGGCTAAAGTCAACAGGGGTGGTGTTACTAGCCAAAGTTACCTTTGTACCGATGGGTAATTGAGTGGCGGTAGTTGTAGCCGTTCCTCGCAAAGTTAACAAGTAACCATTTTGGGGAATAGGAATAGGAGTTTGACCCGCTTTTCCGCCTGATAGCTGACTGCTAATTTCATTGTTTTGAACTATGAGGATGCTTTCATTGTCTGTGAGGGGAGTATAAGTTTTTCCCCAGCTAGGAGTATAACGAGCAGCACCGCTTTGAACGTAACCACTATTGAGAAATAAAATTGGTAAGCGGAAATTATTTGGAGCAGTTAAAGTTTCTTGTAATGTCAGGCGACCTACGTAAAATTGCCCAGAATTATTCCAGGCGATCGCACCTCTATTTAAAATTGGCCCGGATAACCACTGATTATCTCGGCGAATCGCGCCCAGAGGCAATTTATTATTGCGGTTAAAATAGCCACCATTAATTGCGGCTAAAGCTAAGTATTTTTGCGCTGTTTGAATTAAGGGCGCAGTGCCGACTACAGTTTCTGGAGTTGTCCAAATTGGTTTTATAGTCAGGTTGCGGGGGTTAGCTTCCAACCACACTACCGGAAAACGATCTTTCCCTAAATTAATAAATTGCTGTCGCCAGCGTAACCCATCCGCCCAAGCAATATTGCGTTCAACCATTGCATCAGGGCGAATTTCGATAATTAGGCGATTTGGGTTATTTACTGTAGTGATACGCGGCGCTGAACCAAAAGGAACACTCAGACTAATAATTGTTTGGTTATGCACCACCTCTATTTTTTGAATCAATCTATCAGGGTTTGGTTGTGGTTGTGGTAATTGTTTACTCAGGTTTGGTAGAGATGGCAGTGGTGCTATGGGGGTGTAACGTTGAATTAAAGCTGGATCAGTTAAAGCATCCAGGGTAATGCGCCATTCTCGATTCGGTATGGTTGTGGGTTGAGGAGCGATCGCATCTGGATCATCTGCTACTGGTGTTTGAGTCGGTTTAATGGGTAATCCTTGTCTAACTATCCAAGGTGTGGGACTGTCTAAATCAACCACAACGCGGTTTTCCCGGATAGTAGAAGTACTAGGAGGATTGAGAGGTTCATGACCAATAATCAGATTTTTGATTCGCGCTTGGGGAGTGACAATTACTAAAGTGTTACCATTGACTTGTACCTGCCAATTTGCTTTTTGGGTAAACTCAGTGATATCAAGATAGCGGTATCCGGCTTGGAGAAGAGTTACTAAGGTCTCTGGGGTGGAAGTAAACCACTGAATTGGTTGTTGGCTAGGATTATTGCTATTTAAAAAATCAACTCCCATCGCCTGACGAAATAAACCATCACTGAGATAAATAACTTGCTGATCAAATTCTCCTAATTTGACCATCCAAGCACCGGGGATGATGCGACCATTGAGGGAAATTTGATTACCAGCAGATTGGGCTTGTCGTCGCAACTGTCCTGGTTGTGGATTGATCGGAGGCTGTTGAGCGATCGCCATCCAATTAGGAGATACACTAAGGATTGTGGCAATTATGGGTGATGCAATTAAGCGCAAGGCTTGATGTTTGGCAGGCTTAGTCACAGCAGTATGAGATTTTTGGCGATACCAATTTGGCATTTTTAACATATTTGATCCAGTGCTTTTGCAAGTTATCACTTCCAAGACAGGAAAGTTAATTGTGACTAACTCTGGAAATTGGGTGATTTAACTTCTCCAGAAACGTGATAACCTATATGTTGGCTAGTTATCTCTGATGAGAAATACCAGCCCTGTTTAAGCTAAAACCACTGTAACTGACTGTTTTAACTGGCACTAGTTCCTGCCAAACTATAAGATATATAGTTTTGGTCATCAAATGTATATATACAATAGTCTTTCCTCACTAATAGTTGCTATGCTGTTACTTAGAGGTGAGACACAGTTATTAGTAACAAAAGTTGCAACGGGTGAGCAGCCAAGATAGACAACAATAAAAATATTTAGGAATTGTCAAATGGGTATATAGTGTAATACGCTGATTTTGTTGCTGAATCAGGAATCTTGCAGCTTTTACAACAGTGAGTTTTTCATGAAAAATTTGGTGTTAGGTCAGTTGATACTGTCTACCTGACAAACATCTATCATCTGAAAAAAACCTGGAAAATACTTAGTTTTGAAACCAAATACATAAAATTAACACAATATGTAGTTTGTCTAAACCAGCATAAACACAGAAGAATCAACGCAATAATTTTAACACGGTTAAGTCCATAAATAACCGCAGTTAAAATTTTTTTTCCCTAAATTCTCGTGATTTATGTATGACTGTGACGCGAAATTGCGAAACTTTCCCTCCCAAGCAGTGGCAAAATTTGTGACTTAACTTTCAGGAATAGGCTATGAACGATCAAAGGGTGAATCAATTGCAAACAATGTCATTTTCGGATAATAACTCTCAAGAAACCTACCAAGGACAAAGGTGGTTAGTAGAGGAAAGAGATGCCTGTGGTGTAGGTTTTATTGCACATCGCCAAAATATTGCCAGCCATGAAATCGTTACTAAAGCCTTAGCTGCATTGACCTGCTTGGAACATCGTGGTGGTTGTAGTGCTGACCATGACTCTGGTGATGGTGCAGGGATATTAACAGCTATTCCTTGGGAGTTGTTACAAAAAGAATATTTCTCAGGCAGGATAGAAATATCGTCTACCAGCAATGTGGCTGTAGGGATGATATTTTTACCCCAAGACCGGGAATTAGCTCAAAAAACCAAAGCCCAAGTTGAGAAAGTGGCGGCGGAAGAAAAATTTACAGTATTGGGCTGGCGAGAAGTACCAGTACATCCCCATTTATTGGGCAGACAAGCCAAAGAAAACCAACCCCAAATAGAACAAATTTTTCTGGCGGCGGATGAAACTGGCGATGAATTAGAAAGACAGTTGTACATTGCCCGCAAGCGGATTTTTAAAGCAGCCAAAGCTGTCTCGGAAGATTTTTATATTTGCTCTTTATCCAGCCGCACCATTGTTTATAAAGGTATGGTGCGTTCGGCTGTATTGGGAGATTTTTACGCGGATTTACAAAATCCCGCATACAAGAGTGCCTTTGCAGTTTATCATCGCCGCTTTAGTACCAACACGATGCCCAAATGGCCGTTAGCACAGCCTATGCGGTTGTTGGGACATAACGGCGAAATTAATACGCTGTTGGGTAATATCAACTGGATGATGGCTAGAGAAGCGAGTATTAGCCATCCAGTATGGGGCGATCGCAATGATGAACTCAAGCCTTTAGTAATTTTAGATAGCAGCGACTCCGCCACTTTAGATAATGTCCTAGAACTATTAGTACGTTCGGGACGCAGCCCCTTGGAAGCCTTGATGATTATGGTGCCAGAGGCTTATCAAAATCAGCCTTCCTTACAAAACTATCCCGAAATCACTGACTTTTATGAATATTACAGTGGTTTGCAAGAAGCTTGGGACGGCCCAGCATTGCTAGTCTTCAGTGATGGGAAGAAAGTCGGCGCAACCCTTGACCGCAACGGCTTAAGACCTGCACGTTATGTAATTACCAAAGATGATTACATCGTCGTAGCATCAGAAGCAGGTGTAGTTGACTTCCCCGAAGCCGAGATTGTGGAGAAAGGCAGACTAGGCCCAGGGCAAATGATTGCCGTGGATTTAGAAAGTCATGAAATTCTGAAAAATTGGGAAATTAAACAACGCATTGCCCAACAACTTCCCTATGGGGAATGGTTGCAAACCCATCGCCAAGACCTGAAGTCATTAGTCAACAATCATGGGACAAATGGCAATGGTAATGGTAATGGCAACGGCAACGGCAAAGGTCAATTCACCGTTGACAAACAAATCTTACTTCAGCGACAAACTGCCTTTGGCTACACCAGCGAAGATGTCGAAATGGTGATTGAACAAATGGCAGGTAATGGTGCAGAACCAACGTTCTGTATGGGGGATGATATTCCATTGGCGGTATTGTCCAGCAAACCCCACCTGTTATATGACTATTTCAAACAGCGTTTTGCTCAAGTAACTAACCCACCAATTGACCCCCTGCGTGAAAAGCTGGTGATGTCCTTGAAGGTGGAATTGGGCGAACGGGGCAATTTATTAGAACCAAAGCCAGAATATGCCAAGAGACTGAAGCTAGATTCCCCAGTCTTGACAGAAGTTGAGTTAGATGCAATCAAGGCTTCTGGTTTTGCCACGGCAGAATTATCAACCTTATTTGCGATCGCCAACGGCCCAGAAGGATTAAAATCTGCCGTCGCAGCTTTACAAGCCCAAGCCGCAGAGTCAGTACGGGCGGGTGCGAAAATATTAATCTTGAGCGATCGCGCTGGTGGCGGTATTAGTTCAGAATCCAGCTACATTCCACCTTTATTAGCTGTAGGTGCAGTCCACCACCACCTGATCCGCGAAGGCTTGCGGACAAAGACATCCCTCATTGTCGATACCGCCCAGTGTTGGAGTACCCATCACTTTGCTTGCTTGATTGGCTATGGTGCAGGTGCAGTTTGCCCTTACATGGCTTTAGATACAGTCCGGGATTGGTGGTTTGAACCCAGAACTCAGCAGTTCATGGAACGGGGTAAATTGCCCAACCTCAGCTTAGAACAAGCGATTGGGAATTACCGCAAAGCCGTAGAGTCAGGATTGCTGAAAATCCTCTCCAAGATGGGGATATCTTTGCTATCTAGCTATCAAGCCGCCCAAATCTTTGAAGCGATCGGGATTGGTGGCGATTTATTAGAACTGGGATTTAAGGGGACAACTTCTCGGATTGGTGGTTTGAGTGTCAGTGAACTGGCGCAAGAAGTTTTGTCAATTCACAGCAAAGCCTTCCCAGAACTCACAGCCAAGAAATTGGATAACTTGGGCTTTGTTAACTACCGTCCTGGCGGTGAGTACCACATGAACAGCCCGGAAATGTCCAAAGCATTGCATGAGGCTGTGAAAACCAAGCAATACGACCATTACGAAGTTTACAAACAATATCTCCAAGGGCGACCAATTACAGCTTTAAGAGACTTGCTGGACTTCCAAAGCGATCGCCAATCAATTCCTTTAGAAGAAGTAGAAGCCGCAGAAGATATCCTCAAACGCTTCTGTACTGGTGGGATGTCCTTGGGTGCATTGTCGCGGGAAGCCCATGAAGTTTTAGCGATCGCCATGAACCGAATTGGTGGCAGATCCAATTCTGGGGAAGGTGGGGAAGATCCGGTACGTTACAACGTTTTAGATGATGTCGATGAATCTGGTTACTCGCCCACCCTACCACACCTGAAGGGACTGCGGAATGGTGATACAGCTTCTAGTGCCATCAAGCAAGTTGCATCAGGACGCTTTGGTGTCACACCAGAATATTTAGCCAGCGCCAAACAAATCGAAATTAAAATCGCCCAAGGTGCAAAACCAGGAGAAGGCGGACAACTACCAGGGGCAAAAGTCAGTCCTTACATTGCGATGTTGCGGCGGTCTAAGCCCGGTGTAACCTTGATTTCACCTCCACCGCACCACGATATCTACTCCATTGAAGACTTAGCACAGTTGATTTTTGACCTGCACCAAATCAACCCGAAAGCCCAAGTATCAGTCAAGCTAGTGGCTGAAATTGGGATCGGCACAATTGCGGCGGGTGTAGCCAAAGCCAACGCCGACATCATTCAAATTTCTGGTCATGATGGCGGTACAGGTGCATCACCTTTGAGTTCGATTAAACACGCTGGTTCACCGTGGGAACTCGGATTAAGTGAAGTGCATCGCGTCCTAATGCAGAATAGTTTGCGCGATCGCGTCATCTTGCGGGTAGACGGCGGACTCAAGACTGGCTGGGATGTCTTGATGGCTGCATTGATGGGTGGCGAAGAATTTGGCTTTGGTTCCATTGCCATGATTGCCGAAGGTTGCCAAATGGCGCGAGTCTGCCATAAAAACACCTGTCCTGTGGGTGTAGCAACTCAAGATGAAAAACTGCGCCTGCGGTTTAAAGGTATCCCGGAACACGTTGTCAACTTCTTCTATTTTGTGGCGGAAGAAGTGCGGAGTTTGTTAGCCAGATTGGGCTATCGTTCCTTATCAGAAATTATCGGTCGTGCAGACTTATTAACAGTCCGTCCCGAAGCCAAACTAGCTAAAACCCAAGCCTTGAATCTCAACTGCTTACTGCAACTACCAGATACAAAAGAAAACCGTAGCTGGTTAGTGCATGAAGAAGTTCATAGCAATGGCCCGGTAATTGATGACCAATTGTTGGCGGATAGCGAAATTCAAGCCGCAATTCGCAACCAATCGACAGTGACGAAGAACTTAAAAATCGTCAACACCGATAGAACGGTTGGTGCGAGATTAGCTGGTGCGATCGCATCTCAATATGGCGACGGTGGCTTTGAAGGACAAATTAATCTCAACTTCCAAGGTAGTGTAGGTCAAAGCTTTGGGGCGTTTAACCTCTCTGGGATTACTTTAACTCTCGAAGGCGAAGCCAACGACTACGTAGGCAAAGGGATGCACGGTGGTGAAATCATCATCAAACCCCCAGCAAAAGCCACTTATGACCCATCCAAGAACGTGATTGTGGGTAATACCTGCCTTTACGGTGCAACTGGCGGCTTCTTATTTGCTAACGGTTTAGCAGGTGAACGCTTTGCCGTCCGCAACTCCAAAGGTACAGCCGTAGTTGAAGGCGCAGGTGATCACTGCTGCGAATACATGACTGGTGGTGTTATAGTTGTCCTCGGTAAAGTCGGACGTAACGTCGCAGCCGGGATGACTGGTGGTTTGGCATACTTCCTCGATGAAGATGGTTCCTTCCCTGAATTAGTTAACCGGGAAAACGTCAAAATTCAGCGAGTTCTGACAGAAGCAGGCCAAAAACAACTGCAAGAGTTAATTAGAACTCACGCAGAACGCACTGGCTCACCCAAAGCCAAAGCAATTCTGCAAAATTGGTCAGAATTTGTCTCTAAGTTCTGGCAATTAGTACCACCTTCCGAAGCCGATAGCCCAGAGGCTAACCCGCAAGCAGTGGTAGAAAAACATCTGAGTTCGGTGTAGTTAATCGCTGATGAGTTATGAAAAAAGGGGACAGTAACAGCGTCCCCTTTTTTGATCACAATTAAACTTATTGCGAAAATTTTTAAATACACTATTTCTGCAATTTCACCAAATCAGATTTTAACGCGCGAAGTTGACCAATGAATTACGACACAGCCCGCAAACTGCTTGTATCTCAAACAATCACAACCGAAGACAACCCTGATGCTTTATTGATGCGAATGAAGCAGGGAAAACCACCGGTTCCAGGTCAGATTACCTCGATTTTGTTGGCGTTAAAGGTTGTGTTTGAAGCCCTAAAAGATGTAACCAGTCTAGACCGCGAGTTAACTTTTGCCCTTTATCAGTTAAGTGTCAAGACACAACAGTTATACGTAGCTGGACGCAAAGCTGGGGTAGAATGGCCACCCCTACTTAAAGAAGATTTAGTGAGAATTTCTCTGGCTGTAGAAAGTATCTTTTCTGGTGTGTGGCAAACCCCACCAACTGGGGGATTTGGCGGGGTTTAAGATTCAGCGAGTTTGTAATTCTTGCAGCAATTTTTCGACATCAGTTTTGAGTAAAACTGTCATTTGTCCAGTGAAAGCTTTACCGTTGCGCGGTTTAGCTATTTCGATCCAATAAGCATAGCGATCGCCTATACGCAGTTGTCCTTGTAAAGCTTCTTTAATTGGAGTTTTGGCAAACCGCGCCGAGTTGACTTCACCTTGGCTGGGGTAGTCATACACCACCTGACCTTGATTAAAATCTTGATAGATATCGTAGCCATAAATTACCCGCAGAGATTCTTGCAGGCGTTGAAAACTCATCCCATTAATTGCATCGTACATTGCCAAGCGTTCGTAACGAATCCGGTTTCGCTCTTTGGCAAACCCCACTTTACCCGGAGGTAATACTGAAGCCTGAAACGTGAATCGTTGGGCGGCGGTGTCACTCTTCTGCACATATAGTTTTTCACCACTTCCAGGGCGCAGTGTCGGATGAGCATTCATCCAAGTTGTAACTTCTTCTGTAGTTTGCCCTGGTAAAGCATTAGCCTTGGAATTTACCAGCATTCCCACGCATAGCCAGGGAACTAGAGAAAAAGACAAAATTAAACCATTCACCAAAGATTTTTTTAGCATTTTCCTATTCGGGACTTACATGGAAATTTCCCCAAAGGGGGTTAACCATAGTTTTCCCGTTTTCGGAGGAATAATGTCATTGCACCACATAAAATCAAGAGTAAATAAGTAGAGTGGTGTAAATAATTGTAGTTAGGAAAAGGCAGGAGGCAGGAGGCAGAAGGCAGGAGTAAAGAGGGTTTTAGCTTCATTAACCTTTCTTAATATAGTTTGGTTTTTCCCACCGACTTACTTATCAAGTAATTTTACTTAGCCATAATATAGCAATCCTATCTGAGTCGTGAAAAAGTATTCTTTTTAACGAACCACAAAGGACGCAAAGGACACAAAGAAGAAGAGGAAGGAAAAGAAAGGAAATTTCACGAATGATTTAGGACTGCTATATGTAGATTAAATATTTTACAAGTTATTATGTCGAAACCAAGAAATTACAAGCTCACACCGGAAAAATCAGCTTTGATTCCAGCTTATTGGGACAAGTGGCAGAAAATAGCCTTTTCTACTAAGCGGATTGATCAAAATAAAAATCGAGAATTAGTCAAAATTTTATACTCGCTTGTAGATTATGATCTGCCAGAGATTATTTTTTGTCCTAGCCCTTATGCAGCGATTAACGAAATGCTAATAATGAACACATCAAATTACTCATTATTAGATATTTTTGTTGAAGATTTGATCAATATGATCAGGCAGGAACTGAAATATTTTTGGAAACAAATTTCGTTAGAGGCGATTTTGTCTGATTCGGATAAAAAATTTATCAACTATTTAGAAAATCCAGATGTTCCTTCAGAATTAAATTGTCCACGCGAAGATGATTTTAATATCTTAGATACAATTTTGAAGCATAATCAAGCAGAATTAGTTTGGCAACTTTGGTTGAAAAAAGTCTATTGGAAAGCTATTTCATCATTTGACTGGATGTATACTGCTGCTACGTTTGATTTCTTTATTTCAGAACTAGATTGTTATCACAATCCTGAAGTATCCAGTGTTGTTGAACAGTTAGTACTTGAAAGTGGAACTGTATTTCCTTTTGAGCAATATTGTTTTATCTGCGATCGCCCAACTAAACTATTCTTAGATACAGAACATCGTCTGCACGCTGAAAATAAACCTGCGATACAATTCACCGATGGTTTTAGCATATATTCTAGCCACGGTGTTAATAATGGTTTTCAAATGATTCAGTCAGCAGATTAATATAGTACAATTAAACTATCCTGATAGCAAAAATTTTCTAGAGTTAACAGTTATTACCAGCATCAGTCTCTAAGTGGAAGTCTCTGGAGGAATATTGAAGGAGGTTATGACTAGTGTTGTCATGTTTTAACATAGCCGATTACTTTATCTGGTTGGCAAATGAAACAGGCTCTTTTATTAGTAATCTCAAGCTGCAAAAACTTGTATACTATGCTCAAGCTTGGCATCTGGCACTGTATAAAACTCCTTTATTCTTGGAAGATTTTCAAGCATGGGTACATGGCCCTGTAATACCTGATTTATATCAAAAGTATAAGCATTTTAGTTGGCAGCCAATTTTGGAAGATGCTAATCCAGAATTACCTCAAGAGGTTCAGGAGTTTTTAGATGAGGTTGCACAAGAGTACTTTGCTTGTGATGGTTATGAACTTGAGCAGATGACTCACATAGAAGAACCCTGGAATTTGGCTAGAATCAATCTACCGCCTGATGCACCTTCTAGCGCAGTTATTGAGAAAGAGTGGATGAAGGAGTATTACGGATCTCGTGTCGAAGAAGATTAAAAAGACTAAGCTTCCTCAAGAAAGCACATCAAGTATTAAACCAACTAAGCTGAAACCACTCCAAGGTATCAGCTTTTCATTTAAATATTATCAGGACAGTCACAACAAGTTTTCTTGTAACTACAAAGAACTAGGCTACTGGCTGACTCTGCTTGAAAGGTTAAAAGCTTTATCTAGTCTTTCTGCTCAAGAATTATTAGTGAATCGTAGCAGTAGCCTGAGATGTCATCCGATCAAATGGGAAGATACTAGCGAAAGTAGATTTGGTTTACCTAACGAAGAACAACTAGTTGATACACCTTATCAATTTTCTCTATCATCAAATGAACATGGTAGGGTACATGGTTTTTTTATTGACGAGGTTTTCTATGTTGTTTGGTTAGATCCAGATCATCTTCTTTACTCTGCAAAAAAGTAATTCTGCTCAAGTATTTTCTGGATTATTCACTGCTAAAAAAGCAACTTTAGCTGCGGCTTGTTCAGCAGCTTTGATGGAACGTCCTCTACCTTCACCGAGTTTTTTGCCATGTAGCCAAACTTCAGCAGCAAATCGCTCTTGATTGCGGTTAGGTTGATTAATTTCCTCGACGCGATATTCTGGTAAAACTTTAAATTGGGCTTGAGTCCATTCTTGCAAAGCCGCTTTATAGTTGAGTCGAGCCGGATCAAGCCGAATTTCTGTTGCTAGTTGTTCAAAATGAGGATCTAACCATGAACGGATGAGGTCTAAATTATTGGTGCTGAGGTAAAGCGCCCCTAACACAGCTTCAAAAGCATCCGCCAGCCGGGATTCTTGACCAACTTTATCACTGGTGGCACTGCCAGCAACTAATAAATATAGTTCTAAACCATATTCTCTGGCTAATTGGGCGAGAATGCGATCGCTCACTAACACCGAACGAATCGCCGCAAAATCTCCAACTTGGCAATCTGGATATTTTTCCCACAAAATCACAGCCGCCGCTAGTCGCACCACTGCGTCACCAACAAATTCTAGTTGTTCATAATTCGCTGAATCAGATACCGTTGGATGAGTTAAAGCCAAATCCAACAGTTGCCATTTAATGGGTGCTTCCAATGGCAAACCTAACTTTCTTACTAAGCTTTCAAGTTGTCTTTGACGGCGGGGATAAACAATTGTCATTAGTCAATAGTCAGTGGTCAATAGTCAATAGTCAATAGTCTTTCGTTTTTACTTTTGACTATGGACTCAAAGAGGAGAGAGTTGGTAGTAAGCCGGGTTCTGTTATCTATGTAAAAAATTTTACAAGATGGCAGTTATCTATCTGGGACGTTTGTTACCAAACGCCTCTAGCGGCTCTTATACGCGGAACTGGTAAAAGACCAACCGTAGTTCCTCTGGCCTTGCTCCCAACCGGGGTTTACCGAGCCAACACCTCTCGATGTTGCTGGTGCGCTCTTACCGCACCTTTGCACCCTTACCAAAAGTGGGGAGTAGTGAGTGGTGAGTGGTGAGTGGGGGTTTTTCCCTATTCCCTACTCCCTATTCCCTATTCCCTAATTATGGCGGTATCTTTCTGTGGCACTATCCTCACGATCGCTCGCACTGGACGTTATCCAGCAAGTTTGGTCTTTCGGGAGCCCGGACTTTCCTCAAAACTATGATTATGTATAGTTCTGCAACTGCCAGCGCCTACTCTCCCCCTACTTACAGTGTAATCCTGGATGGCATAATGTGTTCGATTTGGATTATTTCTTCTTCTTATTCCAAGGTAGAGCGTAAGTCCAAGGTAATTTTTTGATCGTGAACGGACAATTGATCAAATACATTGGCGGAATATTGATACCTGGTGCTATTCCTACGCGAACATCAGATATTCTTAACACTAGCTGTAAAGAAAATTCTAGCTCTTTACCTCGATTCATAAAGTCGTTATATAGTTTCTTCTGAGGCGGGCCACCATTTTTTAAGCCACTAATACTAACTAGTGGTTTTTTGGCAGAGTAAGTTCCGGCTGTAGTATCCAACTCTAGAACATCTTCGGCTGTAATTTTTTCTGAGAGGGTTTTTTTCGGAGTAATTAAGCTGGGGGTTTGTGGGATTGCTAAGTCACGGGTTACAGATGATGAAATCCGAATTACGCGGCGCGATTGTTTGGTGTGTTCAACTACTAAGGTGCTGTTTTCCCAGTCAACATACACTGCCAGATTATCTGACTTATTTTCAATGGTAAGTTGCAATTCTTTGACATCATCTAATCCATAAGCAGGATTGAGTTTAAAAGAAATTCCAATTTGGTCTTTGAGTTCTTGGGCTGTGAGTTGTTCGTTGACTGCATCAGCTTTATACGTATACTTGACTTTATCATCAATAGATTCAATCATCCGATTGAAGGTGTAAGACACACCAATAATATAAAGTGTCAATACAACTAAATTTTGATCGCCGCTACCTCTGATCATTTGGATTTTTATCTCCCTGGATGAATTTGAGTTATTTTACTTTTCGTGATGTTTAATACTGGAAAAATTAGCGAGCCATCCTCTGCGCCAAAATAGTATCAGTAAACTAACTGCGATCGCTACCATTAAAGCCAAGCAAGCCGGATAACCCCAATACCAATTTAGTTCAGGCATATTGTATGGTGATTTATCTGTATTGAAGTTCATCCCATAAATACCTGCAACAAAAGTTAAAGGAATAAAAATCGCCGAAACTACCGTCAGTAGCTTCATAATTTCATTCATCTTATTACTGACTGCTGATAAATATACATCCATTAATCCTGATGCTAATTCTCGGTAGGTTTCTACCATATCCATAACTTGTACTGTGTGGTCATAGCAATCTCGCAGATAAATTCTGACATCTTCACTAATTAAATCGCTACTATCTCGAATCAAAGTATTAATAGCATCTCGTTGCGGCCAGATAGACCGACGCAATTGTAAAAGCTCTCGCCTAATTTGATAAATTTGCTGGAGTGTTTGTGGAGTTGGTTTCAGGATGACTTCTTCTTCTAATTCTTCGATGCGTTCACCGTAAAGTTCTAATACTGGAAAAAAACCATCAATAATAGCATCTAACAAAGCATAAGCTAAATAATCAGCACCTTGTTTACGAATAATACCTTTGCCTTTATCAATTCGCATTCTGACACTATCAAAACAATCATGTTCTGGTTCTTCCTGCACAGTCAGCAAGTAATATTTACCTAACACAAAACTTACCTGTTCGCTATAAAACCCACAGGTATTTTCTTTCGGCACGACCATCCGAGAAATTATCAGTAATTGGTCTTCATAATCTTCGATTTTAGGGCGTTCTCCCATATTGACCACATCTTCTAAAACCAGAGGATGTAACTCAAAGACTTTACCCAAACGTTGTAATATATCTTGACTACCTACACCTTGAACATCTACCCAAGAAACTGATTCCGTATCTAAGTAACTCAAACATTCTTCAGGAGTAGCAATTTGTTTACGGATAAAATTTGTTTGGTTGTAATCAAACAAAACAATGATTGGCGCTTCTGCATTTTCATCAATAATCAGAGTTCCTGGTATATTTCCTGGTTGATGATAAAAATCCTGGAAATTGGGCTTACGAACTTTTTTGCTCAGACGACGAACTTTGCTAATCATGTGTTAACTGTCAATTGTCATTGGTCATTGGTGAGGATTGTAATCTAAAATCCAAAATGCTATGACGAATGAGCCAGTGTATAAAAAAACAGCTTGTCTTGGCAAGACAAACTGTTGACAAAAATAAAGATATTTATCAGGGAAATCTGGGCAGGTAGGATTACATCATTCCCATACCGCCCATACCACCCATACCACCCATGCCGCCCATGCCACCCATACCGCCCATGTCAGGGACAGCAGGTTTTTTCTCTGGTTTTTCGACGACGATCGCTTCGGTAGTCAAAACCATCCCCGCAATCGAAGCAGCATTTTGCAAGGCAGAACGCACAACTTTCGCTGGGTCAATGATTCCCGCAGCAATCAAGTCTTCAAATTCTCCGGTAGCAGCGTTGTAACCAACGTTGAATTCGGTTTCTTTGACTTTGGAAACGATGACAGAACCTTCTGCACCAGCATTGTCAGCAATTTGACGTAGAGGTGCTTCTAAAGCGCGTTTGATAATGTCTGCGCCAATTTTTTCTTCATCATTGAGGCTGTTCTTAATCTCGTCAATTTTGGTAGACAAGTGAATTAAGGTTGTACCGCCACCAGGCACAATTCCTTCTTCAACGGCGGCTTTGGTGGCGTTGAGTGCGTCTTCAATGCGGAGTTTGCGGTCTTTGAGTTCGGTTTCTGTGGCTGCACCGACTTTAATCACAGCGACACCACCAGCTAATTTGGCAATGCGTTCTTGGAGTTTTTCTTTGTCGTATTCGGAATCAGTTTCTTCTAACTGCTTGCGAATTTGACCAATCCGTTTTTGAATTTCTGGCTTGGTGGTGCTACCTGCAACAATTGTGGTGTTTTCTTTATCAATTGTGATTTTGCGGGCAGTTCCCAAGTTTTCCAAAGAAGCAGTATCTAAGCTAAGACCAATTTCCTCAGAAATTAACTGACCATCGGTGAGGATGGCGATGTCTTGTAGCATAGCTTTGCGGCGCTCGCCAAAGCCAGGGGCTTTGATTGCAGCCACATTCAGCACACCCCGCGCTTTGTTGACTACTAAAGTTGCCAAAGCATCGCCTTCGACATCTTCGGCAATAATCAACAGTGCTTGACCCAAACGGGCAACTTTTTCTAGTACAGGGACTAATTCTTGAATACTGTTGATTTTTTTGTCAGTAATCAGAATCCGAGCATTTTCAAACTCAACAATCTGCCGTTCGTTGTTGGTGATGAAGTAAGGAGAAATATAACCTCTGTCGATTTGCATCCCTTCGACTACTTCTAATTCAGTGGTCAGGGATTTGGATTCTTCAACGGTAATAACACCATCTTTGGTGACTTTCTCCATTGCTTCTGCCAGCATTGCGCCGACTTCTTCATCGTTACCTGCGGAGACTGTGGCTACTTGAGCGATCGCAGAACCTTCCACTGGCTTGGCGATTCTGGCAATTTCTTCTACCAATGCCTCGATAGTTTTGTCAATGCCCCGCTTTAAGCTGATCGGATTAGTACCAGCCGCAACATTTTTCAAACCTTCTTTAATTAAAGCTTGTGCTAAAACGGTGGCGGTAGTAGTGCCATCCCCAGCAGTATCCTTGGTTCTTGATGCTACTTCTTGGATGAGTCTGGCACCAGTATTTTCTAAGGGGTCTTCTAATTCAATTTCTTTGGCAACGGTGATCCCATCGTTAACAATCTGGGGTGTGCCGAATTTCTTTTCTAACAGGACGTTACGACCTTTGGGGCCTAATGTAATTTTCACTGCATCGGCCAGGGCATTGACACCCCGTTCCAGCGCCCGCCGTGATTCTTCATCAAAGGAAATAATTTTAGCCATGTTTCACTTCTCTTGCGCTTCCTTTAGACAATTTAGCACTCACAGACTCAGAGTGCTAATAACCAAAACTGGTCAGATTATAAATGGAATTTATCAGGATTGGTACTGGTATGAAGTGTGAAGTTCCGCCCTGGGATCTTGAGACTTGAGTAAATACCAGTACCTTTTCTTAAAAAATTGATTAATATACATTTGATGCTCATGTAGGATACAGGCAGTAATGGTTGAATTGGGAGATGAATCTAGACAACTCCCTTAAGTCTCTGGGTATTGCCGACCCAAGCGGCATCGGCTGGTTGGCAGTAGTTTTCACGTTTCTCTTCGCTTGGCTAGTGACATGGCGCTTAATACCGACAGTACGCAAATTTGCCCTGCGAGTTGGTTGGGCTGATCAACCAAATGCGCGACGGCTAAATCGGGAACCTTTACCGAATGCTGGCGGGTTGGCTATCTATGCAGGAGTAATTGCCGCGTTAGTTCTTGCTAGTCTGTTACGACCAATTGAATTACAAAGTGTTTTGGCACAGGTTTTAACTGTGCTACTAGGAGGCTCAATCCTAGTATTAGTTGGCTTCATTGACGATCAGTTCGGTTTACCCCCTTCTGTGCGCTTGTGGACACAGATCATCACAGCCTTGTTGCTGGTGGCTAATGGCATCAGCATCAAAGTTGCCTTCGGCACACCCATAGACTCGTTTTTATCAATATTTATTACCGTGTTGTGGGTGGTTGGAATTACCAACGCGATCAATTTGATGGATGGTATGGATGGTTTGGCGGGGGGGATCAGTTTTATTACGGCGATGAGTTTGTTAGCAGTTTCCGCCCAATTTCCCAATAAAGCGGCGGCGACTTTGGTTTTGGCAGCGTTGGGAGGCGGGGCGTTGGGTTTCTTGCGCCACAATTTCCACCCCTCACGCATAATTATGGGTGACGCTGGAGCATATTTTTTTGGTTATGTTTTAGCTGCTACCAGTATTTTGGGTGATTTGCAGATAACTACAGTCTTTTCCTTAGTACCGACGGTTTTATTTTTGCTATTACCAGTGTTAGACACTACCCAAGTGTTTTTACGGCGACTATTAGCAGGAAAAAACCCCCTCAGTACTCCAGGTAAGGATCACTTACACCACCGTTTATTAGCTTGGGGATTCTCCCAAAGTCACGCCGCTTACACCCTTTGGACAATGACCTTAATGGGTAACTTACTGGCGATGACGATTCGTGGGATGCCTTTACCTGTGATAGTCGCCACCTGCACTGGCATTATTATTTTGTTGAGCTTCACCGTTTGGCAAAGAATCTTAAATAATGCGTAATTACATCACCATGCCACCATCTACGTTAAAGACTTGGCCTGTGATGTAATTTGCTGCGGGATCAGCAGCCAGAAAGCGCACCATCCCGGCCACTTCCTTTGGTTGTCCATAGCGACCAAGGGGGATAAATTTCAAAATTTCTTCGGTGTTGCTGAGATTGCTGGTCATATCGGTGGTGATAAAACCAGGGGCGACGGCGTTCACGGTGATCCCACGGGTTGCTAGTTCTTTAGCAACGGTTTTTGTAAAACCAATGACTCCGGCTTTGGCGGCGCTGTAGTTGGCTTGGCCTGGGTTGCCCATTTGTCCCGCCACGGAGGTAATATTAATAATTCGCCCAGAACGCTGTTTCAGCATGAGTTTGCTAACGGCGCGGGTACATAAGAAAACGCCAGTTAAGTTGAGGTCAATTACGGCTTGCCATTCTTCTGGCTTCATCCGCAAAAGTAATGTGTCGCGGGTAATTCCGGCATTGTTAACTAAAATATCGACTCGACCAAATTTTTCTGTCGTGGCGTTGATGAGTGCTTCGACTTGTTCTGCTTGGGAAACATCGGCTTGCAATGCTAAAGCCTGTCCACCCACAGAAGTAATTTCTGCTACTACGTTATCTGCTGCTGTACTAGAACTAGCATAATTCACCACCACACTAGCGCCATATTTCGCTAATTCGAGTGCGATCGCTTTTCCAATTCCCCGCGAACCACCAGTGATAATGGCTACTTTTCCTTTGAGACTTTGCAAGTTTTCTGGCAAAACTTCCATGAATTATTCCTTAAGCTTTTGAACTACCGCGCTAATTATCTTATGGTGAAAGGGCAATAAAATTTCACACTTTATACATGAATCCGGTTTGATTGGGGAATTTACTTCACGCGATGTCCGACTTATTTTTGCAACCCCTCTCCAAACCTCTCCTCGAAACGGAGAGAGGCTTTGATTCTTGCTCCCCTTCCCTTGTAGGGAAGGGGTTGGGGGTTAGGTTTGTGATTACTGAATCGATGCACTAGACAACTGAATCGATGCACTAGACAAATGACAAATGACTATTGACCCTTGACTATAAAAATAAAATAAGGTTACAGCCATTCCTGAAAGCACGCATTAAGATTAAAAGCAATCCATAAAAATTCGGTGTGTATCGTATGGCCACTAAAAAACATTTCAACAGTTTTGAAGAAATGCTTTCTGGTTCTGATGTACCTGTATTAGTAGATTTTTACGCTGAATGGTGTGGCCCTTGCAAAATGATGGGGCCAATTTTAGAACAAGTTAATGCTCAATTAAATGGCCGTATACGTGTTGTTAAAATTGACACAGAAAAATACACCGAATTGGCTAGTCAATATCGTATTGAAGCCTTGCCAACACTCATGTTATTTAAGCAAGGCCAGCCTGTGGATAAAATCGAGGGAGTATTGCAAGCACCCCAGTTGGTTAAACATCTCCAAAATTTAATTTAGTAAATATTTGGAGGTGTAGTAGTGCTACGTCTCCAAATATTTAGAATTTTATGTTCATATCGATAATGTAATACTTTGTTACTGCGATTGATTTTCGTTTTCACCCAAAATGGCAGATATTATCATACGAACACTAGGACGTTCATGATTCAAAGCAGCTAAGAGGGACTCTGTGGCTGCTTCACTGTCAATTTCTGCTAATGCTCTAGCTGCCATTCTCACAACATTAATATTTTCATCATTTAAAGCTTGGATCAATCTAGGAACTGATTCCTGAATTCTAATTTTTCCTAAAGCCCAAGCAGCATTTTCACGAACTCCCAAATCTTGACTACTCAAAGCTTGAGATAAAGCTGGAACTGCTGACTCAGAGCCAATTTCTCCCAAGGCTGCGGCTGCACCCCAACCTATTCTGTGAGGATAATTCAAAGCCTCGCATAAAGCTGGAACTGCTAACTCGCTACCAATTTTACCTAATGCTTCAGCAGCTATATAACTAACATTCTGTTCTTGGCGCTTTAAAGCTTCAATCAGAAAAGGAACAGCAGTTTCACTACCAATTAATCCTAATGCGTTAGCAGCACAACCACTAATAAAATCATCTTGATTATACAAGGCTTGAAGTAAGGCTTCTATAATTATTTCATTACTATTTTTGGCTAAAGCCTCAGCAAGATATAAGTCACCACAAGTCTTTCTATCTTCTAAAGCTTGTAACAAAAATACAATGGCAGCTTCACCGCCAATTTTACCTAATGCTTCAATAATCTTATCGCTAATATTACAAAGTGATTTTGAGCGAGCCTCTAATTCCCATTCATCCAAAGTTTGGTTTTTCTCTTCATACCAAAGTTGAATCAAGGCTGGAACTGCTGATTTATTGCCAATATTACCTAATACTTCGATAATCTTTTCACGTACTAAAAATGAGTTTTGCTTTTGCAAAGCATGAATGAATACTGCAACTACATCAGGAGAGTCAATATTAGCTAATACTTCTACTTGGTTGATACGCTCATATTCGCTCCCAGAAGTTAAATTTTGTATCCAAGTTTCAAACTCTGGTGATTCTGAAGGATAAACTTCCATTTTTATTGGAGATGAGAATTAAGTTACGAGATGTGCAACTTATTCTTGAAACCCCTCTCCAAACCTCTCTCCGCTTCGGGGAGAGGCTTTGAATCTTGCTCCCCTTCCCTGTCTGCGACACGCTGCGCGAACGTAGGGAAGGGGTTGGGAGTTAGGTTTGAGAGCAAGTTGCACACGGCGTTAAGTTATAAAAAATAGCTAATAGCTGTCAAAATCTCATGATCAGCTATTAGCCATATACAAAAAGTAAAAGTAAGTTACAGCTTTTCTGGTTCTTCTAGAGGAACTGTACTTACTTTAGTAATTGTTGCTTGTAAGATTTGGGTGTGAGCAATGGAATTGTTTGCCAATGTGAACAGTGGGTTTGACAAAATCCCGGATATAGTAGTTGCAATTAAGCTGACTATCAAGCCTACTTGTAAAGGTCTGTATCCTGGTAAATTCCAACGCACTTCAGGGTAGTCTCTCACTACGTCGGACATTTCTTGGGGTTCTTTAACTACCATCATTTTGACGACGCGAATGTAGTAATAGATGGAAACCACACTAGTTACCAAACCTAGCAACACTAATCCATAAAGACCAGCTTGCCAACCAGCCCAGAACAAGTAGATTTTGCCAAAAAATCCAGCGAGTGGTGGAATACCGCCGAGAGACAGTAAGGAAATACTCAAACCCAATGTCAACAGTGGGTCTTTTTGATACAAGCCTGAGTATTCGGCAATTTGGTCGGTTCCTGTTCGGAGGGAGAAGAGAATAACGCAGGTAAAGCCGCACAGGTTCATGAACAAATAAACCAATAGGTAAAATACCATACTGGCGTATCCAGCTTCTGTACCAGCAATTAAGCCAATCATCACAAATCCAGCTTGAGCGATGGATGAGTAAGCCAGCATCCGTTTCATGCTAGTTTGTGCCAGAGCCACTACGTTACCCAAAATCATGCTGAGAATAGCGAGGGCGGTAAACACAAATCGCCACTCGTCAGCCACCATTGGGAAGACTGTAGTTAGTAGGCGAATGGCTAAAGCAAAACCGGCTGCTTTGGAACCAACGGATAAAAAGGCAATTACCGGGGTGGGTGCGCCTTCGTAAACGTCTGGTGTCCACTGGTGGAAGGGTGCAGCCGAAATTTTGAAGCCAATACCTGCAATGATGAAAACGAGTGAAATCACCAAACCGAGAGATTGGGTGACGTTGGCTGTGATGATACCATCTGCGATCGCACTTAATTCTGTTTGACCACCCGATAAACCGTACAGCAAGGAAACGCCGTATAAAAATACTGCTGTACTAGCAGCACCAATCAACAGGTATTTTAGCGCCGCTTCGTTAGAACGGGGATCACGCTTGGTATACCCTGTCAATAGGTAAGAGGAAATACTTAAAGATTCTAGTGAGATGAAAATCATCACTAACTCACTAGCACCAGATAAGAACATTCCTCCTAGAGTAGCAGTTAGCAAAATTGCGATGAATTCTGCTAAAGCGGTACCACTCTGCTCAATGTAGCGAATTGACATCAATATCGTCACAACGGCAGACAAAGCGATAATACCGCGAAACACAATACTGAGGTCATCACCAGTGAAGCCGCCAGTAAAGGAGATGGGATTGGCATTATCCCATTGAAAATATAGGGCGACAATTGCGGCTAGTAAACCCGCGATCGCTAGATATCCAATCCAGCGTGAGGATGTACGCCCCAAAATCAAATCAACAATCAAAACCCCTAAGAGGGTAACAATCACAATTCCCTCTGGCAGAATTGTTCCAGCATTCAACTGGGATGCAAGATTAGCAAAATCCATGAGATATATAGGTTTTGGCGATTAGACATTAAGGCTAACTTTGTTCATTTTATCTATTGTTCATTACCAAAGTTGCATTTATCTTTCTGTCTTAAGCATAGACTGACTCTTGCGTACAATTAGCTTAAAAGAAGCGGATCAGCTAACTCCCACCCAAGACTCTATCATTATGATTAGATTAAATTATAGTTGAAATTCAGATTGTGCGTCTTGTCAACACAGATACTGCTCTAGCTATCTGTTAGCAATGGTAACTAAATAAACAATCGGTATTGCTAAATATACTTGTTGGCTAATTATACGATTTCTGAAATTAAATCTTGCAGTTGTTGGGGTAAATCGAAGTAACCATCAACTCCTGATGCAAAATCTATCACTTGAGTTACCGCATCTATATTTAAATTTCCATAAATATGCGGAAATATTTCTCCGGTTTCAGCCGCCTCATAGCGAATTTCTGCTTTTACTTTTTGACTCTCAATTAATAGTATAACTAATTCTTGTTGGTTATAAAAAAATCTGTTAGCGACTGGGATAATCTGTGTTACTTTTGAGCAGTGAATAAAACCTTCTTTAGCGAGAGATTCTGCTATATAAATATCATGATCTTTCGCTTGTTCCCATTGTAGGCGCTGTGTAATATGCAGAAGGAAGGGAATGTTGAATTTTGGGACTTCTGCTGTATCGAGTAATTTGGTAAAATCACAGTTATCGAAATTTTGCAGTACTGATTTAGCTCCAGCATCTAATAATTTTTCAGGTGCTTGGTGATTGGCTATCCCAATAAAACTAATATTTAAATTACGCACTGCTTTAATATCCCAAATACCATCACCTACAAAGACTATTTTGGTGAAATCTTCAACTTTGTAGTTATTTTTAGCTTTGAGAATAGCTGCATTAATAATATCTTCTCTAGAAATGCCATCATCAGATGAAGCTAAGGGAATATTGTGTATTGCTAAGTCGGCTGCTTGCAGTTTTAATATAGCAGAATCATACCATCCGCCAGTTGCGATCGCTACACACCATTTAACGGAGGTTTGTAATTCAGCCAATACCTTTTCTGCACCAGGGATACTAATAAATAGATGTTTCTGTGTACTAATTTCCTGCTGGAGTTTTGCAATAAAGGCAAGTTTGAATCTTTTGATGTCTAATTCTGATGGCTGACGTTGTAATCTTTCTTGAAAAATTTGCTGAGTAATACCGGAGTCTGTAATATTCTGGTATTCTGCCCAGTTTGAATTAATATCAATAAATCCGAATTCTGAAGCCAAGGTATTTACAAAGCAGGTTTCATCAATCTGGTTTGTATTGGTGAGTGTACCATCAATATCAAAAATTACTAAGTTCATATAGCAATCCTATCTGAGTTGTGAAAAAATATTCTTTTTAACGAACCGCAAAGGACGCAAAGGACACAAAGAATGAGAGGAAAGAGAAGAAAGGGAATTTCACAAATGATTTAGGACTGCTATAGCAGATTGTCTTGATTCTGAGGAATACATATATCTGGCGCACATAAACCAGAAAACTGTATTGTCGACACTGCAAAGTTATTTAAATCAACACAGCGAATAACGTGATTATTGGTATCACTAATATATAGATATGAACCCATAACACTCAATCCAGACGGTTCAAAAAAGCGGCTGTTTTTACCTTGACTATCTTGTAAACCAGCTAAACCATCGCCCAAAATTGTTTGACAATTACCTGTGCTGGGACTAACTAATTTAATTTTGTGGTTGTATGTATCTGCTACCCACAAAAAATTTCCCGCATATTCTACCGCCATACAGTGTTGTAATCGCACATCTGTACTTTGTCCATCCACGTCACCAAAACTGAATAACTGTTGACTACCGCAAACAGTTGTGACTTGGTATGGTTCAAAAATTCCTACACTCCGAATTGTACTAATTTCACTATCAGCAATATATAGTTGTTGTCCATCTGTAGTTATACCACTAGGTTGAGCAAAAGCCGATTCTATTAGTGAACCATCAACACAACCTTCTCCACCTGTACCAGCATAGGTTTTGATGATGTTAGTGGCTAAGTTCATTTGCCAAATTTGATGGGAACCCGCCATTGCAATAAATAAAATATTTCCAACTTTGACTAAATCCCAAGGAGAATTCAGCGCAGTTTCTAACCCAACACCACCATGAGGATAAATGTTACGGCTTTGTTCTCCAGTTCCTGCAATTGTCTCAACTATTTGGCGTTGCAAATCAACTCGGCGCAAAGCATGATTTTCAGTATCAGCAACAAACAGAATTTGATTTTCGCTATCAAATACCATTCCTTGTGGTGTAGAAAATTGTGCTTCGCTAAAACTACCGTCAATTAAACCAGGTTGTCCTGTACCAATAATGTGGAGAACTTCGCCATCAAAGTTACTCAAAACTAAGCGGTGATGTCCAGAGTCAGCAATGAATAAACCTATTGGCGTGGCTAAGACTTTTCCTGGAAAAGCTAAGGGTGAAATTATTGCTTGTTGCTGCTTTTCTAAAATATGGTTGATTTCTTGAAAGTTGATTGTACCTTTTTGCTGATGCTCGGCAATAGTTTTAGCAATTAACTTATCTAAAACCTCACGCTTACCTTCGCCAGAAACATAGCCAACTACATAACCTTTAGGGTCGATAATCATGAATGTCGGCCAAGCACGCACAGTATATTCTTGCCATACACGAAAATTTTGGTCTACTAAAACTGGGTGTTCAATGTCATAACGCAAAATAGCTTGGCGGATATTTTCTGTTTCTTGTTCATTGTCAAACTTGGCGGAGTGGACACCAATTACTGTCAGACTATCTTTGTATTTGTTTTCCAAATATTTCAAGTCTGGTAGGATGTGCAGGCAATTAATACAGCAGTATGTCCAAAAGTCTAAGATGACAACTCTACCCCTAAGTTGTTTTAAGGACAAAGGTTTGTCAGTATTCAGCCAAGTGTAATTTTGTGGTAATTCTGGCGCTCTGACGCAGGGAGTCATGAGATATCCTTTAATTTTGGGTGTAGGGGTTTAGGGGTATGAGGGTGTAGGGAAGATAATTTAATCAGGACGTACGCAATAACCCTCTAAAATTCTCTTAACTTTGTGTCCTTTGCGCCCTTTGCGGTTCGTTTTTTCATCATTTTACGTAACCCCTGCTTAATAACCTAGACAAAAAGAAAGTTTTAAGCCTGTTGACTGTTTACTGCTATACCTAACTGAGAATAATTTTGAGGCTGTATCACTTTTGGTCAAACTTGATAAACTTACTACCACTGATTTAGCTACTTGGGTACAACAAGCTAAAATTCAGACTGTACAGGGTAAAGTGTGCGATCGCATCCCACAATTATCTGTTGCTCATCCTAACTGGTTTGCTGTTCACATCTGCTGTTTATCAGGAAAAACTTACAGTTCGGGAGATACAGGTTGTGTGTTTCCTTTAATGAGTGTAGTTAAAGTATTTTCATTTTTGTATCTGCTAGAAATGATGGGAACAGATACAGTTTTTCAATGGGTTGGCGTTGAACCGTCGGATGCGGCGTTTAATTCTTTAGAACAATTAATTACAGATGGCGGACATCCCCGCAACCCGATGATTAATAGTGGTGCAATTACTCTAGCTGATAAGTTACCAGGAAAGACGGCAAGCGATCGCACTTCACATCTTTGTCAATGGTTAAATCAGTTAGCAGGTTCCCGACTATATTTAGATGAAGTTATGCTGGCTTCGGTACGCGCTTCACGTTCCCCAGTCAACCAAGCACTCACCAACTATCTCGCTGAACAAAATCGTATCGAAAATCCTGAAATAGCTCTTGACACTTACGAGCAAATATGCAGTCTTTCAGGTAGGGTGGAAGATTTAGCCTTATTAGGAAAAGCCTTAGCTTGTGGTGATAATTTACAGCATCATCGAATAGTTAACGCTGTGATGTTGATGTGTGGACTTTACCAAGACTCGGCTAAATTTGCTCTCAAAATTGGTTTACCAATGAAATCAGGCATTAGTGGTGGCATGTTAGCCATAGTACCAAACGCCGGAGCGATCGCTTGCTACAGTCCCGCATTAAATATAGTCGGAAATTCCGTAGGTGCGATCGCTTTTATTGAAGCTTTAGCCCAAAAATTAGAATTGAGTATCTTTTAAAAAATCACCTCTCTTATCCCTCTCCTTGAGATGTTGGAATTTGACGACGCTGAAAATATTTACCAAATCTCGACTTTAAAGACTCGGTTGCTTGTGTTTCAGGAACTGCTGTGGGTGTTACCTCTGGTTCTGGTATTGGTGACGCAGTAACTTGTGGTGTCGGTATCACTTCCGGTTCTGGTATTGGCGACGCAGTAGCTTGTGGTGTCGGTGTAACTTCCAGTTCTGGTATTGGTGACGCAGTAACTTGTGGTGTCGGTATAACTTCCGGTTCTGGTATTGGTGACGCAGTAACTTGTGGTGTCGGTGTAACTTCCGGTTCTGGTGTTGGTGACGCAGTAACTTGTGGTGTCGGTATAACTTCCGGTTCTGGTATTGGTGACGCAGTAACTTGTGGTGTCGGTATCACTTCCGGTTCTGGTGTTGGTGACGCAGTAGCTTGCGGTGTCGGTGTAACTTCTGGTTCTGGTATTGGCGACGCAGTAACTTGCGGTGTCGGTATCACTTCCGGTTCTGGCGTTGCTGACTCAGTTGGTTGCGGTTGAACTACCTCTGGAACTTCGGGTGTAGGAATTAGTGGCTGGGGAATGTAACTTTGATTGACTATGCTGCGTACCTCATCCGCCTTGAGTTCGCCTCTAACAATGCGAGACAGTGTATCTTTACCTTTGGGTTGGTAGTTAATTAATCTCACAGTCGTATTAAAGGCATTTTTCACAACGTTACCTTGATTGTCTAAAAATTCTAGCTTCACCCAATTATTTCCAGGTTGGAAGCCTTTGAGGTAAACTGCTTGCCAGCGATCGAACACAAAACTGTCACCATTAATAGTGCAACGGATACGCCAATCACTGAACAAATCATTGGGATTATCTGTAGCACCTAAGTGTAATGGAGCGTTTGTTAAGTAAAAATCTAGTAAAATTGGTTCAGCACCATAACTACCTTGAGGACTGCTGTAAGTTAGTAAGGGAACGCTAGGTTCAGGGTTGTTGTCATCTGTTTTTGTAAAAACATGAAACAATGTCTGAGTATAAGCGCCTTCATTTTTAAAACTTTCACCCCAAGGACGAGAAGCAAATACACGTAAACTATGTGTACCCGGAGATAAATCAGACAAAATTAACGGCTGGCTTAAGTCATACACCGAGATGTCAGGCTGATTATCCAAAATTACCTGGAGATGAGGCCCTAATTCAAATGCTGGATCTTTAAATATAGGTAAATCTTTTACCTGAATTTGAACTTTAACTTTAGTATCTTGAATAATCTCATCAAATGAAGGGGTGACGATAGTTAGCTGGGGGCGGTATACTTCTAGCGTTGAGCGCAGTTCTTGAATGACCTCTGGTGGTGCAACTTCCGTAAATTGCTGCGAAGTGGGTTGATATTTTTCCCTAGGACTCACAGCTACATCTTGACTAACAGCTTTCTCTGCACAACTGTTTAAATTCAAGACCAATACTAGTATGACAAGCCACTTGAAAATAGCCAGACTCCTGGGGAGGATCTGTTTTAAAGACTTCATACACCGCAAATTCATACCTAACACCCAGTTATAGTCTGCAAAACTGCAAAATAATTTTGCCTTAAACTGTGCTTTGCACGCCATAGCCTAAAAGGTGAAATTTTGAGCAGTTACTATGTATTTTTTAAAAATCACCGGAAAACAGTATTCTTTTTTACTATTTCTCTAATATATGCTTTTCTCTCGTGCCAAAAATATCTCTAACTAATTTGAGAATACTGAGCCGGCGGACATTATACCCATTAATCATAAGTTTAACGAATTGTTATTCTTTGTAAATTAAATGGAGAAACTATTGACTTTTTGCTCAAAAGTTTACAGTTAAAAGGTAGATCAGACAATTAATTTGGGGATTTTGAATTATTGTTAAAATCTCTCCAACAATGTACAAGTAAAGACTTTATAATTCAACAGAAACAAACTTCCACATAGCGTCTTCATCGCTGCTCCAGCCACTAACCTGGAGAAGGCGACTAAGTATCACTTTGTGGTTTCATGATTCCTCATTCCTTATCACGAGAGGAGGTCGAATGACGATTAGTCCTCCGGAGCGAGAGGAAAAGAAAGCAAGAGTGATAGTCGATAACGACCCGGTACCTACCTCATTTGAAAAATGGGCGCAACCCGGACACTTCGACAGAACTCTAGCTAGAGGCCCCAAAACCACCACTTGGATTTGGAACCTCCACGCTCTCGCCCACGATTTTGATACACATACAAGCGATTTAGAAGATATCTCCCGCAAAATATTTGCGGCTCACTTCGGACACCTGGCCGTTGTGACCATCTGGTTAAGCGGGATGATATTCCACGGCGCGAAGTTCTCTAACTACGAAGCCTGGTTAAGCGACCCATTGAACGTGAAGCCCAGTGCTCAAGTCGTTTGGCCCATTGTGGGACAAGACATTTTGAATGGTGATGTTGGTGGTGGATTCCACGGTATTCAAATCACCTCTGGCTTGTTCCAAGTATGGCGTGGCTGGGGTATCACCAACTCCTTCCAGCTTTACTGCACAGCTATTGGCGGCTTGGTATTAGCAGGCTTGTTCTTATTTGCTGGCTGGTTCCACTATCACAAACGCGCTCCCAAACTGGAATGGTTCCAGAATGTGGAGTCGATGCT
The DNA here is from genome assembly GCF_014697485.1 of Anabaena sp. FACHB-83. Taxonomy (NCBI): domain Bacteria; kingdom Bacillati; phylum Cyanobacteriota; class Cyanophyceae; order Nostocales; family Nostocaceae; genus Anabaena; species Anabaena sp. FACHB-83. The sequence goes on along the minus strand of NZ_JACJRY010000003.1, from coordinate 333,557 downwards.
GAACCACCACTTGCAAGTACTGTTAGGCTGCGGTTCCTTGGGATGGGCTGGACACTTAATTCACGTTTCCGCTCCCATCAACAAGCTTTTGGATGCAGGGGTAGCTGTTAAAGATGTCCCCTTGCCCCATGAGTTCATCCTCAACAAGAGCTTGTTGATTGATGTATTCCCCGGCTTCGCTGCTGGTTTAACACCTTTCTTCACCTTGAACTGGGGTCAGTACGCTGACTTCTTAACCTTCAAGGGTGGTTTAAACCCTGTAACTGGTGGTCTGTGGTTGACTGATATTTCTCATCACCACTTAGCGATCGCTGTACTCTTCATCATCGCTGGTCATCAATACCGCACAAACTGGGGCATTGGTCACAGCATCAAAGAGATCCTCGAAAACCACAAAGGCCCCTTCACCGGGGAAGGTCACAAGGGTCTTTATGAAAACCTGACCACCTCCTGGCACGCTCAATTGGCAACTAACCTTGCCTTCTTGGGTTCGCTGACCATCATCATCGCGCATCACATGTACGCGATGCCTCCTTATCCATACTTGGCAACTGACTACGCAACTCAGTTGTGTATCTTCACTCACCACATTTGGATCGGTGGATTCTTAATTGTGGGTGGTGCGGCTCACGCTGCCATCTTCATGGTGCGGGATTATGATCCTGTTGTGAATCAAAACAACGTACTGGATCGGGTGATTCGTCACCGGGATGCAATTATTTCCCACCTCAACTGGGTTTGTATTTTCCTCGGCTTCCACAGCTTTGGTTTGTACATCCACAACGACACAATGCGTGCCTTGGGCCGTCCCCAAGACATGTTCTCCGACACAGCAATTCAGTTGCAACCAGTATTTGCTCAGTGGGTGCAGAACCTGCACACCTTGGCTCCTGGTGGCACTGCTCCCAACGCCTTAGAGCCAGTTAGCTATGCCTTTGGCGGCGGTATCTTGGCTATTGGTGGCAAAGTCGCAATGATGCCCATCGCATTGGGTACTGCTGACTTCCTAGTTCACCATATCCATGCTTTCACCATCCACGTAACAGTACTGATTCTGCTGAAGGGCGTACTGTTCGCTCGCAGCTCACGCTTGATTCCCGATAAAGCCAACTTAGGTTTCCGCTTCCCTTGCGACGGCCCTGGCCGTGGCGGTACTTGCCAAGTTTCCGGTTGGGATCATGTGTTCCTCGGATTGTTCTGGATGTATAACTCCCTATCTATTGTGATTTTCCACTTCAGTTGGAAAATGCAATCTGATGTTTGGGGAACTGTAGACGCAGCTGGTAATGTGTCTCATATTACTGGTGGTAACTTTGCCCAAAGTGCCATCACAATCAACGGCTGGTTGCGTGATTTCTTGTGGGCGCAAGCTTCTCAAGTAATCAACTCCTACGGCAGTGCTTTGTCTGCTTACGGATTAATGTTCCTGGGCGCTCACTTTGTTTGGGCATTCAGCTTAATGTTCCTGTTCAGTGGTCGCGGCTACTGGCAAGAACTAATTGAGTCCATCGTTTGGGCGCATAATAAACTGAAGGTAGCACCTGCAATCCAACCCCGCGCTTTGAGCATCACTCAAGGCCGTGCAGTTGGTGTAGCACACTACCTCCTCGGAGGAATTGCAACAACCTGGGCATTCTTCCACGCACACATTCTTTCAGTAGGATAGCAATCAGTTATACGGAGTGCTGAGTAGTGAGTGCTGAGTGCTGAGTAATCAAAACTTAGAACTCAAAGCTCAGAACTCCCAAAGCTGAAACCTGATGGCTAAGGGTCAGAGGAAATATCAAAGCTATGGCAACAAAATTTCCAAAATTTAGCCAGGATCTCGCACAGGACCCAACCACGCGGCGCATTTGGTATGCGATCGCAATGGGCAATGACTTTGAGAGCCACGATGGCATGACCGAAGAAAATCTTTACCAAAAGATTTTCGCTACTCACTTCGGACATCTGGCAATCATCTTCCTTTGGGCTTCCAGCCTCCTGTTCCATGTAGCCTGGCAAGGTAACTTTGAACAGTGGATCAAAGATCCTCTACACGTCCGTCCCATCGCTCATGCGATTTGGGACCCCCACTTTGGTAAACCAGCAATTGAAGCTTTTACCCAAGCGGGTGCTAGTAATCCTGTAAATATTGCATACTCTGGTGTTTACCACTGGTGGTACACCATCGGTATGCGGACAAACCAAGAACTGTACATTGGCTCATTAGGTCTACTCCTATTTGCTGCCCTGTTATTGTTCGCTGGTTGGTTGCACTTGCAACCCAAGTTCCGCCCCAGCCTCGCTTGGTTCAAGAATGCTGAATCTCGCCTCAACCACCACCTAGCTGGTTTGTTCGGCGTTAGCTCCTTGGCTTGGGCTGGTCACTTGATTCACGTTGCTATCCCCGAAGCTCGTGGACAGCACGTAGGTTGGGATAACTTCTTAACCACCGCTCCCCACCCAGCAGGCTTACAGCCTTTCTTTACAGGGAACTGGAACGTTTACGCTCAAAATCCAGATACCGCAGGCCACCTCTTTGGTACATCCACTGGTGCTGGTACAGCGATTCTGACCTTCTTGGGTGGTTTCCATCCTCAAACAGAAGCTCTGTGGTTGACTGACATTGCTCACCACCACTTAGCGATCGCAGTATTATTCATCGTCGCTGGTCACATGTACCGTACCAACTTTGGTATTGGTCACAGCATCAAAGAGATGATGAATGCCAAAACTTTCTTTGGCCAAAAAGTTGAAGGCCCCTTCAACATGCCCCACCAAGGCATTTATGATACCTACAACAACTCTCTGCACTTCCAATTAGGTTGGCACTTGGCTTGTTTGGGTGTTGTTACCTCTTGGGTGGCGCAGCACATGTACTCCATGCCTTCCTATGCGTTCATCGCTAAGGATTACACCACACAGGCAGCTTTATACACCCACCACCAATACATTGCGATTTTCTTGATGGTCGGTGCGTTTGCCCACGGTGCAATTTTCTGGGTACGTGACTACGACCCCGAACAAAACAAAGACAACGTATTAGATCGCGTACTGAAGCACAAAGAAGCGATTATCTCTCACTTAAGCTGGGTATCTCTCTTCTTAGGCTTCCATACCCTAGGTTTGTACGTTCACAACGACGTAGTAGTTGCTTTCGGTACTCCTGAAAAGCAAATCCTAATTGAGCCAGTATTTGCTCAGTTTGTTCAAGCTGCTAACGGTAAAGTACTGTACGGATTGGATGTTCTGTTGTCCAACCCCGAAAGTGTTGCGTACACAGCTTACCCCAACTATGCAAACGTATGGTTGCCCGGTTGGTTAGATGCCATTAACGCTGGCACAAACTCCCTGTTCTTAACAATTGGCCCTGGCGATTTCTTGGTACACCATGCGATCGCACTAGGTCTGCACACCACCACCCTCATCCTAGTCAAAGGTGCTTTGGATGCTCGTGGTTCTAAATTAATGCCAGACAAAAAAGACTTCGGTTACGCATTCCCTTGCGATGGCCCTGGTCGTGGCGGTACTTGCGATATCTCCGCTTGGGACTCCTTCTACTTAGCTTTGTTCTGGGCATTGAACACAGTAGGTTGGTTAACCTTCTACTGGCACTGGAAACACCTGGGTATTTGGCAAGGTAACGTTGCTCAGTTCAACGAAAACTCTACCTACCTGATGGGCTGGTTCCGTGATTACCTGTGGGCTAACTCTGCACAGTTGATCAACGGTTACAACCCCTACGGTGTGAACAACCTGTCTGTTTGGGCTTGGATGTTCCTCTTCGGACACCTAGTTTGGGCAACTGGCTTCATGTTCCTCATCTCTTGGAGAGGTTACTGGCAAGAGTTGATCGAAACCTTGGTTTGGGCGCACGAGCGTACTCCTCTAGCTAACCTAGTTCGCTGGAAAGACAAGCCCGTTGCACTCTCCATCGTTCAAGCACGTTTGGTTGGTCTAGCTCACTTCACCGTTGGCTATGTCCTCACCTACGCAGCCTTCCTCATCGCCTCCACTGCTGGTAAGTTCGGTTGATCTGGCTACTAGTTTTGTAGGTAAGTAATAAAAATCCCCCGCCGCGAGGTGGGGGATTTTATTAGAAAGGAAAGGATTTTACTTATAACAGTCGAAGCATAGATTAGAACTATCTTGATGGCTGAAACTCCTGAGAATACTTATTTCCTACTCAGCACTCAGCACTTTGATATATAAGAAGATATCGGAATACTGTTTATCATGAGTTACTAAAAGTTGCTATGAATGAAAGTGTAAATACACTACCTTCTGGAGTTAATAGACAAGAAGCAGAAAGTCTTCTCAAAAAATTCTTAAACAATCCAAATTATAAAGTTTTAGCTGTCAAGGGAAAATGGGGTGTTGGAAAAACCTATTTAGTACATAAAGTATTGTATGAAAACAATAAAGAATATTATGGTTATGCTTCTGTTTTTGGGATTTCTTCAATTGAACAATTGAAAGCAAGAATATTAGCAAACTATAATAATGTAGCAACTAATATTCAAGCTAAAAATAAGTCTTTTTTAACATACATTAATAAGTTTTTAAATGATTGTTTTGAGTGGATAAATCGAAATTCTGGAAGGTTAGAAAGAACTCCAAAAATAGACTTGGTGTTCTCAGGACAGTCTTCTATTCCAGTTACAGGGACACTAATTTCTATAGCTGGTGACTTAGCATTAAATATATTTTTTAATACAATCAAGAACTCAATAATATGTATTGATGATCTTGAAAGAAAATCTAAGTTACCGTTAGATGAGTTACTTGGCTTTGTTGAATATCTAGTTCAGGAATTAAAATGTAAAATTATTTTAATTTATAGCGATGATAATCTAGATACATCTTCCCAAGAAATATTACAGATTTATAGAGAGAAAGTAATTGATAGAGAATTTACACTTGCTCCAACAGTAAAAGAAAACTTAGATTTTATTTTCAAAGAGCATCTTTATATAGAAGTAATTAAACCAGTCTTAATAAATGCTGGTACAAATAATATTCGTGTTCTTCGTAAGACTAAATGGCTTATTGATGAACTTATTCCTTTAATCAATAATTGGCAGCCTAGTTTACGTAATCAAGTTATAAAAAATAGTATTGTTATTAATATATCAAAATTAGATACAGAATTTCGGCAACTTTTTTCTATTACTACAGATAGAATATTATCTTTAACAAACTCTTCAAAATACAAAAATAATGATAGTGTTGAGGAATATATGCAACTCACACAAAAACTATCATATCTGGGTTATGAACCTCTAGACATTGACGAACTTATAATCAGTTCACTTGAAACATCTATGTCTAATTCTGCTGAAAGCGAGTTTCTTAAAATAGGGAATAGTCTTAATGAAAGAGAGAAAAATAATCAAATTATAGAAAAATTAAATAATCTTGGTAAATCATACTATAATTCATTTGCAAATTCTAAAGAAGAAATTTCTGAAGAAATTATTCATTTTCTTGAAGAGCATCATCTAGATATAAGTATTTCTGAATTTGAGAGAATTGAAAATCTTGCATCAATTATAGAACTTGATATTAGCCAATACGAAAGAGCTTTATTAAAACATAAACTAAAAGATGAACCACATTATTTCAATGATTTAAATATATTTAGAACTAAATTGCGTAAATATCCTGAATTAGAGGCATATCTAGAAGAACAAAAGAATCAATATCTGCGAACCTTAGATATCACCACAGCAATAAAAAATATAATCAATAGTGATTCACTTTCAATATCACCTTGGGAGAAGGAAAATTTTGAATTTCTAAATAACCGTACTGTTGAAGAATATACTCAATGGCTTGAAAAAGGTCATCCTGATTTATATCTTATGATTAAACGGTTTTTGACATTTGGTTTACCTGCATCGCAAAAATTAGAGGAAGCTATTCGTATATTAGCGAAAAAGAGTAAGTTAAATAAAATTAGAGCTAAGTTTCTTTACAATATAGATATAGATAATTTGCCTAATACTAATGATGAAAACTAATTATTAATAGATAAGTTTACTATTCCACTAAACTTGTTAGATAACAAAAGCAAGAGAAAAGCGATCTCCCATAAACAACCTTAACCAAAATCGGATATCAGTGGTAGGTAATAACAATTGGGCTAATTATGTAAAATCTTTTATTGAACGTGATTATCCCAACCTAATTATCCACGGTTATAAACTTACAAGTCCAGATACAACTGAGTATAACTGTGTTGCTTGGGCAGCAGAAGATGATCAAACTTGGTGGTGGCCAGATGCTCAAAATCAAGAATACTGGCCACCTGGTATTCCCAGAGAAGAAACTCTTGAGGCGTTTCAAGCAGCATTTCAACTAATATCTCTTGCAGGTAGGGCGACTGTGCGAATTGAGATCGCCTGTTTTTTGCCGTTACGATTGATGGTAATTTGCATAACATCACCAACTTTAGTAGTTTCTACCTGTTGTTGAACTTGTCTAATATCTTGAATTGCCACACCGTTAATACTGTCAATAATATCGCCCGGACGCAAACCAGCACGAGAAGCCGGGGAGTTTGGGGCGACTGCTAAAATAATCACACCTGTATCTTGATTAACTTTTAAACCTGTATCACTTTGATTAATTTTGGTGCGTAAATCAGGGGTTAACTCTCCCATTTGAATGCCAACATAAGGATGATCTACTTTTCCTTTAGCGATTAATTCATTGGCAATTCTTTGGGCTGTTTTGATGGGAATTGCAAAGCCTAATCCTTGCGCTCCTTGGATGATAGCAGTATTCATCCCAATTACTTCTCCTTGAGCGTTCAGCAAGGGGCCGCCAGAATTACCAGGGTTAATGGCAGCATCAGTTTGAATAAAATCGACTCGTTCTGTGGGTACTCCTAAATCAGCAACAGAACGCTGAGTTGCACTGATAATTCCTTGGGTGACTGTATTATCTAATCCTAATGGATTACCAATGGCGATCGCCCATTGTCCTGCTAACAAATTATCAGAGTTACCTAATTTAACTGTTGGTAATCCTGTACCTTTAATTTTGACTACTGCTACATCGGTTACGCGGTCAACTCCTACTACCTTACCTTGAAGGCTGCGACCATCTTTTAACACAACGGCGACGTTATCTGCATCTGCTACCACATGGGCATTAGTCAAAATAATTCCATCACCACTAATAATAAATCCTGAACCAATGCCTCGCTGTACTTCTTCTCGACTCGGTAACTGTTCGCCAAAAAAACGCCCTAAATAAGAGTCTTGGGGAGATACGGCGACAGTGCGAGTGGAATTGATGCGTACTACTGCTGACCCGACTTTCTGCACCACTTGAGTGATGTAATTGGCATCTTGATTAGCATTGACTGGTGCTGTTGCTAGGGGATTTTTCACATCTCTATTAGCAACACATCCAGTCAATAATAAAGCTAGATAAACCCAGAGTTGCAGAGTCAGTCGTTTCATTATGGTTTGACCGGGCTATTGAGTTGTAATAATAACCAAGTGAGATAAGTACCGAAAGGCCCCCACAGTGCATAAGGCAGAAATAGCCATGAGGCTGTTTGCGAAATTGGTTTGACTACAAAAGCCAAAATGTATACCAAAACAGTTGCTAAACCGCCCACAATCATACCGCCAGTCAAACTGCGGAGTTCTACCACCACCGGACTATACAGCGATGTGAGTAAGGCAATAGCAGCATAAACTAATAGCAAATTCCAAGGGCGAGAACCTTTCTTATTGCTTTTTTCCCAGACAATAATTGCAGAAATCGTCAGGCAAACCCAAATGAATGTCCAGATAAGAGGAATGAGAAATTCAAAGGTTAGCCAGCTAGGACGTTGTAGATTTTGAAACCAAGGGTCGCGCAGCGATGTGAACAAACTACCGCCAAAAAACAAAGCTGCTGAAGCTGCTGTAATTATCCATCTAGCTTTCACGACGACTCCTGCCAGAGTAATACATTTGTATTTTAAATGGAATCTGCGATCGCTGCACCTATCCTGAGTCTGGATGTGACTTTACCATTAGCGCGATTGCAACTGTAAAGTAACACTCTTGAACCTTAGATTGAGGAAAAAAGAAAAGTTCTTAATTTAACATAGAGCGATAGCTACACCCCCGCAGGCATCGCCTGATTTTGCTTGATTTATATTTCCTTATATACAATCTTTCAGGAATGAGCTATTCACACAGAACGCCAATTTTCGATTTGCAAGTTAGGTACTCTTTGAAATTCCTGGACATTAGATGTCACCATAATGTGATGTACATCATAAGCACCAATAGGTGAACCTGCTAATTTCAGAAAGCTTCTGATGTGGGCTGCCTGTTCTGCTTCTTTGGAGTCAAAAGGTAAAATTGCAACTGAACTTAGTAAGATTTCAATCATTGGTTGGATTTTAACAGCGCGTTGTGGGTTGATGGCTAATCCATATTTCACCTCCATAACTGTTAGAGATGAAACAAAAATTTCAGTGGGCGAGATTAATTTTATTCGCTTGAGGGTGTTTTTTTCTCCTTTAACAAAATCACTAATTACGCAAGTATCTAGTAGATAACCCATACATAATTACAGTTCTATTGCGTTTGGTGGTATTAGTTCATCCCGGTATGATTCAAAGATAATACTTTCTTTTACACCTGTATGTTGCATAATTATTTCTGGCCATCGGCTGGGTTTAGTTTCTAAGAAAGTGACGAACACTAAACTTTCGATTATACCTTGTGGGGTTTCAGCTAATTCAATTTTGCCGTTTTTATAAATTCCTTGGATTGTTTTTAACATATAGCTTACCTCCTACATTCATTGATTTTAACCATACTGAATTCTGACTCCTGATTTCTGAATTCTTCCTTATAAACTAACGTCGCAAAAATAACTGCGTCATGTAGTATGTATTCCCAACTCGCCAAATTCCCACACCAGTCTCTTGAAACACTGGACGCAGAACATTAGCCCGATGTCCAGGACTATTCATCCAACCTTTAATGGCGGCTGGTACAGGTTGCGGTACATTCGTACAGGTAAATAAGTTTTCTCCTACCATCAAATAAGAGATTCTCCCTGCACTTATTCTGTCTTTTAAGGTGCTACCATCAGCACCAGTGTGACTGAAGAATTTTTGCTGCGCCATTTGGCGGCTGTAGTTGCGAGCTACCTGGGTGAGTTTTTCGTTATTTTGCAGGGGCTGAAGTCCATTTTCTTGCCTGACTTTGTTGATACCTTGGCGGACTGCGGCTTCCATGTCTGCAATTTTGGCAGAGGCTGGCGGAATTACAGGTTGGGGTGGTTGCTGAGATGGTAATTCAATGTCGGGTAATGGCGGCAAATATTTTAGCATTTCTTCGCAGCCACTTACCAAAAGTGCGATCGCGGCTGAAGCTAACCAGATAATATGAGGTAGTTTATTTTGCATATACTTATCACAACCCAATTACCTCACCTGCATAATTCTTTCTCCAGACAAGAACTATCAATTTAGCTGTCATGATGAAGTTGCTGTGAGTTCTGTTCTTAAGGTAACAAAAATCGCCAAATTCAACTGACCTAGATTTGAGAGTTGCATTGCTGGAGAAAGAACAAGAATGAGTTTCAGAGTATGAGATTGTGAGATTCTCTCACTCCTCTGTTATCGGGGATTTATAGGCGACCAATATTAGTCAGTCCTAAAACAATACCAATGCCAACAATGTGACCAAAAGCCATAGCCGCGATAAAGGTGGTAACACTCACTGGCAATCCTGGTAATTTAGGCCCAACTTGGGGCTGCTCAATGCGGGTAGATAACAACAGAATAACCACGCTGGTAACGCTAATAATGATGCCAACGGTAGGAGTCCACGCAGGGGTGGCGGGGACATTAGCTGCTGCTGCCAGTAAATTTGATAACATCTAGATTTGGTCTCCTAAATGAAAAAATTCATAAAACCTCCCAAATTATAGAATTAGTGAGTCAGCAACCAAAGATTGTTAGCAAAAATTCGCTCTTTAGAACCATGCGGGTTAAAATCTGTGGCATCACTCAGCCAAAACAAGCAACTGCGATCGCATCTTTAGGCGCAACTGCCCTAGGATTTATTTGTGTACCTAGTTCACCTCGTTACGTAACTGCCACCCAAATCCGCGCAGTCGTTACCCAATTACCAGATAACATTGACAAAATCGGCGTTTTTGCTAACGCTGACATTCAGGAGATTAACCAGATAGTTCAAGATGGCGGTTTAACTGGTGTACAGTTACACGGAGACGAATCACCAGAATTTTGTTACCAACTCAGGCAAAATCTCCCTCATGTCGAAATTCTCAAAGCAATGAGGATACGCAGCCTTGACCACCTGGAACCAGCCGCTATTTACGCTCAACACGTAGATACTTTATTACTTGATGCTTATCATCCCCAACAGTTAGGCGGTACAGGCAAAACTTTAGATTGGGCAATGCTAGAAAAATTCCACCCCGGCACGCCGTGGTTTTTAGCTGGTGGATTAACCCCAGCAAATATCTTAGAAGCTTTAAGTCTGGTTAACCCTGACGGTATCGATTTATCTAGCGGGGTCGAAATTCAACCAGGAAATAAAGATTTAAATAAAGTAGCTGAGTTATTTCAGAAGTTAGCGAGTAGGGAGTAGTGAATTTTCCCTACTCCCTACTCCCAATTCCCCATTCCCTACTTAAAAGAATGATGGTTGATGGCGAATCAAGTTGAAGAATTCTTCACGGGTTTTTTGTTCATCTTGGAATACGCCTAGCATGGCACTGGTAACAGTCCAAGAACCAGGTTTCTGCACACCGCGCATTACCATACACATGTGAGTGGCTTCCATGACTACTGCTACACCTTGAGGTTCCAAAATCGTTTGAATTGCTTCGGCGATTTGGCGGGTTAACCTTTCTTGGACTTGCAAACGGCGAGAATACATTTCCACAATCCGGGCTAACTTACTTAAGCCCACAACTTTTTGATTAGGAATATAAGCAAGATGCGCTCTGCCCATAAAAGGTAGCATGTGATGTTCACAGAGGCTAAAAAAGTTAATATCTCGCACGAGTACCATTTCGTTATGTCCTTCATCGAAAATGGCACCGTTCAATAGTTCGTCTAAAGATTGGTTATAGCCACTGGTGAGAAACCGCATTGCTTCCGCCACACGTTTGGGAGTTTTCAGCAATCCTTCACGTTCAGGGTCTTCCCCAACACCGACTATGATGTTTCTGACAGCATCCATCATTTGCTCCATCTGTTCCTCAGAAGGCGGGTGCAAATCCGGTTGTCTGCCGTCGTGGGTGTTGCGATCGGGTCTGGTATTGATGGCATCTGCCAAATCAGAAATCAGAGGAGATTGAAAACGATTGGAACCGTTAGAACTAGCAATAGTCATGATGTAATTTTTAGTTAGTTTGTTGGATGTTTGCGATACTCAGCACTCAGCACTTAGCACTCAGCACTCAAAATGTGCCTGCATTGGGCATCAGAACCAATTCATCAATCACTGCTTGTGGTGGCAATAAGACAGTGTGGAGAATTGACTGTGCCACAATTTCTGGAGTTAACATTTTTGAACGGTCAAAGTTGGCGTGAACGGTGTCTGTGTCCCAAATTTCTGTATTCACAGAACCAGGACAAATGACCGTGACACGGATACCGTGGGCGCGTTCTTCTTGAGCCAGGGTTTGAGAAAGGGCTAGAAGTCCGGCTTTGCTAACACAATAGGCTCCCCATCCAGCAAAGGTTTGCTTGGCAGCGATTGAGGCTACGTTGATAATTGTGCCTGTGCTGCGATCGCGCATTCCCGGTAAAATTCCTTTGATGCACTCAAATACACTGGTGAGATTGATGTTAATAACTTTTTGCCAGTCTTCTAAGCTTGTGTCGCTTAAATTCCCTGTATAGCCTATTCCGGCGTTATTGACCAAAATATCTATGTTGCCAAAATCTTGGGCGATCGCGGTAATTTTCGCTGCTACTTGGGGTAAATCGGCTAAATCTAGGGAGTATGCTTGAGCTTCTACTCCGCTTTCCTTGGCTGCTGTTGCTACCGCCTCTAATTTATCTAAAGAACGGCTGACTAAGGCAACATCTATGCCAGCTTTGGCAAATGCCAAGGCTGTTGCTTTGCCAATTCCGCTACTCGCCCCAGTAATCAGGGCGCGTTGTTTCTGCTTACTACCCATGCTTTCCCCCATTTTTTTGGCAGTGACCCCAGCCCTTTGCCACCAAATTATTTAAGTCTTTCGGATGGGCCACATTAAAGTAACCTTAAATTCCGATAATTTTTTTTGACAATTGCTATATTGAATTGTCAGTATGGGAAATTTTACCCAATAAAATACATCCCAAAGATGAAAATTAAGTCTTCATCTGGGAGTTTAGGCTGTCTACTCGCAAAACTAAACGAAATCTCTCGTTTAAGTGAGTCGATTAATCAAAAATACAAATGCCTGTGGTTAAAAAGATTGTTAAAAATCTTTAAGAACCACAGGCAATTATAGCATTGCTCTTGAATTAATGACCTAGCTTGGGTTTGCTAGTGGGGAATTTCTGTAAAGACACCGATTTTGCGGAATTTATCGTAACGCAGTTGCCGTCTTTCTTGGGATGTTAACTGTTTGAGTTCATCTAAGTTATCTAAAAGGGCTTGCTTAAGGGTGGTTGCGGCTTCTAAGGGGTCAGAGTGAGCGCCACCAATAGGTTCTGACAAAATTTGGTCAATAATCCCTAAATTTTTTAAATCATGGGAAGTAATTTTTAAAGCCATAGCAGCTTGGGGTGCTTTGCCGGCATCTTTCCAAAGAATTGCGGCACAACCTTCAGGGCTGATCACAGTGTAAACAGCATGTTCAAACATCAGTAGGCGATCGCAAATCCCAATCCCTAGCGCCCCACCAGAACTTGCTTCACCAATCACTGTGCAGATAATGGGTACATCCAAGCTAAACATTTCCCGGAGGTTATAGGCAATGGCTTCACCTGCGCCTTGATGTTCGGCGGCGACGGTCGCTAAAGCGCCTGGTGTATCCACAAAAGCTAAAATCGGCATTCCAAATTTATTGGCATGTTCCATTAGCCGCATTGCCTTGCGATAACCACCAGGAGCCGCCATCCCGAAGTTCCGCGCAATGTTATCCTTAGTGTCACGCCCTTTTTGTTGACCTAACATCACTACTGGTTGCCCACCTAAACGAGCGACACCAGCAATTAAAGCCGGATCATCAGTCCCACAGCGATCGCCATGCAACTCCATCCATTCATCGGTAATTGCCTGAATATAGTCCAGGGTGCTGGGGCGACGGGGATGACGGGCGACTTGTACCTTTTGAGCCGGAGATAATGTACTGAAAATCTCCTCACGCAGTTTTGTGGCGCGTGCTTCTAGCTTGCGAATTTCGCCAGATACATCAACACCATTTTCTTCTGCTAGTTGCCGAATCTGCTCAATGCGGTTTGAGAGTTCGGCTAACGGCTTTTCAAAATCCAACAGTAGTGGTTTACGCTCGGTAGTGGCCATAATTTAGGGATGAGGAACTAGGGATTGGGGATTAAAGAAGTAAAAAGTAAAAAGGCTAAAGTAAAAACATTCTTTTACCTTTTAACTTTTAACTTTTGACTTTGTTAAAGCAGCAAAGGTCTAAAGCCATGTTTCACCGATGCTTGACCAATCTGCTCCATTTTGTCTACGGTAATCTGATTACGCCCCCAAGAAAAGTTCGTATGTAACTTCTCAAATTCCAGTAGCATCGCTTCGGCGAAACAAGCAAATAGCTGACGTTCTGGCACTTCCATATTGACGATTTTCATGATTTTCCAGTCAATATCCAAAGAATGCTCAACAATGCCACCGTTGAGTACATGAACGTCAGGATGTTGAATTTTTGTCGCTAAATTTTTGGGATAGCCGCCATCAATCAGGACACAAGGTTGTTTTAACATCTTGGGGTCAATTTCTACCCCTTTGGGCATACTTGCCACCCAAACCACAATATCAGCTTCGGGTAAGGCTGCCTCTAAGGCCATAATTTTGCCCCGCCCTAGTTCGTCTTGTAAATTTTGCAGGCGTTCTTGGTTACGGGCGATGAGCAGAATTTCCTTGACATCTGTTTTGGCATCTAGCCAACGTGTGACTGCACTACCAATATCCCCAGTTGCACCACAGATAGCCACTGTTGCTTTCGACAGTTCAATTCCAACTTGTTTGGCAGCTGCCTCTACTTGCCGACAGATAATATAAGCAGTGTGTGTATTACCTGTAGTGAAGCGTTCAAACTCTAATGTGACGTTACGGACTTGGCTGAACTGCTCTAAATTAAAGTTTTCAAAAATAATTGATGAAAAACCGCCTAAAGCTGTGATGTCTATATCATGCTTTTGAGCATGAGCCATTGCATTTAAAATTTTGCGAGTTGCCGCTTTAATTCGTCTATTTGCCAGCATTTCTGGCAAAAAGCATGATTCTACGTACTTGCCTTCGATTGTTTCTCCAGTCAAACTGGTAACTTTAATGTGATCAACAATTTGCGGCGGGGCGCTGCACCAAAAATCTAGACCTTGATCGGCATATTCTGGGTATCCCAATTGTTGAGCTACCGCTTGAGCGTGTTCTAAACTAGTCAGATGTCCAATTAGACCAAACATGTAGTGTGTATTAGGCGTTTGCTGCGTCGAAAGCGTGGAATTGAGTGGGTAAGTGAGAATACCTAACCTTAAAAATACAACAAAGTGTGAAGTATGAAGTATGAAGTATGAAGTGTAAAGTCTGGAATTTTAGCAAAATGGTGAATTTAATTCTGACTTTTGAGTTCTTTTTTAACCTTCATTCCTCATGCTTCATCCTTCATACTTGTTTAAGCAGCTGAGAGTCCGTAGGCTGATAAGCGCATGATATCTCTGGTTGTGAAGCCAATGTTACTTAAAGCTTCACCGTATTGAATCATGAAGTCTTCGACTAAAGCTTCTTTTTCCATTGCTAACACTTCAGCATCGGTCGCTACTTGGTTGAGCATTTTCCAAACAATGGGTAGGTTTTGGCGGTTTGCTTCTTCTAGTTCAGCTTTGGAGGCTTCAAAGTTAGCTTTCAGCCAAACTTCACCAAAGTTTAAATGACTATACTCATCTTTGACTACACCCTCAGTAATTTTGCGGGCAAAAGCATCAGCAACAGGGATGTAGATGTTGTAGGCCGCGATCGCAAAACATTCAATAATCAAAGATTGAATCAGTAAGCAGGTGACAACCTTACCTTGGGCGGCGGCGACTTTAAAGTTATCGTGCAGAGGTGCAAAAAACTCCTTAGCAAATTGCAAATCTGGTGTCACGTTTAAATTGCGGCCGCAAGCTTCAAAGCCTTTTTTATGGCGGCTTTCCATTTTCGACAAGCGAATTAAATCATCACTATGATCAGGCAGCAGTTCAGCTAGTTTAATGTAATTCTCATAAGCTTCTTGTTCCCCTTCAATCACGATCGCATTAATGCGACTATAGGCATCTTTATATGTTTCACTTTGGAAATCTATTTCTAATCCATCTGCTAACTGCTGCATGGTATCGTCACTCCTGTAAAATGAATCATTTGATACTAACGCTTAATTTACCCTGTCATTTTAGGGCAATCTTCACTGTTGTTTAATTTAACTTAACAAGTCACTATGTAATAGATTAGCTTTTGCTGGGGGCGATACTCTAGTACTAAAGAAACAAATGCAGAGAGTCGATTTAATCGTCAAGAGTCAATAATTAAGTTTCTCGCTAGTCCCTAGCCTCTAGCCCCTAAGCTCTGCTATCTCACACTTATGATGAAATCAAGTTGGCATCTCAAATCTGGCGATATTTTTAGTTTAGCGGTACTGCTGTTAGGCGCATTCATTGTCTTGCTACCGCTATTTGTTGTGTTTTTCACTTCTTTTGCACCCCCTGGCGCGACTCCAGATATCACGATGCCGCGAAATTGGTCGTTAGATAATTATCATGATGCGTGGCAGCGCGGGAAGTTCCTTTTAGCTTTTGCTAATTCTACTGTAGTAGCGATCGCAGTCACCGCATTTCAGCTAATCACCTCTGCTTTGGCTGGTTACGCCTTGGCAAGATTGAAATTTCGTGGCAGACAAGCATTGCTGTTAGTTGTTTTAGCAACCCTAGTGATTCCTTTTCAGCTGTTAGTTATACCTATATTTTTGGTGTTGAAGTGGGGACACTTAATTAATACCTATGGGGCGCTGATTTTACCCACGGCTGTCAATGGCTTTGGCATATTTCTTTTACGCCAATATTTTCAGACAATTCCGGTAGAACTAGAAGAAGCAGCCATCATTGACGGCGCAAACAGGTTACAAATCTTATGGCGGGTGTTATTACCTTTAGCCCGTCCGGCTTTGGTGACGTTGTTTTTATTCACCTTTATTGCGGAATGGAATGATTTGTTTAAGCCTTTGGTATTTACCACACGCCCAGAATTAAGAACCGTACAGTTGGCATTAGCCGAGTTTCAAGAACAATTTACCAACAACTGGCCTTTGATGATGGCAGCCGTAACAATTGCAACCGTACCAGTGATGGCACTATTTTTAATTGGTCAGCGTCAATTTATTCGGGGAATTGCTACAACGGGAATCAAGAATTGATGTTGGGAAGTGAGGATGAGGGAAGGGGGACAAGGGAGACAAGGGGGACAAGGGGGACAAGGGGGACAAGGTTGTAGTAAGTCGGTAATTGCAGCGCACTAGATGAAGCAGCGTAAAATAGGCTGGAAACTCTGAATAAATAACCAAATAAACAACTTTTTTAGATATCAAGTACCCTCCCTAGTCTCTCTTCTCCCCCACCTTTGACTTGAAAGTGCTGAGTGCTGAGTAAAAATGCTAGTCCCACTTTCATGCTTGGCTATGAAACTTGTTTCATCGGGACTTCCTATTCTCCCTTGTCTTCCTTGTCTTCCTAGTCTCCCTAGTCTCCCCATCAAATAGGACTGCTAAATCAGCAAAGGGTGTTAGTCTATGTCTTGCCAAAAATCTTTGCCAATACTTTTGGGTTTCAGCTTGGGTGCAATTTTGCTGTTACCAATTTCTCCTTCATTAGCAGAAATAGCTGCCGTTCCCTTACCTTCAGATGCGCCGTTGGAACTAGATTTATTAACTAAACCCAACAGCAATGTAATTACAGCTAACACCATTAACCCACAAGGATTAACAACTCCAAGTTTATGGTTAGCGCAAGCTAATTCTGAAAGTAAATTGTTGGATAATTGGATAGCGTATCCTGCTACTGCAACCACACCCGGAAGAGTAGATGTAATTGTCAATCAACAAGTTTGGAGCATACTAGATTATCTAGAACGCTACAGTTTTATAAATCGCCTCGGCAATGTTGCCAGAAAGGATGTTTATAATTTGCGGGTGTTTAATTATCAGCAGGAACTTTTAGGGAGTTATACCTGTAACTTTCAAACTAATCCAACATCATGCCGCATTCAAATTAATTCTTTAAATAGATTAGTATTACAGCAATCGTCTGAATGAAGGTTATAGGTGATAGGTTACAGGTGAAAATGTTATTAGTATTTTTAGGTTAATTAAACTAAAATTTTCTTGCCTCCCGCCTTCTGCCTGCTTGGTGAGCGAAGTCGAACCACTGCCTCCTGCCTTCTCTCAACTACTTAATTAACTTGTCTTGATTTTAGTAAACAGAGATTCATACTGTTTTGTTGTTGATGCCGATAATGGCAGTAAAAATTCACTTTTCGGGAAAACTTGCTGATTTGTTTGTAATAAACTCTGTATTGGTTCGGCAATATCAGTAATTTTAATATCAGAAATAATTGGTGAATTGGTTTTAGTTTTGGTGGTGATTTGTTTGGCGATTTCCTGTTGCCAACAAAAGTCAATCCACTTAGATGATATGTCGTTTTTGCTGGCTTTAGTGGGGCGTACCCATAAATCTGCCCAAATGGCTGTTCCTGATTTGGGGATGACTACATTAAGTTGGGGATAACGTGACAAAATTGGTAATATATCACTTGACCAACCAACGGCTAACCAAGTATCTCCTGTAATTAAAGCTTCGAGGTAGTTGTTAGAACTGTAGAATTTTACTTGTTGGTTTAAGGTTTGCAGTTCTTTTTCTAGGTTAGGTACGGTGTCGAGGTTTTCTGTGTTGTAGGATAGTCCGAGTTTCTTCAATGCTAGACCGATTACTTCTCTAGGATTATCGAGTAAAGAAATTTGCGATCGCAACCCATCCCGCCATAAATCACTCCAGTCTTGGGGTTGCCAGCCTAATTCTTGAAATTTCTGGCGATCGTATACAATCACTGTACTACCCCAACGATAAGGCGCAGCCCAGACTTTTCCTTGAGGATCTAAGTTTCCTTGTTCATTGCGCGTTACTAATTGTCGCCATCTTTCGTCCAAATTCGACCAAGATTTTAATTGTTGGACTTCTGCTGCTTCTAGCGGTTGAATTAATTTTTGTTCAATGGCACTTTTTAGCCAGTAATCTCCCAAACTTACCAAGTCTACTACATCGGTTGTTTGGGAATTAATAAATGGAATCCAGCGCGTCCAATTTTGTTTATCGTTGGTTTTTGCTTGTTCTTGCCAATGTTGCAATTGTTGATATAAATTTTGAATTTGCTCAACGGGAGAGAATTTTAACTTTGGCTTTGGCTGCAAAAATTGGCTAAATTGATCAACTACTTGAGCAGGAATAGAATTTTTTAATAACTGAACGCTGAGTTTCGTTTGGTTTTTATTCTCGCACCCTACCAGCAGTTGCGACAGTGCCAATCCACTTACACTGAGTAAAAATGAGCGTCGATCCATTGATTTTGGATATGTAAACTTAGATTCTAGACTATTGTCTTACATTGCAGTTAAAAGTGAGGGAATAGGGAGTGGCTCACAAGTGTAGGTTTTTAACAGAGTGATGAGTAGCGACTCTAAAAATCACGATTTAATCAGAGTTCCACCCCCCTCACACCCTTACACCCCTACACCCTAAATCAAGGTTTTTGGGGCATAACGTAAAAAACCTACACCTGTCAGATAGGGAGTGGGGAGTGGGGAGTAGGATGTATGCAGTGATAGGCAAAATTCAAGGTTTGATTGAGGTTTTAGGGATGTAAGGGTTTTGAAAACCTACCCCCTTACACCTTCATACTTCTCAACCCTTCTCTAAAAACCTCATTTTTCGTGTTCTGGTGTAAGTTCTATTCTTTTCCCCACTCCCTACTCCCTACTTTCAAGGCAGTATTATTCCCAAAATAAATGCCTCCCAGTCATGGAGGCAAAGCGTAAAGCATCCTAATATTTCTGGTGAAACAATAACATAGACGGTGTGAGATTGAATGAGGGCAGTCACCCTTCATTAAACCTGGATTTCTCTCTTGTTGAGAAATCCAGGGGTGTGAGAGGGGTGGGAGGAGTCGGAGGATGATGAAATCTTTCCCCCCTCCCCACACTTCCCACACTTCCCACACTTCCCACACTTCCCACACCCCTATGATCTCTAAGGAAATATTTTGGCTAAGAACGTGGTGATTTCTAACCAAGCGGAGGTAGCTGCAACAGCATCGTAGCGATAACCATCATCGCGCATAAATGTATGTTCGGCTTCGTATAAAAATACTTGATGAGGTATATTGGCATCTGTAATTGCTTTAATTAATGTATGGCGATCGCTTTCGGGAATGTGAGGGTCAAGAGTACCAAGTATCAGCAGTAATTCGCCTTTAATTTCACTCACTCTATGAATAGTATCTGCTATGCCTTGACCAAGTTTGCCACTGGGGATACCAGTCGGGTAACAGCAAACCGCAGCTTTGATTTCACTGTGGAAGGCGGCGCGAAAAGATAAATGTCCGCCGATGCAAAAGCCGAGAGTGCCAATTTTATCGGGGTTAACCGCCGCGTCGGTTTTGAGAAAATCAATCACAGCGCGACAATCTGCATCATACTCTGCGATCGCTGTTCTGCGTGCATCATCATTACCCCGCATTCTCCCCAAATCATCCGGTTCAATGACTGTACCAACGGTTTCCAAGCGGTGAAAAATTTCGGGTGCGGCGACAACATAACCAAACCCGGCTAGGTAGTTAACCAGGCGAATCATCGGACTACCTAATTGATAGATATCACTGTAAAACAAAATGGCTGGATAAGTTCCGGCTGGCTTGGGAGAGGCGACATACACCCGCATTAAGCTGTCATCTATCCTTAACTCAACATTGCGCTTAGTGATTTGCACTTGTTTGGCTCCCAGTCATAATTGTTTTCATTAGCTTTTACAGAATGAAGTGATGATATCGGGATAGTAGAGCGAACGGATCACAACAGCAATAAAGATACATTTAAAATTAGGTAAAAAACTCATCTTGTCAAAATATCTAAATACATTGCATAAGAATTCAGAAGTCAGAATTCAGGAGTCAGAACAAGAGCCAGGGGTATTAAAATTGCTTATTCATCCGCCGGCGATGCACTAAGTTTAGCGAAGTGTCGTACATAATTTCTTCTGAATTCTGACTCCTGACTCCTAAATTCTATTTAGGTAACTTTCAGACTTCTAACTGACTTGTGTTATAAGCAGGACTTACGCATCAAAATTTTCTGTGGGGATTGGGTGTGAGGATGAAAGGGTATGGGGTGTAAGGGTTGTGGATACTTACACCCTTACACCCTCATACCCCTGCACCCTGTTATAAAACCTTATTTTTTCGTTTTTTTGCGTAAGTCCTAATAAGTTCAAATTAAACAAACCAGAAAAATTAAAATGTCAGCCAAAACTTTATAATCTCACCAATCTCATGACAGCACTCATATCTAAGTAAAATATTTATTCAGCATCATCAAATAAAAGCAAAAATACTTCAAACTTTGATAAATAAATTAATCAAACGGTGTTAAGCTGACTATAGGAATCAAAAAGCAAGAACGCAAAAGACTTCAAGAAAAATATTGAGTTTACCTCAATAAAGTCCTTTTGCTCTGGTAAATCCACTTCAATATCGTGACGCTTTTTGCTAACGATAGAAATCAGCCAGATAAATAGGATTGTAACCTCAGTACAAACTTGAAGTCAGTGATAACTTGCTTAGATAATTACTAGTAATAATTGGCTATACAAGCTAGTATTATCAGCCAGAAAAAATTACTCTAGGAGCCTGGGAAGAAAGACTCTTAGTACAAGCTGGCAATCTAAAAGAAATTAGCACGGTTACTGAAAATAATGCAAGCCAAATTAACTCTCTCTTTGTCATAAAAGATTGATTTTACTGCATTAGTTACTAGCAAATTGAGTAATTTTCAGCAATATTTGTTAGCAATACCAAAACAGCAACTAACAGCAGAAGTTTTGAGAAATGTTGACACATCCAAAACAGGAAAGTTGTAAATAATAGCCATTCAGAGTGGAGTGCAATTTTGGTTGGTTGGGTTTATCAAAACCTAGGGAAATGTCTATTGCCACTGTCACCATTCTTAAGGCTTGAGCAACCGATGGGGATTTAATTACAGCAACCTGCAATATGTATGTCTAGCTTTTCGCAACTTTGCTTTTCATGAGATGAAATTTCTGCACACACCCAATAGCAGCCAGACTACAAATACCAATTTCATCTCTTGAGATTTATCTGAATCTGCATTTGGTAATACTTGCAATATTCCTGAAAGACAAATTCTCAAGTATGTAGCCTTTAACCACTATTGACTTTTCAAATTGGCAATCAAAATCATCACAGGAAAACACCAACCATGAGTATTGACAAAAAAATCAGACAAATCGCTTTCTACGGTAAAGGCGGTATTGGTAAATCTACCACTTCTCAAAACACCTTGGCAGCGATGGCAGAAATGGGTCAACGCATCCTGATTGTAGGTTGCGACCCTAAAGCTGACTCCACCCGTTTGATGCTGCACTCTAAAGCACAAACTACAGTATTACACTTGGCTGCTGAACGTGGTGCAGTAGAAGACTTAGAACTCGAAGAAGTCATGCTCACCGGTTTCCGTGGTGTGAAGTGCGTAGAGTCTGGTGGCCCTGAACCCGGTGTAGGTTGCGCGGGTCGTGGTATTATTACCGCCATTAACTTCTTAGAAGAAAATGGTGCTTACCAAGACGTTGACTTCGTATCTTATGACGTATTAGGCGACGTTGTATGTGGTGGTTTCGCAATGCCTATCCGCGAAAACAAAGCACAAGAAATCTACATCGTGACATCAGGTGAAATGATGGCGATGTACGCTGCAAACAACATCGCTCGTGGTATTTTGAAATACGCTCACTCCGGTGGTGTGCGTTTGGGTGGTTTGATTTGTAACAGCCGTAAGACAGACCGGGAACACGAACTCATCGAAACCTTGGCAAAACGGTTGAACACCCAAATGATTCACTTTGTACCCCGTGACAATATTGTTCAACACGCTGAATTGCGCCGGATGACAGTGAACGAGTACGCACCCGACAGCAACCAAGCTAACGAATACCGCACCTTGGCTAACAAAATCATCAACAACGAAAATCTCAAAATTCCTACCCCAATTGAAATGGAAGAATTAGAAGAATTGTTGATTGAGTTCGGTATTCTCGAAAGTGAAGAAAATGCTGCCAAAATGATTGGTACAGCGGCTGAAAGCACCAAGTAATTTTGATGTAGTCATCAAGTCTTTCTAAGCAACCAGAACCTCGTTTTTATCAAAACCGGGGTTCTGGTTTTTTTCATGATTACTTTTTTGCAGCTACTATTGGGCAGCGTTTGTTCCTTCTGCTAATTGGACTCCGTTGAATAATTAGTAAGTCGTGAACTACCACACACTGACCTACGGTACAGTGTGGGCTTCCCAATTCATCGGGAATCGCCGCCAGAACTCCGTAGTTCCTTTGGTCTTACATTCCCTCCAAGGGCAGGAGTCCTGGTTCCCAAGACCCATAACTTTTTCTGGCAACCTGTACCTGTTAGCTTGGTTTTCGCTTGCGGCAGTGAGGCTCAAGATGGTTCAAGTTTACCACAAGAGTTTGCTCATTTCGTCCTTGCAGGTTGACCGATGCCGAATGCAATGCGGCATCGGTCAACCTGCACTCCTCACCTCGCTCGCATTCATCTCATCGCTCCCGCAAAGCTGTGAGCGAGAGGCTTCTGCTGTTTCAGCTAAAATATTGACTTCAACGCGAGAAATGCAGTAATCCACAAAATTAAACTTATGGGTGCGCCGACGAGGATTCCCGCGATCGCCCAACCGCGTTGATGTTCTTTAAAATGTTCAATACTGCGCCATTGTCTACTTCTCCAAGCCCATTCATTGCCTTTTGCCCCCATTGCGATCGCCATAAACCAGCCAATCTGCGGTACAAAACAAAATAAGCCACACCATACCTGATTAGTCCATAACCATAACCAAGGTAATAAAAAAGCCCCCCAATTCCATCCCAAAATCTCTTCTGGTACTGGTTCTGTAGAATTAATCCCACAACCAGAATTATTAATTATATTTTTGCTGACAGGTTTAACAGTCAGATTAGATTTTAAAGTCTCAATTGCTTGGCGGGCATTACTAAAGCGGTTTTCCGGCGCAGGTTCAGTCATCTTTTGTAACCAGCGCACAAAGCTAGGACTGACGTTAACTTTATCAGCAAATTGCAACCGCAAATCTTGTTGCGGTAAATCACCAGGAGGAATACCCGTTAATAAATGAATTAACGATGCGCCCAAAGCATACAAATCAGATGCCGGAACAGCCCGACCACCAAATTGTTCCATCGGCGCATAACCATAAGTCCCAACCACTGTAAAAGTCACGCCTTCTTTAGCCGCTTTATCTTGGACTGCACCAAAATCTACCAAATATATCTGATTATCTTCACCCCAAATTAAATTACTGGGCTTGATATCCCGATGCAAAACACCAGGATTCAACTCATGCAGATATATCAGAATTTTTAAAACCTCAGTCGCAATTTTCCGGGCGTGCTTTTCTGTGCAGCGTTTACCAACTGCCAGTTTTTCTTTGAGTGAGTCACCAGGAATATATTCTTGGACTAAGCCAAACCATAATGTCCGGTCATCAACACAAAAGTAATCAATGTATTGCGGAATGCGCGGATGTTTGAGTTGTTTGAGAATCTGTGCTTCTCTCTCAAACAACTTCAAATCATCCCACTGGACAGTTCCGCCGAAAGCCAAAAGTTTGACCACAACTAATGATTCTTCTCCATCAGCAGCTTGTAAATCTTTGGCCAGCCAAGTTTGGCGAATGCCATTATTACCGAGTTGCTTTTGGATTTGATAACGGTGGTGTATTATCTGTTCTATTTGCAGCATCAAACACCTGCTGGCAATTTACGCTAAGGTGATTCCCCTACTATTCCAGGATAGACATTACACAGAGAGTTTGGGGGCAGATGTTTACCAAAAACCACCCAACAGCCAGAAAATTTTGGATTTTAGATTTCCCAACTCCCAATTCCCCACTCCCTAACTTCACAATTAGTCTATAAATCAAATAAGATTGGCTCTTGTTGTGGGAAAAGTTGTGAAACAAACAGATGTTGTCGTTATCGGTAGCGGTATTGGTGGTTTAAGTTGTGCGGCGATGTTGGCTAGATATGGCTTTGATGTGATTGTCTGCGAAAGTCATACCATTGCTGGTGGTGCAGCCCACGCTTTTGAACGTCAAGGATATAAATTTGATTCTGGGCCATCTCTGTATTCAGGATTATCCTACAGCCCTTCACCTAACCCTTTGCGGCAAGTCTTAGACGCTATTGGTTCACAACTTCCCTGCGTTAACTACAATACTTGGGGTTGCTGTTTACCAGAGGGTGATTTTGACACATCGGTAGGGGCAGAACAATTTTGTGATGTGTTAGCCAGACTACGCGGGGAAGATGCGGTCATTCAATGGCGAAAGTTACAACAAGTAATGCTTCCTCTAGCCCAGGCTGCGATCGCTCTGCCTCCGGCTGCGTTACGTTTGGATATAGGTGCAGCTATCACCGTCAGCCGTTTTGCGCCTACTTTAGCCCGTCACGCCGCCAATGTCCTCAAATTAACTGGGTCTTTCTCTCGCATCATGGATGGTGTTGTCAGTGACTCATTTATTCGCAATTGGCTGAATATGCTGTGTTTCCTCCTTTCTGGGCTACCAGCTTCAGGAACTAACGCCGCAGAGGTAGCGTTTATGTTTGCTGACTGGTATCGCCCAGGAGTCCAGCTAGATTATCCAGTTGGCGGGAGTGGTGCTTTAGTGAATGCTTTGGTGCAGGGGTTGGAAAAACACGGCGGTGAGTTAAAACTAGGGGCGCATATTGAACAAGTATTAGTCAAAAATCAACGGGCTATTGGTGTGCTTTTGCGTAACGGTGAAGAAATTCGGGCGCGGCGGGCTGTAGTTTCTAATGCCTCGGTTTGGGACACACTGAAGTTAGTCCCGCCAGAAGCCTTGCCAGACAAGTTTTGCCGCCAACGCCAATCAACACCAGAGTGTGATAGTTTTATGCACCTCCATTTAGGTATTGATGCCCAAGGTTTACCAGCTAATTTAGCCTGTCACCACATCATCGTGAATGATTGGGACAAAGGCATCACTGCACCGCAAAATCTGGTTTTAGTATCGATTCCCTCAGTTATTGACCCGTCTCTTGCGCCTCCAGGTAAGCATGTGATTCACGTTTATACTCCAGGGAATGAACCCTATAGCCTTTGGGAAGGGATGGACAGGAAAAGTTCAGAGTATGAACAACAAAAGCGATCGCGCTCTCAAATTATGTGGCAAGCTCTAGAACGCATCATTCCTGATATTCACTCTCGTTGCGAAATCACATTGGTTGGTACACCCCTCACTCACGAACGCTTTTTACGCCGTCACCGTGGTTCTTATGGCCCAGCCATTTCCGCCGATGTTGGTTTATTCCCCAGTTCTCTGACACCCCTATCCGGCTTGATGTGTTGTGGTGACTCAACATTCCCCGGTATCGGTTTGCCCGCCGTCGCCGCCAGTGGCATGATAGTCGCCAATACCCTCGCCCCCGTCAGCCAGCATTTAGCAATGCTCAAGGATATTGGTTGTATTTAATTTACCAATAAATTTATAGCGGTAGTCAGAGATGTGAGGATAATTTGAAAGCTTGAATGCCAGGAATATTAAGACTTTTCTCTTGCCTGGTTGGTGAGCGAACTTGTACTGAGCGCAGCCGAAGTAGCCGAACCACTGCCTTCTGCCTCCTGCTATATAATAATGATTATCATTTTAATTTAACTTCAGCCTATGTCCGTCAAACCATTAAACCTCCTCCAACGTCCCCGGCGGTTGCGTCGGACTGAAAAGTTGCGCCAGATGGTGAGGGAAACAACTCTGAGTGTGGATGACTTGATTTATCCGATGTTTGTGATGGAAGGCGAAGGGCAGAAAGTAGAAATTGCTTCTATGCCAGGATGTTATCGATACTCTCTGGATTTATTACTCAAAGAAATCGCCGAAGTATCTAGTTTGGGCATAAATGCGATCGCACTTTTCCCCGTCATCCCCGAACATAAAAAAGACGACACAGGTACAGAAAGCTACAACCCAGAAGGATTAGTACAAGAAACAGTCAAAGCCATTAAACAAGTTGTTCCCGATATTGTTGTCATCACCGATGTCGCCCTTGACCCCTTCACTACACATGGTCACGATGGCTTAGTTGATGAACGAGGCACAATTTTAAATGACCCAACGGTAGAAGTGTTAGTGAAAATGGCACTTTCTCAAGCCGCCGCCGGAGCAGATTTTGTTGCTCCTTCTGACATGATGGATGGAAGAATTGGAGCAATTCGTCAGGCGTTAGATGCAGAAGGTTACATCAATGTCGGGATTTTGGCATACTCCGCTAAATACGCCTCAGCCTACTATGGCCCCTTTCGAGATGCGTTAGATTCTGCCCCGAAATTTGGTGATAAAAAGACCTATCAAATGGATGCAGCCAACGCTAGAGAAGCCATCAAAGAAGTAGAACTAGACATTGCCGAAGGTGCAGATATTGTCATGGTTAAACCTGCCCTCGCCTATCTAGATATTATTCAACAAATTCGCATAGCCACCCAATTACCAGTAGCAGCCTACAACGTCAGTGGTGAGTACGCCATGATTAAAGCCGCCGCTCAAATGGGTTGGATAGATGAAAAAAAAGTAATTTTAGAAACCTTGACCAGCATGAAACGTGCAGGTGCAGATTTAATTTTGACCTACTTCGCCAAAGACGTAGCGTTGATCAAGAAGTATGAAGTGTGAAGTTTGAAGTGTAAAGTGTAAAGTGTCCCATGACTAACAACATTGACTTGGCTATTGTTGGTGCAGGGCCTCATGCTCTCACCTTAACTACTCATCTATTGCAAAAACGGCAGTCAATTAGGGGGAAATTTTCGGTACTTGACCCTAGTGGGATGTGGTTGAGTGGTTGGAAGCAGCAATTTGCCGCTTTAGAAATTCCCCATTTGCGTTCTCCCGCCGTCCATCATCCCGACCCCAACCCGTTTGCTTTACGCAAGTTTGCTGAATCTCGTCCTCAAGAATTATTTCCCCCCTACGATTTACCAGGGACAAAGTTATTTGAGGATTTTTGCCAAGATGTGATTCAAGTTTGGCAATTGCAAGAGCAAGTAATTCCTCTGGCCGTCAAGGGTATTACACCTTTAGTTGATAATTTACGTCCCAAATTTCGCCTTGATTTGCAAGATGGACAAGAGGTAATTGCTCGGCGGGTTGTCTTGGCTACTGGTGGTTTTCAAATTCAATTACCAAATTGGGTTAAGGAAATCCCCACAACTTACCCACCAGACAAACTTTGCCACTCACAAAATATTGATTTACGCAAATCACACTTGACTGGTAAGAAAGTTTTGATTGTCGGTGGTGGTTTGACAAGTGGACATTTGGCTATCGGTGCAATTTTTCGCGGTGCAAAGGTGCATTTGCTGATTCGGCGAAATTTAGCAGAGAAGTTGTTTGATGCTGAACCAGGATGGTTGGGGCCAAAGTATCTCAAAGATTTTTTTGCTCAATCAAATTGGGAAAAACGCTGGACGATGATTCAGCAAGCCAGAAACGGTGGTTCAATGACACCCGCGATCGCAACTCAACTACGGCGACAAGTGCGGACTGGTAAAATCAGAATTGACGAACAATGTCAGGTGATCAAAGCTGAATGGTTAGGCGAAAATTGGCGTGTCGAATGTAGTGATCATAGCCAGCATGAGTTTGATTACATTTGGCTTTCCACTGGGACTAAATTTGATGTCACCACTGAACCCCTATTAACAGATATCCTCGCAGCTTATCCAACTCCCGTCATCAAAGGTTTGCCAGTGTTAGATACTAGTCTGCGTTGGCCTGGCTGTGAGTTATTTATTATGGGTGGTCTCGCTGCTTTACAAATAGGCCCAACAGCCAGAAATTTATCAGGTGCAAGAATGGCTTGCGAAAAAATTGTTCCAGCCATTGTCAAACCAAGTGTCTCCTTTTCTCCCAGCCTGAGTATAGCCAAAGCCAGTTAAAGCAATGCCGTTAAGCCTTGGCAATTTAGACAGCTTTTGAGCTAATATGATAACGATTATCATTATGACTTAATTAAGTCATTTTTTGGACTCAGTAGAAACTCGTTTTTAACGCTGACGATTATGACCCAACTAACAGCACCAAATACCAATCCTAGTTTTGATATTCCCAAACAAGGAATGCCCGTAACAATTATTACAGGATTTTTGGGTAGTGGTAAAACTACACTCCTCAATCAAATTCTCAAAAATAAACATGATTTAAAAGTTGCCGTTTTAGTTAATGAATTTGGCGATATTAATATCGATAGCCAACTATTAGTTTCTTTAGACCAAGATATGGTCGAGTTAAGTAATGGTTGTATATGCTGCACTATCAATGATGGTTTAGTTGATGCTGTTTATCGTGTGTTAGAAAGAGAAGACCGCATTGATTATCTGGTAATTGAGACGACTGGTGTGGCTGATCCATTACCAATTATCTTAACTTTTTTGGGAACAGAACTCAGAGATTTAACTAACCTTGATTCCATTGTCACAGTCGTGGATGCCGAGGCTTTTAATCCGCAACACTTTGATAGTGAAGCAGCTTTAAAACAAATTACTTATGGTGATATGATTCTCCTGAATAAAACTGACCTAGCGACTACTGAAAAAATTCGAGAGGTAGAAGAATTTATTCATGATGTCAAAGATGGTGCGAGAATTATACACAGTAAATTTGGTGAAGTTCCACTACCGTTGATTTTAGGTGTTGGTTTAACACCTAAACATGAATATATTGATGATCATGAACATGAACACCATGACCACCACGAACATCATGATCACGACCATGATCATCACCATCACCATCACGGACATCACTCTCATCATCTAGAAAATGATGGATTCGTCTCTATTGCTTTTGAGAGCGATCGCCCTTTTGATGTAAATAAATTTGAAAACTTTCTCACAGAAGAAATGCCAGAAAACGTATTTCGTGCTAAAGGCATTTTGTGGTTTAGCGATAGCGAGTTACGCCATATTTTTCAACTGAGTGGGCCACGTTACAACTTACACGCTGATGAATGGAGAAACACACCCAAAAATCAGCTAGTGTTTATCGGTAGAAAGTTGGATAGCAACCAAATCTATACACAACTTCACAAATGTTTGCTATAGTTAATATTGTTAAGTTATTAAGTAGAAAGACTCAATTAAAATTAACTTGAGATTAACGAGTTTCGACTACACTCAACCCTCTGTTAGTAAGCCTAACGAGCATTGAGCGTTCGCGTAGCGTCTCCCTTGGGGAGAAGTCGAAATGCGTCTTCTAAATAATTGTGTCCACCTACTTATCAAAATTAGTTAATAGTTATATCTAGCTACGAAACTATTAACTAATTGATAAATTTATCCCAATTAAACCAATAACAATGACTCTATCGATTCGTCCCGATACTACTTGTACTACTCAAGTAGTGTCATCTTTACCTACTCAGCAATTGCCAACTGTTACAGAAGCAGAAATGGTGCAGGCTGTACGTACATTGCTAATTGGATTAGGAGAAAACCCCGACCGCGAAGGGTTAATAGATACTCCCAAGCGTGTTGTAAAAGCATTGAAATTTCTCACCAAAGGGTATAATGAATCTCTAGATGAACTGCTAAATGGAGCAGTTTTTACTGAAGATGCCAATGAAATGGTATTAATTCGGGATATTGATATTTTCAGTTCTTGCGAACATCACATTTTACCGATTATCGGTCGAGCGCACGTTGCCTACATTCCCAATGGTAAGGTGATTGGATTATCAAAAATTGCGCGTATTTGTGAAATGTATGCACGCCGTTTACAAGTCCAAGAACGTCTGACTTTACAAATTGCGGATGCGTTACAAGGTTTACTCAAACCGCAAGGGGTGGCGGTTGTAGTCGAAGCCACTCACATGTGTATGGTGATGCGTGGTGTACAAAAACCCGGTTCTTGGACTGTGACAAGTGCAATGCGCGGTGTGTTTGCGGATGATGCACGCACTCGTGAGGAGTTTATGAATTTAGTGCGACACAATGTTAATTTTCACTCCTAATACCAATTCGCAATGACGCTCGTTCCTCGCTAACGCAACTAAGAAATCTAGCTCCAGTAAGACTTGCCTGATTTCTATTTGTCGCATTCTTTTCTTAAATTGGTATAAGTTTCATTTGTAGTAGACGTTTTGTTGTGATGTAGAGACAGAAAATTTTTTGTCTCTACATTTTTTATCAAATCAGCACTCAGCAATTATGCAGGCTTTTTCCCGATAATTGTCCGGTGGCGGGGGTCACTAGCAACTTCAATTGTGGGTGAAAAACCTGCTTCCTCTAAGGCTGCTGGAATGTCGAAACCGTAATAATCATCACTCCAAGGTTCAGTACTTTTCATTAAAGTATACAGAGCAGGAGGGAGATTTTGAATTACAGGCGATCGCGGGTTATTATCTACCAAGGCAATGTAACCACCCGGTTTGAGTAGTCGTTTAGCCTCCGCGAAAATTTCTTTGCTGGCGTAGCTTGGCAATTCATGACACACAAACTGAAGTGTCACCAAATCAAAGGAATTATCTGGTAAGCCTGTATTCTCGGCCTTAGCATGAACCCATTGGGAAACCTCATTATTGACATCCCTAGCCTTCGCCACAGCCAGCATATAGGGCGACAAATCTAAACCCACAGTCCGAATTGGCTGCTCTTGTTTCTGTTGATAGTAACGGTGCAGCGCCATCGTAGATAAACCTATCGAGCAGCCAATGTCCAAAATTTCCCTCACCTCCAAAGGGCCGTAAGCTGCCAAAACATCATGAAAAGTTCCTCTGAGTCTGGCGTGAGCCGCTTCCCAAGTCAGGTTTTCTTGCGGCCAAACACGCAAAGACATAGCATAGGTAGCTGACTCCGCTTCAAAAGCCGCTTCCCAACAAAGATTACCCTCAGCGTAAGCATGGAATGGTACTTTGTAATATTCTGGATACACAATTTCTGGGTTAGTAACTGCCCCTAGCAATTGTTTTGTCATCAGCCCTTGTAAAGCTTCAGAGTTTTTGCGCCAGGGAATCCCATTCTTTTCTGCTGTTGTGATTAATACTTGCCGAGCTTGGTATTTCATCACATTGTAAATAGGTTTGGTCTGGATTAGCAGATTAACGAACTTGGAGAGTATGCTTTCACCAGCCCAATCAGGTTTGACTTTATTTTTCATCACTTTGAGGAAATGAAGCGATAATTGCCTATACCTATTTTAAGTTTGATTGCTGCTTTCAAAAGCATTGTTTTTTCTATTCTTGCTTTTAACTTCCCCAATTTAAGGCGCTTGTGTCATTTAACCTCAGTCGGTAGGGTGCGTTACGGCTAACTATCACTTTCCTAAGTTCCGAAATCCTTACATAGCCGTAACACACCCTACTTAATATTTACCTTGAGAATCAGCTAATAACCATTTTTATCTAGGAGCGTTTCAAATTCTGCTTGCAAAGCCCTAATATCTGCAAGTCTGGCTACAACTAAATTATTTTGTCCTGCATCACTTAAACGTGCTTTCCAATATTGAATACTTTCGGAATGATTTACCCAAAACTTAACTACTGTGTCTACTACTTGGTCTACATCCCAGCCCCATTTTGCGGGTACAGGTTCAACTGTTGCTATAAACGCATCGAGTGTGCAGATGTGTGTGCCTAAGTATTCCACACCTGCATACTGTGGTTTTTCCATACTCTGTTGTTGATGGTTGAAAAACTGCAAAACGGGCGATACACCGACAATATCGAAAGTATATTTCATTGAGTTCATCCCAATAATTTACTACTTACAAGGAGATTTATCTGGTGAAAATTATGCTTGAAAAGCGTCTAATATCATCTCTAAAAAAAGAGAATTTTTAGCTTATATCTGAGGAAATAAACCTCCTTATTTATTAGCACTCTCCAGCTTAGAGTGCTAATTTTGAGCCTATTTAATTGCTGTATTACTAAAGAGTTTCCTGCATGTTTTTCTAAAAGCAACCTAGTTTTAATAATTTTTTAAATTTGGGATTTTAAGGCTGGTATTTTGGTAATCACTTGCTGGTAAGCTGCTGTATCTAGAGCATCAGAAGTAAATAAATGCAAAAACCACAGCTAGATAATTAATCAGCTGCGGTATGGTAGTTATGCTGTAGGTATTATTTCTGGGGTTGTGCTTAAATCACCGCATCTTTGACTTGACGTTTTTTAAGAAGCTGGATATCAATGGCCGCTCAAAAAACAAGTAAAACCAATAAGCAATGATGAGTGAGTGCGATCGCCCCAAATCCAGCGATAATTACAATGCCTTAGATGAGTGAGTGCGATCGCCCCAAGTCCAGCAATAATTACAATGCCTTAGATGAGTGAGTGCGATCGCTCCAAATCCAGCGATAATTACAATGACCTAGATAAGCGAGTGCGATCGCTCCAAATCCAGCGATAATTACAATGCACTCAAAGTAAGCATCCACCCTGGAGTTCTTACTAACACTGGTCACACCCAGATAAATCAATGGTTGTGAGAGCCAGTGTTGTGCATCTCTACTGCGCGTTAATGGCTCAATCTTTTTTAGGAACACTAACTCCAGCCCCCCAGCACAAAATTCAGTATGGATGTTGAAGAGTTTTTGAGTCGTTTTCAACATTTCTGTATTTACAGCAGTTTTCATGCAATTGAACCACAGCAGCCCAGGTAGCGGCACAGCATCCACAAACTTCTGGTATATACAATAATCTTACTGATGCCTTACCCCTACAGCGTGGTCTATTTACCTGAAAATGGCTGTAATAATATTCAATAAATTACTAAATTTGCGATATTAAAATAAATTAATCACTTTTATAAACAATATGCTTGATAAGGAAACAGCAGCAAATATAGTAAAAGAGTATATTACAAGAGAAATACCGGTCTCAGGCGATGAGATGGTTATTATACATGAAAGAACTATTGAGAAACAATGGGGGTGGGTATTTTTTTATCAGGGTAAGCGTTGGGTAGAGACAAATGATAGACGCTATAAAATATTAGGTCTTTATCCTATAGTTATCGAAAAAGAAGATGGAACATTAAATTACTTAACCCTTTTAAAGACTATTGAAGAAAGTATACAGGCTTACGAAGAAAAAAGAAAATTGACTTCTTAGTTGACAGTAAATAACGTAATAATTTTGGAAAGCATATTAATTATTATAAGCAATTTGTTACGGTGAGTAATGAAGCTAATGGCAATAAAAAATTAAGTGAGTGACAGCAATTTTTACAAGCTAATCGGAAACTGATGCTATATCTTAACCGCTTTCCCTTGAATGTCGTCAAACCCATATTAAACGACATCAGGCTTATAAATAATATTTGGTAACTTGTTAAAAACTTTGATTTATACATATTTTGTTGGGAAAACTAAATTTAAGTATTAAAGATAGTTAGAAAGCCATGTCTCGTCAACTAGCAGTAATTCTTGAAGATGAGGGTGCTTGTAGCTTGCCCCCAGATATGGATTTAAAAAATGAAGGACTGATTTTTGGTAATAACTTGCCTGTAGCTGATGTTTTACTTGAAGACATTGCATTAAAACTGGGGATAACTCCTCTTAGTGCATTTATGAAAGATGAGGGGGATGATGAAGATGAGGCTGAAGAATTACAAGGTAATTCTCAGTGGCATAACCCAAAACAGGGGCTTGATACTGTTGAGAAACTCTTCTCATATCTTTTAGCCCATCCTCAAGTTGACAAAAGCCCTGAAGGTGCATGGTGGCTTTTGTGGGACTTGCGTGCTTTGGAGTTGATATTACGTAAAGCTGTGCAAAAACAAACTCGCTTTTATCTTGTTGCGTGGTAGCGATCGCAATTTTCTCCCCCTGCCTCCCCTGCTTCCCCAGCCCCCCAGCTTGCGAGGCTCGACTTCGCAAGGAAGTTAGGCAGCACTGGCTACTATAAAGGCTGGATGTAAAAGATTCACAGACTTTATAAAATCGCGTTCCTTGAATGATTTTCTTACTTAAAAAATTGTCAAAATAAATTAATT
Organism: Anabaena sp. FACHB-83; assembly: GCF_014697485.1. Taxonomy (NCBI): domain Bacteria; kingdom Bacillati; phylum Cyanobacteriota; class Cyanophyceae; order Nostocales; family Nostocaceae; genus Anabaena; species Anabaena sp. FACHB-83. Next base: position 299,004 of record NZ_JACJRY010000003.1, on the reverse strand, counting down.
AACCACCTGATGTTCGGACATAAATTTCTTGTCCTTGAGAATTGTAGACGACGATTGGTAAATTAGAATTCTCACTAATGACTGTGAGTGCTTCTTGTAAAGCTTGCCAATGACTATTTTCATTGGTGGTTGTGGGATTTTCTGGATTAGCTGGTGACAATTGGCCTTGAATAACTTGTTCATATTCAGGGGTGAGTCTGACAATAATTCCGGTGTAATTTAAGGTAAAGTTACAAATCCGAATTTCCCTAGTACAAGTTTGAGCTAATTCAACGCGGGCTTCTTGCCAAGCATTTAGTTGTTGGACTTTGGTTTGGGCTTGCTTGAGTCCTTCAGAATAAGGTGCGATGAGACTTTGTGCTTGGTTGTAGTACAAGCTATCTTGAGCAATATTTTTAGCTGTTTGTAAAGCTTGTTCCCAGTATGCAGCCGCAGCTTGCCATTGATTGAGTTTTTCGTAGGCTTGGGCTTGTTTGGCAATGTTCAGTGCTTGGAGGTAGCTTTTCGCTGCTAGTTGTTCTAAGGTGGCACGATCGCGCGATCGCGCTAATTGTGGTTTATATTCTATTAGCAGCTTTTGGGCTTGGGGATAAGCCGGACTAGTTGGCGGAATTGCATTCAAAGCGTTAACAGCAACTTGCCAAGTAGACTGTACCTTTTGCCAGTCTTTTAAAGATTTGGCAGAAGTTTGCCACTTCATTGCTACACTAGCTACCCCCTTCGCGGCTGTTAATTTCTTCAACCATTGTTCTTGAGCAACTAACTGCTTATTAACAGTTTGTAAATTAATCCGATACTTCAGTAATTTTGGCTGGATGAAATTATAAAGTTCGCTATTAGGGTTAACTGTTTCTAAAGGAACGATCGCTTGTCGCCAAAGATGTTGTCTGGCTTGTAATTCTTCTAAACTATTGGTGGGGGTTTGGGTTTTTTGTTCAGCCGTCGCACCAGCTTGCAAAGCCGTAACCACCTGATTAATTTTGTCGGACTGTGTAGCCAAGGTAGTTTTGAGTTCCTGGGCTTGTTGATGACGGGGAGACCACTGCGGAATTACATTCAAAGCTTCGCTGGTTGTCTCTAATTGTTGTTTAACTCTGGTTAATTCATTTTCTGACTTTGCACGATTCATCAGTTGGCGAGATTCTGTTTTGAGTTGCATCGCCGCTTCTAACTCTTTGCACTCAGACATCACACAAGGCTGACTTAATAAATAACCACCAATTCCTAAACCCACAATCACCACCAAACCTACACCTAAAAATAGTGGTGAGAAAACTAACAAAGGTTTACGGCGATTAGAAGTTAAATCTGGTGCATCCGCTAGGGGATCATAAGGTGTTTCGAGTTCTGAATCTTCTAAAGTTTCGGCGATAAATGCTGAATCAGTATTTACCGCCTCTGAGAATGAAGCATTGGCGGGAAATCCAGCCGAATCTCCAAAGCCGTTAACATCCTCACTTTCCCAAATTCCTAAATTTTCTTCTCTTTGCTTGATGGTTATTACACGCTTGGCATAGGGAAGCTTTTCACTGGTGACTCTGATAAAACACTGTACCCGTTGCTCCTTGTAGGTTGGTAAGGATTGAAGTGCATCCTCAATAACCTCAAAAACTTGTTCTGTGTCAACTGTGAGACCAACGGGATGTTGAATCAGAATCATTAACTCATCTTTGTTGACTGCACACCTAATTTGGAAGACTTTACCCGATGGAACTTGCGCCAGAAGTTGTTCTTGCAAAGTTCTGGCTAATAGCTGTAAATCTTCCTGCTGGACTGCCACTGTCATAGAGCGTTCCCGCTTATTATCTATAATTGTTTTTTTATCGTTGAAGGAAGTAAATGAATTGCTTGGGTTCTTTGAATCCAGATGCACAATTTAACCAACCATAGCCAAAAATAAAATAGACCAACTTTCTAACATAAATTTTGACTGTTATGACCAAATCTAATATCAGTAATTATTCGTATTTTTAGGATTTTTAATTTTTTTCTGCGCGAATTTACTAACTATGCCGATAGTAAAAGTCCAACAGGCATAATTTAATGATCATAATTAATTAGTGATTGGTTTGCCTCTGTTACTGTTTTGAGTTCACCAAATCTTAATTTAATAATTTACTTTTATAGATATCTCTTCCTGATTATGCCCAAACTTGCTTTAAAGTTTTGCTATTAGACTTGAAGAATAATTTCGGAGTCAAAAGTCAGAATGATTAATATTTTGTATTCTCTATACTTATCCCAAAATTAAACAATATACTGCCCTTATTTATCACAACCTTAACTAATTTGTTAACAGTCTCAAGTATGAAAAAAATGACAGCAGCGATCGCACTAAGGTTACAGTCAGTTACTCAGTCAAGTCTAAATGTTGCATTCGTTACAAAAATATTTCTATTTTGGGAAACTTACTCAGCCACAATTTTTGACACAACAGCTAATTTTGTTATATGCTGTCAATCCCACTGAGAAGATTGATGACAGTATATAAATTTAGTTATCTAGCAGTCTTATTTGATATATCAACAAAGGAGACAAGGAGGACAAGGGAGAGAGATTGTAAATCATTGAGGGCAGATTCGATATTTATGAGTTACAGCAACTGATTGAAAAAAGTAATGAGTAATGACTTAGGAATTTACTTATTACTCACTACTTATTACTCATTACTTAATACTTATGGTGTACCTCACTTACTTCCAAAGTGCTGTATATGGGTTAATGTTAGAAAATCATTTGCGGCATTTGCTGAATCCGATAGAATTGAACCATAAAAAATTAATGTATAAAGATGAACTAGACTTGATTATGCAATTATGGTGCTGTAAAAAAGAAACAACAGCACCATAAAAATACTGTTGGTAGTGGCAAAACAAGGTGCATAACAATGGATTTATTAGAGTATCAAGTTAAAGAATGGTTTGGGAACATCGGTATTCCTGTCTTGCCTTCCCAAAGAATAGATCATCCCACTGACCTCAAACGCTTAAAAATTCGTTATCCAGTTGTCCTCAAATCCCAAGTGTATGCAGGCGAAAGGATTCATGCTGGTGGGGTGAGAATTGTTGAGACAACCATTGATGCGATCGCTGCCGCCCAAACTATTTTTAATTTGCCAATCTGGGGCGAGTTACCAGAGGTGTTATTGGCAGAAACTAAATATGATAGCAAACAAGAATTTTATTTAGCAGTAGTTTTAGACACTGCTGTTTGCCGACCTGTACTTTTAGGTTGTAAAGAAGCAAATATTGATTGGGAATCAGCCGGCGAAAAATTACAGTATGTCGTTGTAGAACAAGAATTTTCGCCTTTTTATGCGCGGCGACTCGCTTTAAAAATGGGGCTGCAAGGTGCGCTGATGCAGTCAGTCAGCAGCGTTGTGGAAAAGATGTATGAGTTATTTATCCAAAAAGATTTAGACTTAGTAGAAATTAATCCCCTAGCTGTTAATGCCGCTAATGAAGTGATGGCACTCAATGGTAAAGTCAGCATTAACGAACGGGCTATTGGTCGTCATCCAGAACTGGCGGAATTAGCAGCCAAAATTAGTCACCGTCACAGCAGTCAGAAAAATCACAGTAAATTAAAAGATTTAAATGGTGGCGACACCCAAGGTAAAATCGGCATTTTGGGAAATGGTGCGGGTTCAATTATGGCTACCTTTGATTTAGTCGCCAGTCTTGGCGGTAAACCAAGTCATCCCCTGAATTTGCGACATGGTTTGTTAACCGACACTTCCCCAACAAGTTTTGGCGATCGCTTAAATAAAGGTCTGAATCTCCTCGCGGCTGACAAAAGTATTCAAGTAATTCTGATTAACCTGCTTGGTAGTATCCCCCAAGCCGAAGCCGCCGCCCAAGTCATTGCCAAATTTATCCAAGATTATCAAAGTCAAAATCGCCGGGAGTCCCATATTCCCCACTTGGTTGTCCGCTTGGCTGGTTCAGAGTTGAATGTAGCGCAAGATTTATTAGCCGGTGTGGAAAATCAAGGTGAACTTGTATTAGTCGAAGATTTAGATGAAGCCGTCGCCCAAGCTGTTCGTCTCGCTAAACCTGTTACTTATCAACGTGTCAAGGTTAAGTAAGGAGATTAGGGAGACAGGGGAGACAAGGTAGATCAGATGTTAAGTATTCAAGTTGTATAGGGCTAATATTTGATTTGGGAAAAAAATCAGTGAACTTAAACAAGGTTTATTTCCTACTCCCCAATCCCTACCTACACAACTAAATTCGGAAATTCAACCGGATTTCTATATATTGCGCCAATTTATCTTTCATACTTCATACTTCTTATGAACTTAACGCCAGATAGTAAAGTTATCATCCAAGGTTTTAGTGAATTTATCTCAGAAACTAATATTGTGCAGATGCAAGCTTATGGTACAAATTTAGTTGCTGGTGTGAATCCTGGTTTTGGTGGACAAAAACAATATAATTTGCCAGTCTTTGATTTAGTTGAAGAAGTTGTGGCACAGTTCGGCACAATTGACACTACAATTATTTGTGTTCATCCTTATCAAGTATTAGATGCAGCTTTAGAAGCGATCGCTTCTAACATTCGTCAAATTATAATTATCTCGGCGGGAATGCCACCATTAGATATGGTGCAATTACTCCGCAAAGCCGAAGCTTGTGAAACTTTGATTGTCGGGCCGAACAGCCCCGGAATCATTGTCCCTGGAAAAATTCTGTTAGGCACACAACCAAGTGAATTTTATACCCCCGGCCCTGTGGGAATTGTCAGCCGCAGCAGCACTTTAACCTACGAAGTTGCTAGGGAATTAACCAAAGCAGGTTTAGGACAATCAATTAGTGTCAGCATTGGCAGTGATGCGATCGTGGGTTCATCATTTTTACAATGGTTGCAAATTCTCGATGAAGATGAAAATACAGAAGCGATCGTTTTAGTTGGTCAACCTGGTGGTGGTAGTGAAGAAGCCGCAGCCCGATATATTACAGAAGCAATTGATAAACCAGTCATTGCTTACATCGCCGGTAGACAAGTATCCCCTGTGAAAAATTGGCAACAAACTGGCACTTTAGCCGCAGTAATTGGCCGTGACCCTAATTTTGGTACAGCTCAAAGTAAATTAACAGCTTTAAAAGAAGCAGAAGTTCCTGTCGCGGATCGTCCTTCTCTGATTCCTGAATTGGTTAGAAATGAGTTGAAACGTTAAGTAACCACGCAAAATTAATTACAGTCATTGCGAGCGAAGCGAAGCAATCCCAGCCCTTGCGATTGCTTCATTTCGCTTCGCTCCATTCGCAATGACTTTGTGTAATTAATTATGTTTAACTACTTAAATGTTGCCTGCTGCAAGTAATTTTTGCACTCAGTGTTTCTATGTTGGTAACAAATGCAAAGGCTGTTGTTACCACAAGAACTTAATTTTGCACGACTACTTATAACGCTGTGTGCAATTTGCTCTTAAACCTAACCCCCAACCCCCAATACTTTTCGGTTAAGCCTAAAAACAGGTAGATTGAGAGTTGTCGTTAAAAATGCACACAGCTAATCCCGGATTTCTCACAAAGATATAAAAAAAGGGGTCAAAAACTGCGAAAATGTATATATAGCAAGCATTTCAGCAGTTGTAAAGCATGACCCCATCTTTAACAGATCGCATACCAAAAAAGTTCAGAAATTCATCTACTGATTTAAACAGACGATGGGCAATATATTCTTTACATGAGTGCCAGACTAACTCGATAATGTTGTAATCAGGACTGTAAGCAGGTAAAAATTCTCGGACAAAATTAGGAAATTCTTCAGATATTTTAGCTAGAATATCTTTACGTTTATGAAAGCTTGCATTATCTAAAATTAAAATAATCTTCGACCCAGATTTTTCAAAATCTTCAAAACTGTTTCCTTGATTTATCCATTCTTGCTTAATTAATTCATTTAATTGTTGTAATTGCTCATAAAAAATATCGGCGTTTCCTTATTCTGATGGGTCTTGGTCAACAGTTTTTAATAATAGTTCAATATATTCAGGAGTCGCTTTTCGATAATATGCGTACTCTCTTTTATTATGTAGAGTTTCTAGATCATCTGGATCACCGTGCATACACCAATATGCTACTGTTCTGTGCGAACAGCCCAAAAACTTTGCAATTTCTTGTTGTGGTTTCCCATCATTTTGCAGCAGAATGATAAGTATTCTTTCCCTAACGTGTGGTAGCTCGCTTTCTTTTAGAGCTTCTTGTAGATTGCTGACTTATGACGGTTTTAAAAAGTTTTTGGCTGGGGGCGGCATAGTTGCTTTTGAACGGCTTCATCTTATTATTATGCAACTTTAGTGCCGATTAGCTTATTAGTTGATATTTCAGCCCCTCCGCATCGGAGAGGAGTTGGGGTGAGGTTAAACAACTTGTTGAATTGACGTTGATTTAAGGTTGATTGCTGTTGTTTGAATTGGAGTTAGAAGCGTTACTAAATAACCAAGCTAAAAGGTTAGCAACTGTGGCTGCACCAGCAGAGAACAAAGCAATAATGGCATCACGGGGTAAAAAGCCATCTAACCAACTACCTTGGATTTTAGACACGGGAAAATCTTGATCTAGTCCGATTTGAATTTTTGTAGTTATGCCAGAAAAGCGGGCTTCTATGCCTTTGTTGGGGATTATTTGCAGATGGCGGATAAGTTGAATATTTAGCGGTTTATTTGGATTTTCGCCCATGAGGAACTGATTTTGTTTAATTTCTTGTTCTTGTCCTGCCATGCGAATTTTGCCTTCGACAATGGCGGAAATGTATAAATCTTCTCGGCTATCATTGGCGTTTCTATCTACATATAAAAATTTGACATCTTTGGTATCTATTTTTCCTCTAAACCATTGGGGAATGTTATCTTTAGGAGATTTGTTTAATGTGATATGAATACTATTATTGTTTTGGATTTGTAACAGAAATTCTTTGTTATCTGGATTGACGATAAATTCTAGCGGTGCTTGTTCATCAAATTCATTTGGTAGTTTTACTCCTGGTAATTTATAACGTTCTAAAATAACTTTTAGGGGTTCTTCGCCTAAATATAACTCTAGTGTGTTTGGATTGCTATTAGGATTAGGTTGTAAATCAAAGGCTAATTGCTGACGCTGAAAATCATAATTTAGTTCATTGATTTTTGTCCCTGGTTCTAAGCGCAACTTAGTTAATTCAATTGTGCTGGTTGCTTGGGGATTTACTGGTGTAATTATCCATCTGCTTTTGCGGTCTTTAAGTTGGATTTTTACAGAGTTTAAGTTATTAATTGCTGGTAAGGTTTGACTTTGAAAGCTGCCTGTAAAAGTTAGAGTTTGGATACCTTCATTTTCTAATTCTTTAATGTTACGAATATTTTGAATAAAAACTTTTGGTTGCTGTCCATTATAGGTAAAGTTTATTTGTTGAGCAGTGAGATTACCTTCAAATTTGTGATTTCCTGGGATAATTGCGGCTGAAGTGATAATACTGCAAATTAAAAACACTGCAAAGACTATAAAAAATCTTTTGTGCTTATCTAGATATTTTTTTATAAATTGAAAATATTGGTTAATTTTGGTAATACATAGCTGAATAAATCTTACTAATTTTGACAAATTTAAATTCCGAATTTTATTAATGATGAAAATGATAAATTTGAAAGGTTTGCCCTTGGCTTTTTGCCTATGTGCCATGATTTATTTTAACCAATTGGGGTTATGTTCAAAGTCTATTCGTCTTTCGAGGCGTTCGCTTGGTTGATTGCTTTGTTCAATAAACGCAACGTAGTGTACTTGATAGCGTCCAGTTGGGGCGTTGCGTCCATCCCAGGTAAAAATAGTTTCTCCATTTTTTGGGTTTAATTTGGGAGCAGTATAGATTGGTTTCTGATTTGGGGAAAGAATTTTAAAGCTGGTGAATTTGACTCGACTTTCGGAATAAAAGGTAAATTCATACTTACCAGAAGATTGCCCTAAAATAACTGGAACATAAACTTTTTGGGAACCAAGTAGATAGGATGCGGAAGCGCGGAGGGTGTTTGCAGGAATGTTTGCTTGTGTGAGGACGTAAGTATTCCAGCTAAAGCGGAAACGTGAATTATTGTTAGACAATAACAAATCATCTAATTGGTAGCGATAATTATCACCGAAAGATTGAACTATTACCTGGGGATTTTTACCACCACGAATTTGAGGAACTTGTAATGTCAGGGTTTTGCCGTAACTGGCAATGTTGCGGGTGACAATGGAAATCAGGGTTAAGCTATTACCACTTATTAATTCTTCTTTGATACCTTCGCAACGGCTGGGTGATTTGCGACGAATATAGTCGGTAGTGTCAGGTTTACCCTCTGGACAATAATCAGCAACAGATGGAAGATGGCTAACAGTAATTATTAATAGACTGGCAAGAATAATTTTATAATTCATCGTTTGTTTAAAGTAATGTTCCAGACGGAGAGTTGCTTTTTTACCTCAGATATGGGAAAAGCAAAATTTTGCGTTTCATTTTTTTTTCTAATAGAATAAGCTATACCTAAAACTCGATTTTGTGAGTCAAGTACAGGACTACCAGAGTAACCAGGTTGGAGTATGGCTTCAGATATTTCTAATTGCTGATTGTTATAGTTACTGATTTTCCCTAATTCTGTAGACCAAGATTTATCTTCATCTCGTTTAGCAGCATGACCAATAATTTTAATGGGAACTCTATGGTTGATGGCAGTTGCAAAGATAGGTAAAGGTTGGATATCTTCTGGCAACTTATCGGTGATTTCCAAAATAGCTAAATCTAGTTTTTCATCTATGGAAGTTGCTTTGAATAGTTTGGCATTGCGCCGCATTCGCACGCGGTCTGGTGGTGGTGAACTGAAAAATTCTACTTGAATATTTTTACCTTGTTCATTGCGATCAAAAATAACATGACGATTGGTGAGAATTAATGTGCGGTTGCCTTCTCGTTGAATAACTATGCCAGTACCAATCTCTGTTCCTTGGCGTTGACTGTTAAAAAACTCGGCAGTGATGAGTACCACAGAACGCTTAACGGGCAAGGCGGGGTCATTTTTAGGCAACCATTGGCGATCGTCTTCTACACTAGCTAGTTTATTCTGTTGTTCAGTCCATAATCGCCGTGCTTCTCTATTGTTGTTTCTGGCGTAGATAAAATCAGGGTCAATTGCTTCTGATTTGTCAAAATGTTGTATTGCTTCTTGCAGTTTTCCTTGCTGTTGGAATAAGAAACCTAAATTATTGTTAGCAGCAGTATGAGCAGTTGTAGAACTTCCAGTAGTATCTTCTGGTAATATTAGAGCTTTTTGGTAGGCGGCGACTGCTTCATCTAATTTCTTTTGGTTTCTCAGGGCAATGCCGAGACCGTTGTAAGCATTGGCATAGTTAGGGTTGAGTTGAATCGCTTTTTCGTAGGCGGCAACTGCTTCATCTAATTTCTTTTGCTCACTCAGGGCATTGCCAAGACCGTTGTAAACATCGGTAGAATTAGGGTTGAGTTGAATGGCTTTTTGGTAGGCGGCAACTGCTTCATCTAATTTCTTTTGCTCACTTAGGGCATTGCCGAGATTGTTGTAAGCAGTGGCATCGTTAGGGTTGAGTTGAATGGCTTTTTGGTAGGCGGCAACTGCTTCATCTAATTTCTTTTGGTCGTACAGGGCATTGCCGAGACCGTTGTAAGCATTGGCATAGTTAGGGTTGAGTTGAATGGCTTTTTGGTAGGCGGCGACTGCTTCATCTAATTTTTTTTGGTCACTCAGGGTATTGCCGAGATTGTTGTAAGCATCGGTAGAATTAGGGTTGAGTTGAATGGCTCTTTGGTAGGCGGCAACTGCTTCATCTAATTTCTTTTGGTCGTACAGGGCAATGCCGAGATTGTAGTAAGCAGTGGCATCGTTAGGGTTGAGTTGAATGGCTTTTTCGTAGGCGGCAACTGCTTCATCTAATTTCTTTTGGTTTCTCAGGGCAATGCCGAGACCGTTGTAAGCATTGGCATAGTTAGGGTTGAGTTGAATGGCTTTTTCGTAGGCGGCAACTGCTTCATCTAATTTCTTTTGCTCACTCAGGGCATTGCCGAGATTGTAGTAAGCAGTAGCATAGTTAGGGTTGAGTCGAATCGCTTTTTCGTAGGCGGCGACGGCAGCTTCTAATTTGTTTTGGTCACTCAGGGCAATGCCGAGGTTGTTGTAAGCAGTGGCATCGTTAGGGTTGAGTTGAATCGCTTTTTCGTGGGCGGTAACGGCGGCATCTAATTTGTTTTGGTTTCTCAGGGCAATGCCGAGGTTGTTGTAAGCATCGGTAGAATTAGGGTTGAGTTGAATGGCTTTTTGGTAGGCGGCGACTGCTTCATCTAATTTCTTTTGGTCGTACAGGGCATTGCCGAGATTGTTGTAAGCATCGGTAGAATTAGGGTTGAGTTGAATGACTTTTTCGTAGGCGGCGACGGCGGCTTCTAATTTGTTTTGGTTTCTCAGGGCAATGCCGAGATTGTAGTAAGCAGTGGCATAGTTAGGGTTGAGTTGAATCGCTTTTTCGTAGGCGGCGACGGCGGCTTCTAATTTGTTTTGTCTTTTAAAGACATAACCGAGAAGATTGTGTGTTTTTGCTTCTTTTGGGTTGAGTTGAACAGATTTTTGACAAGCTGCTATTGCTGCATCTAGTTTATCCTGATCATCTAGGACATCACATAGCTTGTAGTAAGCGGTGGCGTTACTCGGTTCAATTTGAATAATTTGGCGATATGCTGCTTCTGATTCAGCGTATTTACCCGCTTGCTGGGCGGTGTTGCCTTGTTGAAATAACTGTTCAATACTGGTTTGAGCAACTACAAGACGGGGTGTGGTTGCTAGAGATAAGATTAAAAATAGGTTAGTAAGTAGGCGATGATCGCGCATAAGAAAGCCCATACTTTCTCATATTCTACTAGTACTTACGTGAAATTCGCTATACAGCAGGTAAGCATTTGATACTGGTAAATTAGTCTTGCAGAGAAAAAAGATGTGCGATCTCACTGATCCCCCTAAATCCCCCTTAAAAAGGGGGACTTTAAGAATGAATTTTTACCCCCTTTTTAAGGGGGTCGCCGTAGGCGGGGGGATCTGAATTTTGGATTGCCCAAAGTTGATCGCAATTATAGATTTTGTGTACGCAATTGTTATTTCGGCGTATGCAATTATAGATTTTGCATACGCAATTGTTATTTCAGCGTACGCAATTGTTATTTCGGCGTACACATTTGTTATTTTTGTGTACGCAATTGTTATTTCAGCGTACGCATTTGTTATTTTTGTGTATGCAATTATAGATTTTGCATACACAATTGTTATTTCGGCGTACGCAATTGTTATTTCGGCGATGACTTTTGCTGTTTATACTTATGCCAAAATTATCAATCGGCATCAGAAATGAGTAAAAACACAGGTTTTATAAACATTTCATGAAACCTTTAAATAAATAAATCCACAAACCTACCCATCTCAGGTAAAAGGTTACTCAATTATTTTGAAAACAGTTATCAGTTATCAGTTATCAATCACTATTCACTGTTTACTGTTTACTGTTTACTGTTTACTGTTCACTGTTCACTGTTTACTGTTCACTGTTCACTGTTCACTGTTAAAAAAGGATACCTCATGGCTTTAAAAACTCGTCGTTCTGCTGCTGTTGAAAAAGCCCAACTTCGTCTTGCTTTGCTGAAATCTATTAGTGAAAATTTAGATTTAGGACATGGATTAACAATAGAAGCTTACAACAATCTCATCAATAATACCCGTGCCATTCTAGAATCTCATAATACCCTGGTGTCCAATCTGGAAGAATCGCGCAAGACATTAACTCAAATGGACAAAGCCCTCTCAGAAATGTCTGAAAGAATGCTAAGTGGTGTTGCAACTGTCTACGGCAGAAATAGTATGGAGTATTCTAAAGCTGGTGGTTCTAATCGAAAACGCAGTAGACAATCTACTCCTAAAGTTACTCCAGTTGCGGCGGTTGTTGTTAATCAATCTACGCAAGCTGTGATGGAAAATTCATCTACTAACGGTAACGGTACAACTCCTTTGCTGCAATAGTCCATTTTCGTGTTTAGTGAAAGACTTTTAAGGCCGCAGGGGGGCAGGGGGGCAGAGGAGTAGGGGAGATGGAGAAAAAACCAATTCAAAATCATCAAGACTTGAAGGTTTATCAAATGGCATTTGATGCAGCCATGAAAATCTTTGAAATCTCTAAAAAGTTTAATGTAGAGGAACGATATTCTTTAACTGATCAAATTCGTAGATCATCTCGTTCTGTTTGTGCAAATTTGGCGGAGGCTTGGAGAAAGCATCGATATGAGGCAGCTTTTGTAGCTAAACTGAATGACTGTGAGGCAGAAGCAGCAGAAACACAAACATGGATTGAATTTGCCGTGAAGTGCAATTATATGGATGTTGAATCAGGTAGAGAGTTATATAGAATCTACAACAAAATCTTAGGTAGTTTGGTAAATATGATTACTAACCCCTCACCTTGGCTAATGAAGCGTTAACTCCCCTGCTCCCCAGCCCCCCAGCCCCCTTGCACTAATTCTCAACGTTCCAACCAAGGGCTGTAGCGACTTCATTAGCTAATTCTAGGGGGTTGAAGGGTTTAGCGATCGCTGTTACTATACCCATTTGAGCATAACGACGGCGATCGCTGGCTTGGATTTTAGCTGTTAATAAAATTACGGGAATTTCTTTTGTAGCAGCATTGGCTTGGAGTTGTTCAAAGGTGGTGATTCCATCCATATCTGGCATCATCACATCGAGTAAAATTGCATCTGGCTGGTAAGTCTCGGCTTGGGTAATACCTTCTTTTCCAGAATTGGCTGTGACTACTTCCCAACCAGCGACGGTTTCTAAACAAATTTTGGCAACTTCTTGAATATACTGTTCGTTATCTACAACAAGAATCCGTTTTACTGCCATAATTCATACCAATATATAGGAATCCGGTTTGATTGTTGAAATTATCTGTAAAGGTTGGGAGTGGGGAGTAGGGAGTAGGGACAAGGGGGACAAGGGGGACAAGGGGGACAAGGGAGAAAAATATTTTACTAGCAACTCAGCACTCAGCACTCAAGACTCAGCACTCAGCACTCAGCACTCAAGACTCAGCACTCAGCACTCAGCACTCTCAACTGCATGATGAGTAATGCGCTGAAGTAAGTCCATTACTCTTTGTTCAAATTCTTGGGTGGTTACACGTCCTTTGGTTAAAAATTCGGTGTAGCCTAATTTAAGTCGTTGGCGTTCGGACTCATCTAAATCTTTGGCGGAGTAAACTACTACGGGCATGGTACATAAATGATTGTGTTGTCGTAACCAATCAATTACCACAAAGCCATCGCTTTCTGGCAAAATTAAGTCAAGAATTAATAAGTCAGGATTCAATTCTTGGCTGAGGTGAATGGCTTCTCTGCCTGTTTGCGCCAAGCAAGTTTCGATGTCATGGCGCTCAAATAAAGTAATTAGTAATTGTGCTAAGTCGTTGTCATCTTCTACTATTAAAATTCGGGCGCGTTTCGATGGTTTGGCAACCACTTGTTTCAGGGATTGTAATAAATAACTTTCTTGCACTGGTTTACTGAGCCAGTCTGCAAAATCTGTGATTGGTTTGCCATTAGTATCTGATTGATACACACTACAAATGACGATGGGAATATGTTGCGTATCAGGACGTTCTTTTAAAATTGCCATTGTTTGCCAGCCGTTCATTTCTGGCATGAGTAAATCGAGTAAAATCACGTCTGGTTGTTGTGATGATGCGGTGGCGATCGCTTCTTGTCCGGTAGCAACTGTTACAACTCGATAACCGCCTTTTTGTAATAAAGTTTGCAGTTCATTAGAAATGTCTGGATCATCATCACAAACTAAAACCAATGGAGAATAAGCAATTGGCAGTGGGCAGTGGTGGTTAGATTGGGTGGTTTCGGGGATTTGTGGGGCTTGGTAAATGGGGAGGTTAAAGTAAAATGTACTACCTTCACCTAAAGTACTTTCCACCCAAATACGCCCGCCATGTTGCTGCACAATACTTTTGCAAATTGCTAAACCCAAACCTGTGCCATCATGGTTACGCGAATCAGATGAATCTACTTGTTGAAATCGCTCAAAAATACTTTCTAATTTATCTTCTGGAATACCACGTCCAGTATCTTTAACTGAGAGTAAAACTTCATTTTGTTGCTGCTGAATTTCTAACCAGACTGTCGCTCCACTCACGGAGAATTTAATGGCATTGCTCAACAAATTAGTTAATGTTTGGACAATGCGATCGGGGTCAGCCCATAACATTACTGATAAGCTAGAAATTCCTAATATTACTCCTTGTTTATTTGCCAATGGTTGAATAGTATTGACGGCTGATTGAATTAACTCATCAAGCTTGCAGATTTCCCGCGCCATCTTGACTTTGCCGGATTCAATGCGTTCGATGTCTAAAATATCATTAATTAATCGGACTAAGCGATCGCTACTATCTATGGCAATTTGTAACAGCCGTTTTCCCTGCTCAGAATCTGCTTTTAATAAACCACTGGTGAGCATTCCTAAAGAACCATGAATTGAGGTTAAAGGTGTGCGGAGTTCGTGACTCACCACAGAAACAAACTCATCTTTCATTCGCTCAACTTGTTTGCGTTCTGTGACATCTCGCAAAATCACTGTATAGTAAACTTCCTCACCCATATTTAACTTAGAAATGGAAGCCTCAGCCGGAAATTCACTACCATCTCGGCGCTGACCAAATAACTCCCGCCGTTCTCCCATTCTTCGCGCTAAATTTGTTGATTTGCCAAAGTCAGATACATGTTGACGATGAGCTTGAGTAAATCGCAATGGTAAAAGTATATCTAATTTCTGCCCCATGATTTCTTGAGCCGTATAACCAAAGATTTTTTCGGCTCCTTGGTTAAATAAAGTAATGCTTTGGTTGCTATCTATAGAAATAATTGCATCATCAGCAATATCTAAAATTCGGGCTAATTTTACTTGAGAAACCCGCAATTCTTCTTCGATGCGTTGGCGTTTATCTAGTTCTGATTGTAATTGACGGTTGACAGTAATTAATTCGGCGGTACGTTCGGCAACTCGTAACTCTAATTCATTATTGGCTTTTTGTAAGGCGGCTTGAGTTTGTTTTAATGCGGCTTCGGCTAAAGTGCGATCGCGTTGGTTGCGTAATGCGACAATACCATAAGTTAAATCTTCTGCCAGTTTTTTCAGCAACTGCACTTCATCATCATCAAAAGCGTTTGCTTCCGCCGCATAAATATTCAACGCGCCAAAAGTTTGATTCTCTGTTTTTAAAGGTAACGCGATCGCCGCCCCATAACCCCGTTCTTCTGCTTGACAGCGCCAAACTTCATATTTCGGGTCAGTTAATATATTCTGAATAATGCAAGTTTTACCTGTGCGAATGGCTGTACCTGTTGGCCCTTGACCACGCACAGTATTTGACCAAGTAAGCTGGAGGGTTTGTAAATAGCCATCATCATAACCAGCTTGCGCCACTGGTAGAATATTTTTTTCCCGATCATTTTCCGCAAACCCTACCCAAGCCAGCCGATAACCACCAACTTCCACAATAATTTGGCAAATTTTCTGGAGTAATTCTAGTTCGTTTGGCGTGCGGACAATAATTTGATTGCAACTACTCAATGTTTGGAGTGTCCGATTAATGCGGCGAATTTCGGTTTCGACTTGTTTATAGTGGGTAATATCGCGGGTAATTGCCAACTGGACAAATTTGCCATCAGTTTTATTTTGCAGAGGTACAGCATGAGTTTCCATCCAACGACGCTGACCTTGATAAGTAATCATTTCAAACTGCAAAGTAGCTTTATTACCTTGACAAACACTTTCATGCAGTTGGCGAAATGCAGCTTGATATTCTGGAGTAATCAAAGAGTAAACTGATTTACCAATCACCTTGGCTTTGCTTTTAGCTTCCAGAATCGCCAGTCCCGCAGCATTGATTTCTAAAATTGTGCCATCAGCCCCTACTACTTTCACACATTCCGGTTCACCTTCAAAGATGGTACGCCAGTCAGCCGCAAAGTTAGATATGGGAGATGAAAGCGCCTCTGTTTCCTGAGATGGTTGTTGCTGAGTTTGTCCCATCCGCTTGAGTAATTGTATCCGTTCCAGGCGGTTGACAATGCGAGTAACTAGTTCTGGCCCGACAATGGGTTTGCTGACAAAATCATCAGCACCAACGCTATACACCTGATTTACAATGTCCGCCTCACTATGGACTGTGAGAAATAAAATCGGTAATTCACTCCAATGGGAATCATTTCGCACCACTTGACACAACTCAATACCGTTGCTGTGGGGCATTTCTACATCCAGAATCAACATATCTGGTTTGACTGTTTCCAAAGTTTCCCAAAACCGACGCGGATCATCCAAACCGATTACTTGTAAACCCCAAGGTGTGAGTAAAGTTTGTAACAGCGCCAGAATTTTTGGGTCATCATCGACAGCCAGAATTTTGGCTTCACCGTGGGGTAATTGTTGGAGTAATTGAGCGATCGCATCTGCTACCTGTCCTGCCGTCATTGGCTTTTGTAAAAAGGTATGTCCCCCTTGCCTTGCCAACTGCAAGCGATTGGCTAAATCTGTTTGCTCAGTAAAAACTAACACTGGCACAGGTGGTTTTCTTTGTGCCAATTCTCCTAAAAAACTCAAACTATCTTCAGGATGTTCAGAAAAACTAGGATCAAGTAACACCGCGCTGGGATGGTCGCGGTAAAGTATAGTTCTGGCAGACTCTAGATTTGTAGCAACGCTGACTTGAAATTCTGCACCAGCCGTAGTTTGTCTCAGATGTCCCCCAATAGTCTGGTCTTGATCAACCACCAAAACTAAAGGTAATTTACTATCAACTGCGGTTGAGTTTACCTCCTCACCTTGAGTTTGAATTTCCTGGCGCAAGGATTTCACCCAAGTTTGCAGCTGAGTCATTTCTTCCGGCGTTAACTTCTGACCAGACTTAAGTAACTGTTCAATTTGACGCGCCAGTTTTGAACCAGTCGGAAAACCAAATGTTCCTAACGAACCTGCTAAGGTATGGGCTTCTTTCGTTGCTTGGTTGAGCAATTCACTATTTAAACCTGACTTAGCAAAAACCGCTTGTTCGATAACTTTGATTTGCTCATCGACTCGCCCTTGAAATCTTTGCCAAACTCCGGCTATGGCTTGGAGTGTTTGTTGTTGTGATGATAATTCTGCTTTGGGTTTCTGGTTTTTAGACTTGGCTGATTTTGTAGCGGTTTTCTCTTCTTCCTGGGGTTTGAGCCGATAGCCAATTCCATACACAGTCTCAATTAAATCACCAGGCGCACCCACAGCTTTTAATCTCTGGCGTAACCCTTTAATATGAGTCCGCACAGCTTCTTCCCCTGGTGTATCTTCGTAAGACCACAAATGTTCTAAAATCATCCCGCAACTAAACACGCGGCGACTATTACGTAAAAATAATTCTAAAAGTGCATATTCTTTAGGAGTTAATGATAGTAAATCATTACCATAACTCACTTCACAACTACTAGGGTCAAGACGCAAATTTCCCCATTCTAAAACAGGTTGTGATGATGCACTTCCACGCCGCAATAAAGCCCGGACACGGGCGACTAATTCTTCCTCAGCAAATGGTTTCACGACATAATCATCCGCCCCTGCATCCAAGCCAATCGCTTTCTCATGACTACTATCACATCCCGTCAACAGCAGGATAGGCATTTGCAAATTATTGGCGCGAATTTGCCGACACAAACTAATTCCATCTAGTTTCGGCAAAATTACATCTAATAAAATTAAATCATAATTATAAGTTTGAATTAAATCCCAGGCAGATTCACCATCATTTGCTACTTCCACTGCATAGTTCTGGTTAGTCAGAACGGCAGTTAGGGCATAGGCATTTAACTCGTCATCCTCGACAACTAATATTTTCATATCTTAAGATTTCCTAAATGTTAGTATTAATAGATGATGAGTACAGCAGTCCTAAATCATTTGTAAATTTTCTATATCTTTTTCTTCTTTCTTACCTTTGCGTCCTTTGCGCCCTTTGCGGTTCGTTTCCATATATATGTTTTTCACGACTAATTTAGGATTGCTATAAAAAATTTATGACTTAATGCAAAAACTCTCTCATACTCTTATAACTTCGTCTCCTACCCTGCCGGAAGCCGCTTGCGCGTCTACGTTTTTTCATACTTTTGTGTAAGTACTAAAATTTAAAATTTAAATTGGCAATTTGCGCTTTAAAGCATAGTAAATTATTCATGCTCTAATGTTAAGTTTAATTCACAATTGTCAACATTTATCAATCTTTAGAAATAGTTGTCGAGAGCATTAAGCTCTAAAATTTACAACGTCTCTTCAAGCTTTTCTTGGCACATTGAAATTCTGAAATAACTATTAAGATAGTAGTCTCAACCTTGCCAAATTTGCATAGTACTTAAAAGCTGAAAATCCCCTCCCACAAACATCTTGAGTGCTGAGTCCGCGCGATCGCAACATCTAAACTCAGTCATCTCATGGGGGATCATCCTCACAAGTTCCTCAAATTCTTTCTTTATAAATTAAAGATAGATGTCACATACAGGGTTGCTCGATGATTACAGCTATTAAATAAATTATTTTTGCAATTTTTTGCCAAAAACAGATGCAGACTTCTCAATTATGGTGATTCTGCATTTACACACCAAAAACTTTCAAGTTATTCGCAATCACAGCCAGAGGTCTATATGCTGAAAAAGATTTTGGTTGCATTGGATCGTTCGGAAATGGGAACAGAGGTTTTTGAGCAAGCATTGACCTTAGCCAAAGCTATATCCGCCCAATTATTGCTGCTGCATGTTCTCTCCCCAGAGGAAGAAGGTAGCCCTTATATTCCCATGTTATCTAATGTGGACTACTATCCAGGTTTGAGCGCCCAAAGTTTAGATTTATACCAAAAACAATGGGATAAATTCAAAGATGAAGGCGTGGGGATGTTGCAATCTTTCTCGGCTCAAGCCAACACAGCCAATGTGACAGCAGAATTTAGCCAAATTTTAGGCAACCCTGGCAATACTATTTGTAAACTGGCTGCTCAATGGAATGCAGACTTAATTGTCATGGGACATCGGGGACGTTCGGGAATAACAGAATTTTTCTTGGGTAGTGTAAGTAACTACGTGCTGCATCACGCCAAATGTTCAGTCTTTATCGTCAATCACCCCCCTGTCAAGAAAGAGGCTGACAAACCAGCCGTGACGGTGATTAGTCAGGCTTGACTTAGGGACGAGAGGGGGACAGGGAAGACAAGGGGGACAAGGTGGACAAGGTAGAAACTGAGTTAACTAAGTTTTTTCTCCCTTGTCTACCCCTCCTCCCTTGTCTTCCCTTCCTCCCTTGTCTACCCCTCCTCCCTTGTCTCCCTACCCCCTGCCTCCTGCCATAACTCACGAATCTCTAGCAGTAACAATGACAACCGCATCAACCGTAGTTTTACCCCATCCTAGTGGTGATAAACGCCTGAAGATGCTAGACGCAACTATGAAGCGTCACCAGTATCAACAAGATGCCTTAATCGAAATTCTCCACAAAGCCCAAGAACTATACGGTTACTTAGAAAGCGACTTATTACTTTATATTGCTCATAAACTCAAACTGCCTCCCAGCCGAGTTTATGGTGTAGCGACTTTTTACCATTTATTTTCTTTAGCGCCCCAAGGAGTTCATAGTTGTGTGCTGTGTACAGGAACAGCTTGTTACGTCAAAGGCGCTCAAGCAATTTTGGCAGGTGTAGAAAAAATGGCTCATATTCGGGCTGGTGAAACTACAACCAACGGTCAATTATCACTACTGACAGCAAGATGTTTAGGGGCTTGCGGAATTGCGCCGGCTGTGGTGTTTGATGGCACAGTCTTAGGCAATCAAACCCCAGAATCAGTTTGCGATCGCATCCAAGGATGGCTGGAAAATGGAACTCAATGAATTATTAGCAATTGCCAAACAAGAACGCTCTCAAGCTAAACCAGTACAAATTCGTTGCTGTACGGCTGCTGGCTGTTTATCTGGTAACGCCGCCAGCGTTAAACATGAACTGGAAGCAGGAATCAAAGCCGAAGGTTTAGAAAAAGATGTACAAGTTTCTGGTGTGGGCTGTATGCGTTTATGTTGCCAAGGGCCACTAGTTCAAGTTGACACCCCAGCAGGCAGTAAACTTTACGAACAAGTCACCACTCAAGACGCATTTGCAATTATTGAAGCCTTGGATGGCGGCAAAACCCATATTTCCGAAATAGATTTATCCCAGCCATTCTTTAGTTATCAAAAACCCATCGTTTTAGAAAATAGCGGCAAAATTGACCCCGAAAAAATTCAAGCTTATATTGCCGCTAAGGGTTACCAGGCTCTTTACCATGTGTTGCGCGAAATGACACCAGGTGAAGTAGTCGAGACAATTAGCCGTAGTGGTTTGCGGGGTAGGGGAGGCGCAGGTTATCCCACAGGAATTAAATGGGCGACTGTTGCTAAAGCTAAAAGCGGCCGCAAATTTGTCATCTGTAACGCCGATGAAGGTGATCCCGGTGCATTTATGGATCGGAGTGTCCTAGAGAGTGATCCCCATCGCGTTTTAGAAGGAATGGCGATCGCGGCTTATGCAGTTGGAGCAAATCAAGGTTATATTTATGTCCGGGCAGAATATCCCGTGGCAATTCATCGGCTGCAAACTGCCATCCATCAAGCCCAACGCCTTGGTTTATTGGGTAGCCAAATTTTTGAATCTCCCTTTGACTTCAAAATCGATATCCGCATTGGTGCTGGGGCTTATGTCTGCGGTGAAGAAACTGCCTTAATGGAGAGTATTGAAGGTAAACGTGGCCTACCTCATCCCCGCCCACCCTATCCGGCTGAATCGGGTTTGTGGGGTCATCCCACCTTAATTAACAACGTCGAAACCTTCGCTAACATCGCACCAATTATTCGTAACGGTGCTGACTGGTTTGCGAATATTGGGACGGAAAAAAGCAAAGGGACAAAAGTTTTCGCCCTCGCAGGCAAAATCCGCAACACAGGCTTAATCGAAGTCCCAATGGGAACCTCCTTACGACAAATTGTCGAAGAAATGGGAGGCGGTATTCCCGATGATGGTACAGCTAAAGCAGTACAAACAGGTGGCCCTTCTGGGGGATGTATCCCTGCTTCCGCCTTTGATACACCTGTAGATTATGAATCCCTGACAAACCTCGGCTCAATGATGGGTTCCGGCGGCATGATTGTCATGGACGATAGTACCAACATGGTAGACGTTGCCCGCTTCTTCATGGAATTTTGCATGGATGAATCCTGCGGTAAGTGTATTCCTTGCCGCGTCGGCACTGTGCAGATGCACAAATTATTAACCAAACTCATGCAAGGCAAAGCAACCCAAGCTGATATGACGCTCCTGGAAGAACTGTGCGATATGGTCAAACACACCAGCCTGTGCGGTTTAGGACAATCTGCACCCAACCCCGTCTTGAGTACATTACGCTACTTCCGCGAGGAATACGTTGAGTTGATTGAAGAGTACTTGGAGTTGATTAAGGAGGAGGAAGTAATGGTGTAAGGGTTTAGAGATGTAAGGGTGTGAGGACTAGAGATTAGTGACAAATATTACTAGTTTGCGCGATGTGCGACTTATTCTTGACACCCCTCTCCAAACCTCTCACGCCAGTCGCTACAACGGAGGGAACCTCCGCAACGCGCTGGCTCCCCGGAGCGGAGAGAGGCTTTGAATCTTGCTCCCCTTCCCTAGTAGGGAAGGGGTTGGGGGTTAGGTTTTAGAGAAAGTTGCACACGGCGTTAGTTTTCTAAGTATTAAACCTGAATTTTTAAACCATAACCCTCAACCTCTAACCCCTAATCCCTAGTCCCTCACCTGTAACCTGTAACCTCTCACCTAAATTATGACCGTAAAAACCTTAACAATTAATGGTCAACTGGTCAGCGCCAGCGAAGAAGAAACTTTGCTAGATGCGGCGCAAGCAGCAGGAATCCATATTCCCACACTGTGCCATGTAGAAGGTGTGGGAGATGTCGGTGCTTGTCGGCTGTGTTTAGTTGAGATTGCCGGCAGTAATAAATTACAACCTGCTTGCGTGACAAAAGTTAACGAAGGAATGGAGGTTTACACCAATAGCGATCGCCTGCAAAAATACCGTCGCACAATTGTTGAAATGCTGTTTGCGGAAGGCAATCACATTTGTTCTGTGTGCGTAGCAAACGGTAATTGCGAATTACAAGACTTAGCGATTGAAATGGGTATGGATCATGTACGTTTAGATTATCACTTCCCCAATCGCAAAGTAGATGTTTCCCACGATCGCTTCGGTATTGACCATAACCGATGTGTGTTGTGTACTCGTTGTGTCCGTGTTTGTGACGAAATCGAAGGCGCTCACACTTGGGATATGGCAGGCAGGGGTACAAACTCCCATGTCATTACTGACTTGAGCCAGCCCTGGGGAACATCTCAAACTTGTACCTCTTGTGGTAAATGTGTCAACGCTTGCCCCACAGGTGCGATTTTCTACCAAGGTTCCAGTGTTGGGGAAATGAAACATCATCGGGACAAACTTGATTTCTTAGTTACCGCAAGAGAAAAACAGCAATGGAATTTTTAGCCGTTGATTTTGAGTCGAAGCCAGGAGATATATATGAAACTCCGTCGCATCCAAAACATATTTTGGTGGTTGCTAGTAGTCAGTATTTTGACAATATCTATATTCCTGGCTTTAGCAAGTCCCACATCACCAACGGCGATCGCATCTGTTACACATTTAGAAGCCGCCCCTGGCGAAATACTTTATCGCTCACAAACAAAATTAGATGATCAATCAGGACACGTCTGGCAAGTGGTTCTATTTAAGCAAATTTATCCTGGTCAAAATACCAGTGTAAATCTGCGGCTTGTGGGTTTTCCCAACTCCGCCGAATTAATTCATCCCCAACCCCTGAAAATCACCACCGCATCCGGCAAAGTGTTCACAGCCTCTGACGTGTTCCTCGATGAAGCTCCAGCCCCAACTATCGGCCAGTACGACTTCCAAAATATCTTGCCCCAATTACCCAACGAACCCCTACAACTCGCCATTCCTTTACCTGGACAGAAGTCGATCAATATTTCAGTCCCTTACCCTGTCGTCCTGGAATGGCAGGAAGTTATGAGGGATGAGTAGGGAGTGTGGGAGTTTGGGAGGTGTGGGGAGTGTGGGAAGTGTGGGAAGTGTGGGAAGAGAGGGGGGAAAGATTTCTTCACCATCCTTCCAAACCTCCCCCATCACCCTTGTCTCCCCCCTTGCCCTTGTCTCCCCCTCACCCTTGTCTCCCTCAACTCCCCACTCCCCACTCCCCACTCCCCACTCCCCACTCCCCACTCCCCACTCCCCACTCCCCACTTCCCACAATCAACTATGACTCGCTTACGACTAGCAACAGTATGGTTAGGCGGCTGTTCTGGCTGTCACATGTCCTTTCTCGATTTAGACGAATGGCTGATAGATTTAGCCGGACTGGTGGATATTGTTTACAGCCCATTCGCTGATATTAAAGAATATCCCCAGGATGTAGATGTAGTTTTGGTGGAAGGTGCGATCGCTAATGAAGAACACTTAACCACAATCCGCACCGTTCGAGAACGTTCTAAACTCTTAATTTCCTTTGGTGATTGTGCTGTGACGGGCAATGTTACCGCCTTACGTAATCCATTAGGTAGCGCCGAACCAGTACTCCAGCGATGTTATGTCGAACTTGTGGATCTTCACCCCCAAATACCCCAAGAACCCGGCATAGTACCCCCGCTATTAGATCAAGTCACACCTGTACATTACGTAGTCCCCGTTGATATTTATTTACCCGGTTGTCCACCCTCAGCAACACGCATTCGCGCCGCATTAGAACCGCTTTTAAAAGGTGAAAAACCACAACTCGCAGGACGCGAATTAATCAAATTTGGTTAAAATTCCCCCTCATCCCCCTTGTCCACCTTGTCTCCCTTGTCCTCCTTGTCCCCTTATTCCCCACTCTATAGGAGATTAATTATGCTAAAAGCCGCAGACATTATGACAAAAGATGTAGCCACCATTCGTAGCTCTGCCACAGTTGCAGAAGCAGTACAGTTAATGCGGGCTAGAGATTGGCGGGCGTTAATTGTTGACCGTCGCCACGAACAAGATGCTTACGGCATTATTAGCGAGAGCGATATTGTCTATAAAGTTATTGCTTATGGTAAAGACCCTCATAAAACAAGGGTATACGAGGTTATGACCAAGCCTTGCATAGCCATTAATCCCGACTTGGGTTTAGAATATGTCGCGCGGTTGTTTGCTCAACATCGTTTACACAGAGCGCCTGTTATCCAAGGTGAACTCGTAGGGATCATTTCACTGACTGATATTTTGGCTTTAAGTGATTTTCTAGAACAACCCCGGTCAATTCTTTTAGAACAACAACTACAAGAAGAGATTAAAAAAGCTCGCGCCATCTGCATAGAAAAAGGTATCCACTCAGAAGAATGCGCCGCAGCCTGGGATGCAGTGGACGAAATGCAATCAGAAATCGCACATCAAACAGCCGTCAAAATCGACAGCACAGCTTTTGAAGATTACTCGGAAAGTGTGAAGTATGAAGTGTGAAGTGAGGGGACAAGGAAGACACGGGCGACAAGGGAGACAAGGAGGACAAGGGAGACAAGGAGGACACACAAGCATCTTTCTACCTTGTCTCCCCACACTCCCCACACTCCCCACACTCCCCACACTCCCCACACTCCCCACACTCCCCACTCAGCACTCTTAACCAGCAATGACTAAAAAAATCGTTATCGATCCCGTTACCCGCATTGAAGGACATGCCAAGATTAGTATTTTTTTGGATGATACTGGTCAAGTGAGTGATGCTCACTTTCATGTCACAGAATTTCGTGGGTTTGAGAAGTTTTGCGAAGGTCGGCCGTTGTGGGAAATGCCGGCAATTACCGCTAGGGTTTGTGGTATTTGTCCGGTGAGTCACTTGTTAGCTTCAGCTAAAGCAGGCGATCGCATTTTAGCTGTTACTATCCCACCCACAGCTGCTAAACTCAGAAAGTTGATGAATTTAGGGCAAATTCTCCAATCCCATGCACTGAGCTTCTTTCATCTCAGCGCCCCTGATTTTTTATTGGGAATGGATAGTAATCCCCAAACCCGCAATGTCTTTGGTTTAATTGCAGCAGAACCAGAATTTGCCCGTGGTGGAATTCGTTTACGTCAGTTTGGTCAAGAAATTATTGAGTTACTGGGAGGACAAAAGATTCACCCAGCTTGGGCGGTTCCTGGTGGTGTGCGCGAACCACTCACACAAGAAAATCGCAGCCATATCCAAAACCGCATTCCTGAAGCCCTCACCACGATTTTAAATGCGTTGGCGAGATTTAAAAACTTGCTCGACGATTATGCCGCCGAAGCCCAAACCTTTGGTAATTTCCCTAGTTTATTCATGGGGTTAGTCACTCCCAATGGTTTGTGGGAAACTTACGATGGACATCTCCGCTTTGTGGATAGTGCAGGTAACATCCTTGCCGACAAACTTGATCCCACGCGCTATCAAGAATTTATTGGGGAAGCAGTTCAACCAGACTCTTACTTAAAATCTCCCTACTATCGACCCTTGGGTTATCCTAACCAAAATGACCATTGTCGGATAGATAGTGGGATGTATCGGGTAGGGCCACTGGCAAGGTTGAATATTTGTAATCGAATTGGCACACCTTTAGCTGATCAAGAATTACAAGAATTCCGCGATCGCGGTCAAGGTACAGTCAAATCATCTTTCTTTTATCACTATGCCCGCTTAATCGAAATTATCGCTTGTATCGAACACATTGAAATTTTACTTAACGACCCAGACATTTTATCAACACGACTGCGTGCCGAAGCAGGCATTAACCAACTAGAAGGAGTTGGTGTCAGCGAAGCACCACGCGGCACATTATTTCATCATTATCGCGTTGATGAAAATGGGTTACTGCAAAAAGTCAACTTAATCATTGCCACAGGACAAAATAACCTAGCAATGAATCGTACAGTTGCTCAAATTGCCCGACATTTCATTCAAGGTAATGATATTCCAGAAGGAATGCTCAACCGTGTCGAAGCCGGGATTCGTGCCTTTGACCCCTGTTTAAGTTGTTCAACTCACGCCGCCGGACAAATGCCTTTACAAATTCAACTAATAGCAGCCGATGGCAATATTATCAATCAAGTTTGGCGGTATTAAACTGTGGGTGTTGCTGAATTAGGAGATGAAATTTCAGGTACTCAAATGTAAAACTCCTTGTTCTCTCTGCGCCTCTGCGCCTCTGCGTGAGATAATTCATCCTGCATTTATGCAGCACCAAACTGTGCTAATAATGTCTCCACACTCGCATTATTATCTAAAAAAGAAAACAAATGGCGATAAAGTAATTTGCCATCTTTATCTAACACAAACTGCGCTGGTAAAGGCGCTCCCAAAGCTTGCCCAACTCGATATCTCCGAAATACTTGGCAACTGGGATCACTTAACAAAGGCATTTTTAAGCCCAAATCTTGGACAACTATTTGACTCTGCTTTTCATCAGTACTTGTAATCATTAATACTTCAATACCACGTTTTGTAAATTCCTCATAGTTTTCATTCAAAGCTTTAATATGGGGATAACAAAACGGGCAGTATTGCTTTTCGGTAAAGATGCGAGTAAACGCCAGTAATACTGGTTGCTTACCACGATAATCTGATAATTTTACTAAATTACCGTTAGTAATATCCGGTAATTGAAAATCTGGTGTACCTATTTCCAAATTGAAGTAACTAATTGCAGGTATTGGCAAGAAGTTACGGAAAAATCGCTCATTAAATAAGCCTCTAAAATCAGTTGAAGTTAGCATAACAAGCCTCACAATAATAATTTCGCGTTTTTGTCTGAAATATTGATAATGGATATATCCATTTTATCCTCCTATCATTATCCTATCCTTAGCATACAGATGAGAAAAAATAGATAACAGACACCATTACCTACTCAACTTTTGGTGTTTCCTGAGAATTATTTATTTCTTGCTGATTGCTAAAATGTAAAGTATTACGGGTTGTTAAAAACTTTTTACCTAAATCTGTAACACAAAAATATTTAGTTAAATCGATTGGTTGTCTACCATAATCGCTTGCTTTCACCAAATCGCTAATATAACCAGAATTAGTCTGAATTAATTTCAAATCTCGCAAACGTCTTAATTCATCAGCGACCTTTTCTGACACATAAAAGTTATAGTTAGTATTTGCTTGTAAATGCTGATCAAGTTGAGCAATTTTTTCGTAATCTTTATCTCCCAATAAAAAATTATACATAAACGCTTGCATTTCTTCTAAGTTTTTTTGTTGCTTTTCTAACTGTTCTAGTTGTTGTGCTTGCAGTTCATCGATTTCTTTTTTCTGTTTATTGACTTCTTGCTTTAGTTCCCTAAACTTAGCTGTAATCCCACCTTCTTTAGAAATACCAAAATCCTCTAATCTATTGAGCAAATCAGAGTTGAAAAATAAAATAATAGCAATAACTAAAATATCAGGAAGTTCTATTTTTCTTGGTTGCTGTCCTTCTTTAAAAAAGATGGGACTAATTAAGCTAAATATAAGATATCCTAATGCTAATATTGATATAATTTCAATCCACCAATTTCTGCGATTTTTATTTTGAGGGCTATCTAGGTTCTGATTTGTTTGGTTTTGATTATTTTCTTGATTCATCAGTTATTACTTTTAATTTAATAAGCTGTTCGTCATTTAGATCGGGTCAGGCTAAAACACTAAATCCTTATGCTGGAACTGTGACAGCAGATCGGAATACCCAATTTAAATGTATGACAGCTTAAGACAGAAACACGGTATAAGGAAATTGCACCGTATTTTTTATACCAATTCCATGAGAGGCTACATATCAATGTAGGTTGTGCAATTCCCAAAAATTATAAATTAATAAGTCAGCAAATTTTTAGCATTGCCCACCTTACCTTAATAGGATTTACGCAACTCGCATATTTTTTCTGTAGGGTGTGTGACGCGATGAGAAGATTTGAACGGAGTCATCAGATTTATAGCGTCACGCACCAAACACCAATTATGACACTTACGTAAGTCTCGCTTAATCGCAATAAAGTAGCAGATGTAAGTTGATAAGATGTAACCGTATTTTTTTGTAATTTACAAACCCATGACAGTACGATAATGAGCTTCAATCTCCACGACAGTTGGCGAATGACGCTGAATATCCCACTGACTGCGTTGGAATAATTCTTGTCGCAACTCATCAACATTAATCGTAGTTACTTGATGATTAGCTACTATTTGTTTGCCATTTACCCACACACTATCAACAGCGTTTGTCGGTCTACCTAAAACTAATAGACCGATGGGATCAGTCCGAGGTAATAATGATAAACTGGTCAAATCATAAAGGACTAAATCAGCTTGTTTACCAACATTTAAAGAACCAATTTTATCTGACATATTCAAACCTTTAGCACCACCCAAAGCTGCCATTTCTGTTGCTTGTCGGGGTGTAATCCAATATTGATAATCTCGTTCTGTGGTGTTGTGCAGAATTGAACCAATTTTAATCGCTTCTAATAAATCTTGGGAATCATTACTCGAAGCACCATCACAACCAAATGTGACATTTACTTGAGCTTGGCGATATTTTAAAATTGGCGCAATTCCACTGCCTAAACGCAAATTACTTAAGGGATTATGCACAACTGTAGATTGAGTTTCGGCGAGAATTTCAATATCCAATTCATTTAACCACACACAATGGGCGAGAGAAGTCCGATCGCCTAAATAACCCAGGCGTTTAAGATGTTCAACAGCACTACAACCGTATTTTTCCTGGGCGAGTTTTTCTTGGGCTTTGGTTTCCAACAAATGGGAGTGACGACATAAATTATAGCGATCGCTCAACTCAATACAACCAGTAAATAAAGCATCACTACACAACTGAATCCCCGTAGGCGCAACTAAAATACTCACCCCTTCATCCGGGCGATGAAATTGTCTAACGGCTTCCTCCACAAGTGCTAAAGTTTCCGCAGTCGAACGAAAATAAGGCTCGTGGTTACGTTCATTTTCCCCAGAAGGAATACCGGCGGTTAAAGATTCATCTTGAATTAACGGTGCAATAAAAGCCCGAATCCCAATTTCTCGGTAAGCGCGAACCGCCGCCGTGATGGTTTCTAACTCTTCCCCAGGAATCAGTACCAAATGATCTACAACACTCGTACCCCCAGATAGTAAAGTTTCTACCGCCGTTCCCAAGGCGCTGAGATAGACTTTTTCTGTGTCGAGGGGGGGGAAATCATACAACTGCGCCAACCATAATTCTAAGGGCAAAGGCGGAATAATTCCCCGTTGCCACTTTTCCGAAGAATGGGTGTGGGCGTTAACAAAACCGGGTAGTAGTAGCTTATATTCGCCGTTAACTGCCGTCCCCACAACATCAAGATGAGGTGCGATCGCTGCAATTTTACCATCTACAACCTGCACATCTGTGGTGGAGTACCCATCATCAGTAGAAATTAAGACATTTTTAATAGTAAAGTTCACGATTTAAACCTTGATTAAGTAATTGAACGCTCTACCTGTTTTCAAGTTACAAAATAGAAATAGGTGTTGGGTGTTGCAAATTTATGAATCAGCCTCTGCGGACTTTGGGAGTTGCGCCAAATGCTTGGATGGTAGATCATGCGATCGCAGATATTACCCGTTCTCCCAAAAACCCACAACCCGTTATCTTAACAACCGAAACTAAAACCCTGCGCCTTGACTTGGCAAAAGCCGCAATTCTTGTTATTGACATGCAAAACGACTTTTGTCATCCCGATGGCTGGTTAGCGCACATTGGCGTGGATGTGACTCCCGCACGTCAACCCATTGAACCGTTAAATAATTTACTGCCCAAACTGCGTCATGTTAACGTGCCGGTAATTTGGGTAAATTGGGGTAATCGTCCCGACTTACTCAATATCAGTGCGGCTTCCCGTCACGTCTATAACCCTAGCGGTGATGGTGTGGGCTTAGGCGACTGCTTACCCAAAAACGGTGCTAGGGTATTAATGGCAGGTAGCTGGGCAGCAGCCGTAGTTGATGAACTACCACAGTTACCCGAAGATATCCGCATCGACAAATACCGTATGAGTGGCTTTTGGGACACACCCTTAGATAGTATTCTGCGGAATTTGGGAATTACTACAATATTTTTTGCTGGTGTGAATGCTGATCAATGTGTATTAACTACACTCTGTGACGCTAATTTTTTAGGATATGACTGCATTTTAGTTAAAGATTGTACCGCGACAACTTCACCCGATTATTGTTGGTTAGCAACCTTATACAACGTTAAACAATGCTTTGGTTTCGTCACCGATTCCCAAGCAATTTTCACAGCTTTAAGCCACCCCAAATTAACAGGAGAGGATGATTAAGATGCACTCTACTCGTTGCGTAATTCCTGTTATTAAATCTCCCAAAGATTATCAAGCATACCGCATCAGCCCTCATGATAGTAATCGATTAGCAATTATCTTTGATTCCACCAACGCCAATACTTCTTTAACTTGTTGTGTAGAAATATTTGATGTGGGTGGACAGACACCGCCAAATCGTCATCAATGGGCAGTAGAAATGTTTTTTATTCTCAAAGGTGAAGGAGTAGCTATTTGTGATGGTAAAAAAGTCGCTATTAAAGCCGGAGATAGTTTATTAGTACCGCCCACAGGCACACACTTAATTAAAAATACAGGCTCTAGCCGCCTGTATACCTTAACAATTATGGTTCCAAATGAAGACTTTGCTGAATTAATTCGCAGTGGCACACCTGTAGAATTAGATGCAGAAGATATGGCAGTATTTGGCAGGTTAGATACCTTTATGCCTTATTGAATAAAAATTCAGAGAATTTTAGAAAATTGTAGGGTGCGTTGAAGCAAAGCGTAACGCACCTTATTGGCATTGCAAGTCTAACTATGTTGCTTTTTACGGGAATTTACGGCAATCTGGATGTAGTCACTGCCTATAGCGTCTATGTTTGATGCCTTCTTAGCTCACAATAGTCAGTTGTAGGTGGCTTTGGGTGGTCGCTTTCTCTTCTCTCGCGCAGAGACTTGTAAAGTGTATCACGCCCTAACGGGAAGTCAAAAGTCAAAAATCAAAAGTCAAAAGATTATCTTTCCAGAAGTAGCGACTGTCTTAAAAATCAAGCTCATCATTTTATCTTTTTTCAATAAACCTCATCATGAGTGCCAATATCAACTAGCACGATCTCATCCTCATCAGATGTAAGGTTGGGTGTAGCGATAGCGATAGCGTAACCCAACCTTACTATTTTCTAAAGGAAAAAGACTCATCATCAAATCTGTTTCCTGTCACCTGTTTCCTATAATGTATCCATTGCCACCTGTGCCTGTGGATTTTATGCTTAGATTATATGGTTTGAAAAATTTTGTTACTACTATGTCCATAAAGTTATCAGGTCAGTTTAGTACATTGTCGATAATGCCTTTATTTTTGGGAAGTTCCTTGGCGATGATTTCCCAGATTTATCCAGCCCAAGCACAAATCAACAATCATCATCTTTTGTTGTCACAACAAACAGTCATTGAAACTTTACCACCACCGCCAGATACTTCCGTTACCCCAGATAATCAACAAACTTTGCCCCAAATACAACCAGGGCAAATTGAGCAATATGATTCTACTCCTTTTCCCTACCCATCTACAGATAATCAGTCTCAACAAAATCCTGTATTAATTCAACCGAGTCAGCCCAATCAATATAGCCAAAACTTTGAACGTTACTTTGTCTATGTTGACAGTGATAATTACCAAACACTGCAAAGAGTCCGGCAAATTGAACCAGAGGCTTACATCCGTCCATATCAAGGACGTTCGATTATTCAGTCAGGAGTGTTTAACAGGCGATCTAACGCTGAGGATCGGGTGAGACAACTAGAATTTTCTGGTATTCGTGGTGCAAGAATTGTCAGCTTTTCTAACGGGCAGGAAATACAAAATTTTAGCAGTAGTAATAGTAGCAGCAATTCTCAAAAGAGAAGTAATCGGTATTATGTTGTGATTCCTGGGAGAACTCAAGATTTACCTGTAATTGCTAATACAATCATCCGTAAAAGTGGCTATTCTAGCTTAGTGCAAGAAAGACAAAGACCCTTTGGCCCTCATGTAGCTGTAGGGCCATTTGTGGAACGGGGTGATGCAGATAGATGGAATAGATATGTCCGGGATTTAGGATTTGGTGATGCGAGGGTTTATTACGCTAGGTAAGTGCTGAGTGCCGAGTTCTGAGTTAAAAGTAAAGAGTAAATATCTGGAGATTTTTTGAATAATTCAGAATCTAGAAGTGATGCCATGATACTAATTCTGTATGAATATGCACTGAATTAAAGAACGAACCGCAAAGGGCGCATAGACGCGATAGCGGCTTCCCGCAGGGTAGAACGCAAAGAAAGAAGAGATAAAAGATTAAGTGCAGCCTCACATAGAATTGGTATGAGCTTGTCGAAGGGTCAGAATTGCTCAGAGTTTGTTAATCAGTAATAATCAATTTGTTAGCAGAATATTGATGAATTAATAATTCTGGCTTCTGACTCCTGACTTCTGAATTCTCTTTCACTAACTTTTAACTCAACTCCTATCAGCAACTAAATCTGGAAATTTATAACAATGCCAAACCCGTCTCTTATTCAGATCAACCACGCGCAAAACAGACAAGAATATACTGCACAAGTTGTAGTCACGTCCGTGCAGATGCGGGACATTGAAGAACGGATTTTTGCCGTAGGTATGCCTGTAGCTGCTTTGATGGAAAAGGTCGCTGGACTGATTGCCCTGCGCGTGCAGCAGTTATTTCCTTTGTCTGATAATTTATGCCGTGTAGGTATTTTAGTTGGCCCTGGTCATAATGGTGGGGATGCTTTGGTTGTAGCCCGTGAATTACACTTTCGTGGGTATGAAGTTTGGATATATTCGCCTTTTTCTAAGTTAAAAGAATTAACTGCACAGCATTTACAATATGCTCAAAGTTTGGGTATTTCTTGTTATCAAAATATTGAACAATTACCGAATTGTGATTTTTTAATTGATGGTTTATTTGGATTTGGGTTAGAAAGACCGCTTACTGATGCGATCGCTTCTACAATTAATCAATTCAATGAATGGCAACAACCGATTATTAGTATTGATATCCCGTCTGGGTTGCATACCGATACCGGAGAAGTTTTAGGAACGGCAATTCGCGCTACTTACACATTATGCTTGGGTTTGTGGAAGTTGGGTTTATTGCAAGATCATGCTTTAGAGTACGTCGGCAAAGCAGAGTTAATTGATTTTGATATTCCCGTGGCAGATATAGAAGCTGTATTGGGAAATACACCCAAAATTAGACGAATTACTAGAAAAACTGCACTTTCTACTTTACCTTTGCCACGTCCAGCAGTAACCCACAAGTATAAAGAAGGACATCTATTATTAATTTGTGGTTCGCGGCGTTATGCTGGTGGGGCAATTTTAACAGCGTTGGGGGCGCGGGCTAGTGGTGTGGGAATGCTCTCTGTAGCGGTTCCTGAATCATTAAAATATCTTCTGGTGTCACATTTACCGGAAGCATTAATTATTGGTTGCCCAGAAACCGAGACAGGGGCAATTTTAGAATTAACATTACCAGAGAATACTAATTTAAGTGCTTTTAGTGCGATCGCCTGTGGCCCTGGTTTAACCCGTGAAGCTACTCCCATTGTGCAGCAAGTTATTGAGAGCGATCGCACCTTGCTTCTTGATGCCGATGGTTTAAATATTTTGGCACAGCTAGACACTATCCCCACTTTACAAACACGACAAGCGACAACTGTCCTCACTCCCCACACAGGTGAATTTCACAGGTTATTTCCCAACGTATCAGATGCCAAACACGACAGAATCAAAGCCGTCAGAGAAGCCGCAGCCCAAAGTGGCGCAGTGGTATTGTTAAAAGGCGCGAGGACTGCCATTGCCAATTCTCAAGGTAACGTCTGGATTAATCCTGAAAGTACCCCAGCCTTAGCCCGTGGTGGTAGTGGTGACGTGTTAACTGGCTTACTGGGTGGTTTATTGGCACAAGCAACAAAAAAACAAATTCCTGTAGAAGATATCGTCGCTACTGCTGCTTGGTGGCATTCCCAAGCCGGAATTTTAGCAGCCCAAGAACGCACAGAACTAGGTGTAGATGCCCATACATTGACGCAATATTTAATGCCGAGTGTGAAGTATGAAGTATGAAGTATGAAGTATTAAATTTTACTTCGGGTATTTACGAGGAATTGTTGAGTAAAAAAACTAGCCTCTAGCCCCTCACCCCACATCATTCCTAAACTTTACACTTCAGTCGGGCATCGCTACTCCAGCATGATCGGGGTTCACTGCTTCAGTTTCGGGCGAAATGATAGTATTAATAGAGTTTCAATATCAAACGTAAAATAAAAGCAAATCTTTTAGTAGATTTATTTCATCTACGTTTTTGTGTTTTTGAGTGAATTTTCATTTCCTACCCATCTCCTACTAAAAAAGCTGGGTTAGGTTAAATTCTTATAATCAATACCAAAGCTATATTTCCCATCCCCCTTGATTTAGTTCCATAACCGCCATGTTAAAACTCCTGTTGGGCGATCCCAACGCTCGTAAACTGAAAAAATACCAACCTTACATCACGGAAATTAATCTCTTAGAGGAAGAAATTAAAGCTCTCTCTGATGAGGAATTAAAAGGTAAAACCGGAGAATTCAAACAGCGTCTTGCTAAAGGCGAAACTCTGGATGATATTTTGCCCGAAGCATTTGCCGTGGTTAGAGAAGCAGGACGGCGAGTCTTAGGGTTGCGACACTTTGATGTCCAGATGTTGGGCGGTATCATCCTGCACTCTGGGCAAATTGCGGAAATGAAAACTGGGGAAGGCAAAACCCTGGTAGCAACCTTACCTAGCTATTTAAATGCTCTCACGGGTAAGGGTGTCCACGTCGTGACTGTCAACGACTACCTAGCTCGTCGGGACGCGGAGTGGATGGGACAGGTGCATCGCTTCCTCGGCTTGAGTGTGGGACTCATTCAGGCGACCATGAACCCCAGCGAGCGCCAAAAGAACTACGAATGTGATATTACTTACGTTACCAATAGTGAAGTCGGCTTTGACTACCTGCGCGACAACATGGCCACTTCAATGGCTGATGTGGTGCAACGTCCGTTTAACTATTGTGTCATTGATGAAGTAGACTCAATTTTAATTGATGAAGCCCGTACACCATTGATTATTTCTGGTCAGGTAGAAAGACCGACAGAAAAATATTTACAAGCGGCGGAAATCGCCCTGACACTGAGAAAAGATGACCATTACGAGGTAGATGAAAAAGCTCGTAACGTGTTGTTGACTGATGAAGGCTTTGCGGAAGCAGAAGAGCTTTTAGGTGTCACAGATTTATTTGACCCGGAAGATCCTTGGGCGCACTTTGTATTTAACGCGATTAAAGCCAAAGAATTGTTCTTAAAGGATGTCAATTACATCGTTCGTAATGGTGAGGTCGTCATTGTAGACGAATTTACCGGACGGGTATTACCGGGACGGCGCTGGAGTGATGGTCTACACCAAGCCATTGAAGCCAAAGAACACGTAGAAATTCAGCCGGAAACTCAAACTCTAGCCACAATTACCTATCAAAACTTGTTCTTGCTGTATCCCAAATTAGGCGGAATGACCGGAACAGCCAAGACAGAAGAAGCTGAGTTTGAAAAAATTTACAAACTAGAAGTCAGTATCATTCCGACTAACCGCATCAGAAAACGGCAAGATTTGTCGGATTTGGTGTTTAAGACAGAGGCGGGTAAATGGACAGCGATCGCCAGAGAATGTGCCGAAATGCACGAACTTGGTCGCCCTGTACTCGTAGGAACCACTAGTGTCGAAAAATCAGAATATCTCAGCCAACTCCTCAAACAAGCTGGTATTCCCCACGAATTACTCAACGCCCGCCCCGAAAACGTGGAACGGGAAGCGGAAATTGTCGCCCAGGCAGGACGGAGAGGTGCTGTTACCATTGCGACTAACATGGCGGGTCGAGGTACAGATATTATCCTTGGTGGTAACTCCGAATACATGGCGCGGTTGAAATTGCGGGAATATTTTATGCCACGCATTGTCCAACCAGAAGACGAAGATGTGTTTGGTGTACAGAGGGCAAGCGGTAGTCTACCTGGTGGACATGGTGGCGGCCAAGGTTTTGCCCCAGGGAAAAAAGTCAAAACTTGGAAAGCTTCACCAGAAATCTTCCCCACCCAACTTTCTAAAGAAACCGAAAAACTACTGAAAGAAGCGGTAGATGTTGCAGTTAGGGAATATGGCGATCGCAGTTTACCAGAACTAGAAGCGGAAGATAAGGTGGCAGTGGCAGCCGAAAAAGCACCCACCACAGACCCAGTAATTCAGAAGTTACGCGAAGCATACAACCGCATTAAGCACGAGTACGAACAGTTCACAGAAAGCGAACACAATAACGTCGTCGAAATCGGTGGTCTGCACGTAATAGGTACAGAACGCCACGAGTCACGCCGCATTGACAACCAGTTGCGGGGACGCGCCGGACGACAAGGAGACCCTGGTTCCACCAGATTTTTCCTCAGTTTAGAAGATAACTTATTGCGGATCTTTGGTGGCGATCGCGTCGCTGGTTTAATGAACGCCTTCCAAGTCGAAGAAGATATGCCTATTGAGTCGGGAATGCTGACTCGCAGCTTAGAAGGCGCACAGAAAAAAGTCGAAACCTACTACTACGACATCCGTAAACAAGTATTTGAATACGACGAGGTAATGAACAACCAACGTCGCGCCATCTACGCCGAACGCCGTCGGGTATTAGAAGGGCAAGACTTAAAAGAACAAGTCATCAAATACGCCGAAAAAACGATGGACGACATCGTTGACTACTACATCAACCCAGATTTGCCCTCAGAAGAATGGGAATTAGAAAAACTGGTTGAGAAAGTCAAAGAATTCGTCTACTTGCTATCAGATATGCAGGCAAATCAACTAGAGGATATGTCTGTCAGCGAGATTAAAGCATTCCTCCACGAACAGGTGCGAATTGCCTACGACATGAAAGAAGCGCAAATTGACCAAGTGCAACCAGGACTGATGCGTCAAGCCGAACGCTTCTTCATCTTGCAGCGTATTGATACCTTGTGGCGCGAACACCTGCAACAAATGGATGCTTTACGCGAGTCTGTAGGTTTGCGTGGTTACGGTCAAAAAGACCCGCTAATTGAATATAAGAGCGAAGGTTATGAACTATTCCTCGATATGATGGTCAACATCCGCCGAGATGTAGTTTACTCCTTGTTCATGTTCCAACCCCAGCCTCAGCCAGTGGTGCAAACATCATCGGAAATGGTGTAGCAGAGTTATTAAATATCTCACGCAAAGGCGGCAGCGCGTTACGGGGTTTTCTCCCGTTGTAGCGACTGCCGCACAAAGTTTTTTGAATGATAAAAATTAATAATCCTTAATAGCCTGCACTACTAAGGATTCCTTAAAAATAAAAATACTCACAATCCAAACCGTCTCTTAAAAATCATCCAGAAACTGACTGAGACGACTAATCACAGGGTCAACATCTTCAGAAGGTGCAGCAGCGTAGGTAGTGTTAACCATTTCCATTGCGGGGACTGTTGACACTACAGGCGCTGGCGCTGGTGAAGTTGGAGGCTGATGGTGAATAATCTGCGGTCGCTCTGTCACCAAAATTGCGAGATGCGCCATCTGTTGCGTGAGTTGCACAATATGGCGTTCCATCGCCTCCAAACGATTCGATTCTTTAGCGAAAAAACGTTCCTCTAGGTCAGCCACTTGGCGTTGCAGTTCATCGATTTTCTGTTCAACCGACTCTGCGGCTATTGGTTTGGAAGCAGGTTTAACAGCTTCCGGGACACATAAAAATTGCCATAGGGCTTCTTTACAGAGGTCGCTAAAAGTCTTGTCTGGTTGAGGCTCTAAATGGCTTTCTACCAGCGACAACAAGCTTTCATCTGCAACTTCTGGGTTGAACGTCACCGATTTAACTACTTTTTTTGACCATTGGAACATTGACTTTAAGACCTAGCAGCACGAACGGCGGATAATTGCGCCTCTCCATAAATATACTGCCCCAAGGCGTTAGCTTGGCGAGATGGTGCAGCTAGATGGGCGTTGATTTGAGCATCTTTTAACAGACGTTGCACATCTTCCCAGAAGAATTCGCCGCCGCCGCCTGTGATAATCACATCAGTCACACGCTCAGGTAGCCAAGCAAGGACACGGCTGCAAATATCACGGGAAAACATCTCAATCAAGTTGGGGAGAAAATCATCCAGGTTGGCAGGCTTGCTAGAGCCTTTGGGACGATAGAAACGTTCTCCTCTAGGTTTGTTCACCGCAGAAATGAGTGCTAGAGATTGGCTGTCTGCGCCTTCAATTTCTTTCGCTACCATTTCATAGAATTTGCTCATCCCAAAATCTTCACTCTTAGAAGCACCACGAGCGAAGCGGAAATTATCTACCATCAACAAATCGATGGTTTGATGTCCAATATCGACAATAGCGGCTGATACTTTGGTAAAGTCGGGGCTGCCTGCACCTTTTTTGGGTTGAGCTTCACACCAAAGAAGACTACCGTAACCTTCAGGCATTACCCAAACTTTATTGATGTTGAGAGAGACACTTTCGCCTCTAAAATTCATCACGTGAGGGCCAGTCAGCTGACTGATGATCTGGGCTTTTTCTTTTTCAAACTGCTCCAAAGAGAGGAAGGGTAGACCCAGGACAATGGAAATTTCGTCTTTTAGCTTGAAGTAGCCAGCACAAGCTAAAACTTTAGCCAATGCGTCTTCTACCTTAGATTTACCAACTCCAAGGTTTGCGCCAAAATCGGCGGCGAGTTGACCGACTGCATAGCCACTGCCTTGATACTCCAGCCACAAGTCCATTAAAGGATCTGTCGCACGGGCTTCAAAAATACCTCCCCGGACTTCTTCCATTGACATTTGTTTGACATTGGCGGGGATGAAAACCACATTACCGGGTTCGCGGCTGACAGAAGTCTTGGTTGATGTTCTGCCTAAGTCCACACTGAGAATAGCCTTGCCAGAACTGCCATTTGTTTTAACAGGAGTAGCAGTATTAATTGGGGTAGCGGCTGAAACCCGGTTGAGTGGGATAGCAGCAGCATTCATTGGGGTAGCGGCGGAAGGTTGGTCTGTCATGAAAGCTCCTAGTCCTTTCTTAACTGTCAAAATTTAACTTGCTCATCTTACATACAAACATGCGAGATACCAAAAATTCTAGGTTTCGTCAAGTGTAGCTAAAAATACGCCTAATGCTGATTTAGGCGATCGCTTTCTTCAGCATTATTTGGCATAGTGTAGGCGAATTTTTACCAGATGTAACCCCCCAACTTTAAATAAACTTTAAATCAGGGTGGTGTATTTTAGTGTCTAGTCCGTTTCTGCCTACGCTTGAGTATCCAGACCACAAATGCCAAAACCAAAGTCCCAAGCACAATTTTTGATACTGGGGCAAGGTACTTGTCCACAAGTTCATACTGGCTACCCAAAATATACCCTGAGTATGTTAACAAACCTACCCAGGCAGCACTACCCAAGGTTGTATAAAATAAAAATGGTAGCAGAGGCATATCGCTAATGCCTGCTGGCACGGAAATCAATGTACGGATTCCCGGTACAAGACGACCAATTAACACTGCTTTGCTACCTT
Organism: Anabaena sp. FACHB-83; assembly: GCF_014697485.1. NCBI lineage: Bacteria > Bacillati > Cyanobacteriota > Cyanophyceae > Nostocales > Nostocaceae > Anabaena > Anabaena sp. FACHB-83. The sequence goes on along the minus strand of NZ_JACJRY010000003.1, from coordinate 259,117 downwards.
GAGAATCAAACCAATGCTTTGCTTTGGTAATATCTTTGCTGGATATGGTTAACCACTTACCGTACTGATCCGCCCATCGTTTTAGGCGCTGTTCGCCCAAAAACTTACCAGGATAGTACCACACAAGTGCGCCAGCTACAGAACCTACAAGTCCAGCAAAAAATACTCCCAGAATATTTAATCGGTCTGGTGTTGCCCTAGCGGTAAATCCTGCCAGTGGCATAATCAATTCTGAAGGAATTGGGGGAAACAGGTTCTCTACAAACATTAACAGTGCAATTCCTACGTATCCCAAGGAATTGATCGTATTAGTAATCCATTCAAGCATTGAGTATATTCCTAAAACTGCGGCACAAGTTTGTTTGCCTAATCTAGCCTTAATCTTCTTAAAACTTTACTGATAATCCGTCATCTCTGGGGTAATGATTAGCCAAATTTTAGGGGCGCAATAATTACGCCCCTAAGTATTTTATGTATTCAATTGAACAAAACTATTAGATTGTGGAAGTTAAGGATTGAACTCTCGATTCTGACTGCCAGTCTAATGGGTTGAACACTCTATCTTCCAAAGCCATTTGCTCAATTAAACTAGCTAGTCTCAGAGCTTTTAGCGCCTGCTCACCACCAACGGAAGGTTGATTACCACCGTGAACACAGTTGACAAAATGTTCTAGTTCTGCACTCAAAGGCTGAATATTGGTGGTAGAGACTTTTTCGATCAAACCATCTTGTTTGTAAAGTAACTGACGATTGTCAGTTAAATTGGTGGTTGTTTGGCGATGAACCAGAATTTCGTTCTTGAGAAAATCTGCTTCCGTAAAGGAGTTTTTGCAATGAGCAACAATGCGCCGAATCTTTTTGTGCGTGACTTTACTGGCTGTCAGCGTAGCAACAATACCATTGGCAAATCCCAAGGTGGCTGTGACGTAATCTAAATAACCAGAATCTAAAGCACGAGTACCACTGGCTGTCAGTTTGACAACTGGAGAGGCGGCTAGTTCTAGCATTAAGTCAATGTCGTGGATCATTAAATCCAGCACGACGGAAACATCATTGGCACGATGGGAGTAAGGACTCATCCGGTGAGCTTCCAGCGCCAGCAATTCTTCGGTTTTCAGGACTTTGCTGAGTTCTTGAAATGCAGGATTGAATCGCTCAATATGACCTACTTGTAAAATGCACCCTGATTCTGCGGCTGCATTGACGAGGGATTCTGCTTCCGAAATACTAGCAGCGATCGGCTTTTCAATTAAAACGTGAATTCCCGCTAATAGGCAATTAATCCCCACGGCATAATGCAGGCGAGTCGGTACGGCGATGCACACTGCTTCCACATGGGGTAGCAAGTCGCAATAATCTTCAAAAAAACGCACCTTGTATTTGCTGGCGGTTTCTAAGCCTCGTTCAACATTGATATCTGCCACACCGACTAGTTCAACATCTTTCATTGAACTCAAGACGCGGGCATGATGTTGTCCCATGTTACCCACCCCGACTACACCCACGCGAATCGGTCGTGGCTGATTGCGCTGTGTGTATGAATTTGATTCTGCCACTGACATGCTATTTTGCACTATTGTTCTCTCCTCAACCACCAAATTTAGAGACGCTGCGGCCGTTGGCAATTATACTGAACAGCCAGTTATGATCCGTCTAAAACCATCCAGATGGTAACATAGAGGCTCTGTTTATGAAGAATTTCAAAGTTTGCGATAGTTCCCGCAATCTGGCTGTCTTTTTTCTGTTCAGTTCTAAATCAATCAGGTTTTTGCTCTTAACACAATAGCTAATGTGTTTTTTTATTAACTTTAAACACAAAATCAATTTTTAGTGAAAGTTTCTCAATCTTAGTCAGAGTATTGGATACCAGGAAATTTACCATCTTAATAACGTTGTAAATAAATAATTTTCCTGTCAGTAAAATTACAAAAATAGCTACCATAACACTTCAAGAATAGTCCAGTTTATAAACTGGTACAGTATGGAAAAAAAATCGAGTGGTCAGGCTGGCTGACAGTTTTTTTAATTATGATGTTTTGGCAATGAGAAATCTAAAAATTGGCAGCCAAGATGAAAGCCGTAATTTTGTTGTCTGGGGGATTAGACTCTTCTACTGTACTTTATCAAGCCAAAGCAGATGGTTGTGAGTGCTACGCCATTTCTTTTGATTATCAGCAGCGACATCGCCGAGAGTTAAACTCAGCGATGCTGATGGCGCAAACTGCTGGTGTAGAAGAACATCAGGTGGTGAATTTTGACTTACGCAAATGGGGTGGTTCAGCACTGACAGATGAAAAAATCGATGTTCCCCAAGCCCGTTCCTTGGAGAAGATGTCACAAAAAATTCCTATAACCTACGTACCTGCACGGAATACGATATTTTTAAGTTTTGCCTTGGGCTATGCGGAAGCGATCGCAGCTGAACGTGTGTACATTGGTGTGAATGCCTTGGATTATTCCGGCTATCCTGATTGTCGTCCTGACTACATCCAGGCAATGCAAGAAGTTTTTCGCCTGGGAACCAAACAAGGACGAGAAGGTGATGCAACTGCGATCGTTGCCCCTTTGATTCATCTCAAAAAAACCGAAATCATCCAACTTGGTAACAAATTAGGCGTTCCTTGGCACTTAACTTGGTCTTGCTATAGCGGTGGTGATATTGCCTGTGGAGTCTGTGATTCTTGCCGCTTGCGACTAGCAGCTTTTGAAGAACTGGGATTACAAGATCCACTGGCTTATGTGGAGGGAGTGGGGAGTGGGGAGTGGGGAGTAGGGAGTAGGGAGTAGGGAGTGGGAAAGGGGGTGGACAAGGGTGCTTTCAAGGGCAGGTTTTTAAACCTTCGATAAATAGTTGAGAATATTCTCAATTATGAAACGTAGTTTTAACTGTTCAGACAATAATTTTGGTTTTAAAAGCCCAAAAATTTGTCTAATAAAAAAAGCCTGCCCTTGAAAGGGACAAGGGTGAGGGGGTAGACAAGGTTGAGAGGTAAGGTATAAATCTTACTTCCTTGTCCTCCTTGTCTCCCTTGCCCCCCTTGTCCCCTTTGTCTCCCTTGTCCCCCTTGTCCCCCTTGTCTCCCTTGTCCCCCTTGCCCCCTTGTCTCCCTTGTCCTCCTTGTCCCCCTTGCCCCTCTTGCCCCCCTAAGACAAGCGTTGCACTTGAATCTGATGCAGCCTTGGCCCGACAATTGAGACTATGGTGAACTGAAGATTTTCGTATAAAAAGATTTCACCTTTAGTCGGCATTTTCTGTAATTGATAAAGCACAAAACCGCCTAAAGTTTGATATTCCCTAGCTAGAGGCAAACTGAGATTTAAGACTTCGTTGAGGTCTTCGAGATTAATTTGTGCTTGTACTAAAAATGTGTCTTGATCGACAATTTCAATTAACAAGTCTTCGTTGTTTTCCCGTTCCCCTGTATTGCCAATAATTTCACCAATCACGTCTTGAATGGTCACTAGCCCTACAGTCCCACCAAACTCATCAACGACAATGACCATAGCTGGTTTTTCTTGCTGCATCATGGGCAAGAGTTCACTTAAGGGTGTGTTTTCTGGGACAAATCGGGCGGGACGCATCCACGGTTGGAGATGGGATGTTAAAGTGAGTTTCTCTATTGCCAAGGGTTGGGCTAAATCTCGAAAGTAAACAATCCCGCGAATGTCATCTAAAGATTCGCCAATAATGGGGTAGCGGGAGTGACCAGTAGTGGTCATTTCCTGGAGTAAATGCTGGAAGGTTGCATCTTTGGGTAAAGCAATAATGCCATTGCGAGGAATCATTACGTCTTGGGCGGTAACATCACCAAATTCAAAGACATTATTCAGCAGTTGGCGTTCAGAATGTTCTAAACCTGTAGATTCTCGTTCTGTGGCAATGATCATCTGTAATTCTTCCGATGTTACAGGCGGTCTCCAACTTTGACCTGTGTATTCAATGCCAAAAATGCGTAACAAACAAAAAGTTGATTGGTTGAGAATCCAGATAAAGGGACTGAAAAAACGAACGATCGCTTTAACTGAAGGGCCTAAAAATCGTGCTAATTGTTCAGAATAGAGTAGAGCCAGTGATTTTGGGCATAATTCCCCCAAGACAATTTGCAGATAAGCTACCAAAAAAAAGGCCAGGGGAATTGATAGCGAATGGGAAATAAACTTAGTGGTCGTTGCTGGTAACGGCCAAGATTTCAGCCATGTGTTTACCAGCACCACAATTGTACTTTCACCAATCCACCCCAGTGCCAAACTCGAAAGGGTAATGCCTAACTGTGTTGTTGATAGCAGCCGATCAATACTGCGTTGTAATGTTTCAACTGCGATCGCTTGTATGTCACCAGCCTTGACTAACTGATGAATCCGCGATCGCCGCACTGTCACCATCGAAAACTCTGCCGTCACAAAAAAGGCATTGATGGCAATCAGTAGTAGTACTGATAATAATCGCAACCCTACATCTGCCCAAGTTAAACCAGGAAAACCAATCACTGCCTAAACTCGTGTAAACTCTCTTAAAGTAAAAAGGTAAAAGGTAAAAGTAAAAAGATTCTTTTGACTTTTTACTTTCCCGTCTTTACCTTGCTACAGGGATGTCAGCGACATCTAACTTGAGTTTTTGTGCAGGATAATCTGTCAAAGACAAAGAGACTTTGTTCACATCATCCAGTAAAGCTGTAGGAATAATCACTGTACCGGAAAATGTCGGCCCATTTGCGGGTAATTCTGCGGGTAAACCTTCTGTACTAGCACTCAAGGTTCTGCCTTTGTCGTCGGTCACATCTAAGAAACTATACAAAAAGCGCACAGAATCCTTACCTTTGTTCTGCATTTTCACTTTTAGAAGTAAATCGCCTCCAGAGTAACGCGCCGATTGCACCGCAAACGTCACACCTTCACTTTCCGCACTCACCGGAAATCCTGGTTGGGGTTTTTCTTCAACTGCTTCCTGTGGCTTTTCTTGCGGCTTCTGTTTTTTATTGATTTCTTCGTCTTCGTCGTCTAATTTTTCTGATTGGTTAGCTTTCGCCTTACCGTCAATCCGAGATTTAACAATTTTTAATATTTCTTCTTCTTTTAATAAAGTTACGCCTGGCTGTTGGGAGTTATTGGTCTTAGCACTGGCGAATTTGGTTGTCGGGCGACCATCGGGAGTTGATACTCCTTTGAGAGCTAGACTGCCCAAATTGAAACCTAAAAACGCGCTGACAGACCCTGCGCCCAACATCAGGATTAACAAAACCAAAGTCAGTATTACAGTAGAATTTATTTTCATCGCTGACAAGCTGTTGCTGAAGAATGCTGGTCTATATTAAGAGCATTGAAGTTATGTACCTCAATCCTTAAACGAACTTCATCAATCATAGTGTGCATAATTTCATAATTAAATTATGTAGTATAAAAATCTGATAAACTGTGGTAAAAAGGTAGACAATTGGCAAACTTGAGATAAAATTAATATTCGACCAGGGTTGGCCGAGCGGTTGAGGCAGCGAACTCATAATTCGCCCAAGGCAGGTTCAACTCCTGCACCCTGGATTTTTTAAGTGCTGAGTGCTGAGTTGAAAGTGCTAAGTAATAAGTTCTTTTAAGTGATGACTCTAGCCGTTGTATGCCAAAGTTAATTTAACTCCATAACCCCCTTTAACTACTCAGCACTCAGCACTCAGCACTCAGCACTCAGCACTCAGCACTCAGCACTCAGCACTCAGCACTCAGCACTCAGCACTCAGCACTCAGCACTCTAAAAGCGGAATTCTGTACCGACTTTGAGTTTGTCACTATTTAAGCGAGGAGATGACAGTAAGGAACTATCATAAGGGTTGGGTAAATCTGGTGTGCGTAGATAAGGGTCATTACCGGCTTGCTGAGTCATAACATCTCGATAGAGGGTGTTCATTAACTCAGCATCACGGGCTATTTCATTTTCTGGGAAAGTATTGCGAAAACCGGAACCATTACCGAGAAAATTGTGTAACTGACGTTTGGCTGTGTTATTTTCATAAAAATTGCGATCGTGACGGAAATAAGCTCGCTCAAAAGCTTCATTAGCTGTTTCATAATTAGGTGTATCTGCTTCAGCAGAAGCCACAGCCGGAAAAATTAAACCAGTCGCTAAAAGTACCACAAGACCACCAAAGGATTTAAATTTTATACCCATTCCCTTAACTCCTCAATTTTGAGCGAATCTTAACTTATGCTTAATTGCAGAACTCTGATGAGTTCAACCTTTGGTGTAGCACAACTGATTATCATTTGTAATGACGCATTCTACTGAAACCCTTACTCCGGCTGATATTTGGGCCACCACTGCTGACTTAGCTACTTTGCGCCACAAGCTACTAGACTTGTTTTGCCAACTCGCCTATCAAGAAGGTGATTTTGTGCTGGCTTCAGGACTACGTAGCACCTATTACATTAATAAAACCCAGGTAACACTCCATCCCCAAGGCGCTTTAGCCGTTGGACGTTTACTATTTCCCTTACTACCTGCGGATACTGAAGCTGTGGCAGGTTTAACACTAGGCGCTGATCCTATTGTGACAGCAGTGAGTGTGGTTTCTGTTTATGAAAACCGACCCATACCAGCACTAATTATTCGCAAAGAAGCCAAAGGTTACGGAACGAAAGCTTATATTGAAGGGCCGACTTTGCCTGAAGGTGCAAAAATCGTCGTTTTGGAAGATGTGGTGACAACTGGTCAGTCGGCTTTAAAAGCAGTAAATCGGCTAAAAGATGCAGGATATACTGTTGAGCAAGTCATTGGACTGGTAGACCGCAAGCAAGGAGGCGCAGAACTTTACCAGTCTGTTGGTCTAAAGTTTGAAGCGTTGTTTGGAATTGAAGAAGTTCAACAACGCTATCGGGAATTAGCTGGTTAAAGCGTAGGTTGGGTGGAGCGACAGCGCAACCCAACATCCAGAGAACTTGGCATTGTTGGGTTTCACTTCGTTCCACCCAACCTACATTTATCTTTCTTGTTCCAGTAATTCCCACATCAGGAAGGCAAACTCCATCACAATTCCTGAACCGGGGATGAACCAGTCAGCAATTAGGGGAATCAGAAAAAATGCGATCGCCATCAGCTTTTTAGCTTTCATTTACTTTGCCTCAAACGCTGAAGCAACGGTAAATTTGGGGTAGTGCGAGGAAGCAAAAGTGGCTGTCTGTGGGCGGTGATGCGTGAATCTGCCGAGATTTGAGTTTGGGGATGCTAGATTAAGTTTGGGGAATCCCGAAACTTTGTCGCAAATTTGGGCAAGAATAAGCTATGGCGCGTGTTAGCTACGGTGATGAAGTCAAAGCGCGGGTAAAAAAACTGTTAGAAAAGTTTTTGGCTTATGCCAATAACGAGTTAGAAGACGGTGAACTTTATAAAATTGCCCTGAATTGGGAAACGCCGCAGCAAGTAATAGTGAGAACACAGCTAAGAGTTCTGGCAGAACTTAGCGTTTTAACTAAAGAAGAAGTCAGGGAAGCATTAAAACGACTCGAAGATTTTGTAAACATTCTCGAAGATTTGCGCGAACACAGACGAGGTTCGGAGGATTGGCACTTTCGGCTGAAACTTTGGCATGATAAAAGCGATAAACACGCGAATTTGCAGAAATTTGATGCAGAATGGCAAAGCCGAAGAGAAGAATTACCAGGCGTACAGCGTGAGAAGGCTAAAAAAACTCAATCCTCGCCTACCCGTTACGAAAATCTTCCCTTCAGTGGCGTGGTGGAATTTGTCGGACGAGAAACGGAATTGCAAAACCTCCATCGTTTGTTGCGGGAAAATCAACAGGTAGCTATTGCAGCTATAGCGGGGATGGGTGGAGTCGGGAAAACAGAGTTAGCTTTGCAATATGCCAATTCGCACCGCGTCACCTACCAAGGCGGAATTTGCTGGTTGTCTGCATTGCAGGATGTAGGAGTGCAACTGGTGGATTTTGCTCGTAATAAGCTGCTATTGAACATCCCAGATGATTTAGATTTAGCTGCGCGAGTGCAATTCTGTCTTTCAAAATGGTATGAGGGTGAGGTTTTACTGGTAATTGATAACGTCACTAACTATCGAGAAGAAGTTAGATGTTATTTAGATTCTGTTCCGGCGCGGTTTAAGCAGTTAATTACCACGCGGGAGAAATTACAACCGCCGATAGTGCGTTTAGATTTAGATGTGCTGAAACCACTTGCGGCGATGCAGTTATTAAAATCGATAATTGGTAGAGAACGACTGCGGCGTGAACCGTTAATAGCGAAAAAGCTTTGTAAGTGGTTGGGATATTTGCCCTTGGGTTTGGAATTAGTCGGGCGTTATTTGTTGGGTGATGATGAATTATCCCTAGCAGAAATGCTGCAAGACTTGGAAAATGAGCGTCTGAAAAATCCGGCTTTAGATGAAGCTCAACCAGAGATGACTGCTGAGTTGGGTGTTGCAGCTGCGTTTGAGTTGAGTTGGAAACGGTTGCGAGAAAAGGGTCAAATCCTAGCTCAACATTTAGGCTGCGTTTTGAGTTTATTTGCCTTAGCTCCGATTCCTTGGGAGTTGGTGGAGGGGATAAAAATAAATAATGAGGTTCAAAATTGGAAACAAGCTAGGCGGGAGTTGTTGCAGTTACATTTACTTCAGTTCAAAGGCGAGGGAACTTATCAACTTCATCCCCTGCTGCGGGAGTTTTTTAAAGATAAGCTGGAAGATTTAGAGGAGAAAGAGGAATTTAAGCGATCGTTTTGTGGGGTGATGGTAGCAGTAGCTAAAAATATTTCTCACAACCCCATACTTGAGCAAATTAGGGGTGTTGCCCCAGCAATACCTCATTTAGATGAAGTAGCAAATAATCTCATTCAATATGTCAGCGATAATGATTTAACTTGGCCATTCGTTGGCAACGCTTTATTTTACAGTGGTCAAGGATTGTATGACAAAGCAGCACCTTGGTATGAGCAGTGTCTAGAAATTGCTAAAAAACGCTTGGGAGAAGAACATCCAGGTGTCGCCTCTAGCCTCAACAACCTAGCACAAATCTACGACTTCCAAGGAAGATACAGCGAAGCCGAACCCTTATTTATCCAAGCCTTGGCACTATGGCGCAAACTGCTAGGTGAAGAACATCCCCATGTCGCCTCTAGCCTCAACAACCTAGCAGCACTCTACAAATCCCAAGGCAAATACAGCGAAGCCGAACCCTTGTACATCCAAGCTTTGGTAATGTGTCGCAAGCTGCTGGGTGAAGAACATCGTCATATTGCACTTAGCCTCAACAACCTTGCTAATCTCTACGAATCCCAAGGCAAATACAGCGAAGCCGAACCCTTGTACATCCAAGCTTTAGCACTTAGGCTCAAACTGCTGGGGGAAGAACATCCCCATGTCGCCTCTAGCCTCAACAACCTAGCAGCACTCTACAAATCCCAAGGCAAATACAGCGAAGCCGAACCCTTATTTATCCAAGCTTTGGCACTGTGGTGCAAACTGCTGGGGGAAGAACATCCCGATGTCGCCTGTAGCCTCAACAACCTTGCTAATCTCTACGAATTCCAAGGTAAATACAGCGAAGCTGAACCGTTGTACATCCAAAGCTTGACACTGTGGCGCAAACTGCTGGGGGAAGAACATCCCCATATCGCACAAAGCCTCAACAACCTAGCAGTATTCTACTACTCCCAAGGCAAATACAGCGAAGCCGAACCTTTGTTTATCCAAGCTTTGGCACTGAGGCTCAAACTGCTGGGGGAAGAACATCCCCATGTCGCAGAAAGTCTCAACAACCTAGCAGTATTCTACGAATCCCAAGGTAGATACAGCGAAGCCGAAGCTTTGTGCATCAAAGCCTTAACACTCTGTCGCAAATTGCTGGGAGAACAACATCCTGATGTTGCCATTAGCCTCAACAGCCTTGCGTTTCTCTACTGCTCCCAAGGAAGATATAGCGAAGCCGAACCTTTGTTCATCCAAGCTTTAGGTATTTTAGAGCGACGGTTAGGGGCAAATCATCCTAATACTGTGAAAGTGCGTAAAAATTTGGCAAGGTTGCGCGACTCTTGAAAACCACAACAGTAATTTTGAGTCTCAGATCATGATTTTATCTCGCGCAAAGGCGCAAAGTCGCAAAGGAAAGTGCAAGGGCTTTGTTTTAAATGAGAATGTTCTTGTTCTGAACTCGGAGTTTTATGTTCTGAAGTGGAAGTTTCGTGTTCTGAACTCAAAGTTTCGTGTTCCGAACTCGAAGTTTTGTGTTCTGAAGTGAAATGATGGTGTTCTGAAGGCGATCGCTCGACTTTTTTACTTGAAATTTTGTGTTCTGAGGTGGAATGATGGTGTTTTGAAGGCGATCGCTCGACCTTTTTACTTGAAGTTTCGTGTTCGCAAGTACAATGATGGTGTTGTAAAGGCGATCGCTCCACTTATTTACTCGAAGTTTCGTGTTCGCAGGTGCAATGATGGTGTTATGAGGGCGATGTCTGACGACAAGCCGCCAGCGTCTACGCTCCTGTTCAAAGTATAAAACGAGAGGCGATCGCTTACAAGGGTCATGGTGGAGAGTAAAATTAGCTTACTTCAATGGTGCGATCGCTCTCACTTTTCATCTCATCAATGGCTTTCTTGAGTTAATCTTTGGTCAATCTGTAATTAAATGTCATACAGTAGATTCGATGTTTATAAGGTACAGCAACTGATTGAAAAAAGTAATGAGTAATGAATAATGAGTCAGAAATTTACTTATTACTCATGGTGTACCGCACTTACTTCAAAAGTGCGGTAAATTCTAATACAATGCAATTGTGCTTGAGCTTTACTGTATTGATCCTATGTAGTTAATTGAGGGTTGGACTCTATCATAAGTTGAAATGAATTACCCTTTTTTCGTTAAGAATGTTCACAATTTTCATTTCAGCTTAATTCTTCTAGTAGAGGATAGAGCTAATGAGAAATGCTTATACTGCAATTACCAAGCAATGAATTAATAAGCCCATAGTTTCACAGCAGCTATGGGCTGTTTCTTCTGTTTTTACTTATCTTTATTTCGGCATACACCAAAAGAAATGGCAACGATGGAACTACCACTTCAGGCTATGAATAATTAATGCTGATGATAGATTGGTTGTACATATTGAACTTGTTAATCTGTAATTGTCAGAAAAAACATTAATACAAACAAAAAACATTATGAACATTCTTGCTTGGATTATCTTAGGCTTAATTGCTGGTGCTATTGCTAAAGCTATCTACCCTGGGCATCAAGGCGGCGGTATTTTGGGAACAATTTTGTTAGGTATTATCGGTGCGTTTATTGGTGGTAGCTTAGGAGTATTTTTCAGTACGGGAAATTTTGCCCTCGCGGCTCCAACTCTTAGTATACCTGGTATTTTAGTGGCAGTTTTGGGTGCAATTATCGCTGTCTTTTTGTGGAATTTGTTAACTCGTCGCAGTGCTGTTTAATTGATGTAATTGACTGTAATTTATATTAAATTTCAGGGAGTTGATTTTACTATTTTTTCCTGAATTTATTTGAAAAATAATAGCGTTAGTTTATTTAAAACTAACGCTATTTTAGCTTGTATTATCTTTTTTTGTTACTCAGGATTTTCATCTGTATTTGAGCGATACAATTCCCTAAGAATTACGAGGACGTTCGGGAATTTTCAGACCATATAAAAATAAGTTAAGAATTTCTAAAGGTGACATTGGAGGACTAGGAACCATCAAGTCATCACTACTCGGATGCAAATGAAATCTTATTCCTCTTTCCTGGTTATCATGTCCAGGAAGATTCAGGTCAAAGCGCAGAAATTTAATTGGTTTATTTTCTACAAATCTTATTTCAAAGTCGAATGCAATAATTTCAGCAGGTTTGTAATTTTCGCTAACTGTAATTGCAAAATCAAACCAGGAACCGTCAGTTTTCTCAAAATGAGGGATTTCTTTAATTCTCTTAAAGTTTCGTTCTCCTCCAGTAATTTCAATAATACCTTGGGTTGATGGAGTTATTTTGAGTAGCTTCTGAATTTCATGAAGCTTGGTTTTTAATAGACCATTATTGTATGCTTTAGTTAAACACTGAAAAATCTCACTTCGCAAGACTTTAGCACTTTTTACAGTCATGGGAGCATTTTTCAAGAGTCGTTCTTGCACCTGATCACAAATTTGCTCCCAATCACTTTTACTGCTCAATTAAATCTCCTCTATCAAGAAGTACAAGCCATTCAGCATATTCAGGTTCAGGTGGTAGAGTTTGCGCTTCAGCCATATCAATTACTTGAGAGTCAGTTAAACCTGACCATTCTCGAAGTGCTTCTAGTCTTTCCTGACGTTCTTCTATACTGAGTAATTCTGTATCTTTTAAAAAGGAATATACTCTAGAACCCAACCAGCTAACAATATTCGGAGCATAAGAAAACATAGTTTTTGCTGATTCTGGAGATAAAATCAGAACTACCCCGTATTTTCTCATCAGTTTACTTCTCTGGCAATCTAATTGATACCAGTTATGATTATCCCATTGCTCAAAGTCCCAAAGAATTAAATAATCTTCATTTGTATGGGAAATTCTTTCTACTAGATTACTAGTATTAATATTTGCAGAAAGACAGCCAACTTCACATTCTGCAAAAATGCTAAGTGAGTCTTTTAAATCATCTACTAATTGTTGAGCATCTGAATTAGAAACAATCAGTGCTGACCAAGTATTTGCTTCTGGTTGTGAACCAACTCGCTGTAAAAACTCATCAATGGAAACTGATTTACTCATCTAAATATACATTAAGCGGCAATCTTATCAATTAGTACTTGAATAGCTGGGTGAACAACATGACGTATTTTGGGATATCTATACTCTAGAATTATTCGCCTTACCAACAAGCGTAAATCTTCATCTGTTCTAGGAATAAATTTTGCTGTATCAAGAGTTTGTTTAATAATTTTTACTTCATTGTCTGAAATTCCCAATAACTGATATCTGCCAAAAGAATCAACAGCATGAAAAACATGATTAAAATTTACCTTATCTTCTCCTGATAAATATGTTTCTTCAATAGATGATTGTATCAAACTAATAAAATCTCTTAAAACTCCACCAGAAAACTGGATAAGTAGTTTAATTGCTGATTGTTCTATAAAATCTTCAGATGAGCGAGCTTGAATAATTTTAGAAAAGAAATTATATGCTTCTGTATCATTATCTACATCAAAAAACGGCTGGTAGTAGAAGTAATCTAAAGTTTTGTCAACTGTATCACGGGATTGACCGTAAATAGCAGTTAATGGGCCTACTAATACTAAACCAATACCCATAGATGATATGGCTTGTGCGTCTGAAGATACAATTTGCATAAAGGTTTTAGCATCATCTAGCCTATCTAGTCCATCAAATAGAAAAACGATATTTCCATATTCTTCAAATGTAGTTTTGGCTAATTCATCAACGGTTGATACTAAGTTAGAACTTATACCATATCCCTCTGTTTTCTTGGGAATAATACCTTTTATGTAAGGTAAATAGGTAGAATCTGGGTAATATTCATCGTGAACATCGTAATCTTCATCATGACCATGTGCCAAGTTACGAATTATGCGAATATTAGATAGGACATTTGGATCATCACTATCCTGCATAAGTTTCGCAAGTTCTAATCCAGCGATCGCCGTCAGAACGCCACTAGAAATTTGAGAAATATCGGTGTATAGACTCACATCAACGTAAATTGCATAAATGTCTTCTATCTCATTAATTTTTTCGCAAGCAACCAACAATTGAGTGGTTTTGCCTGAACCAATACCGCCTATCAAAAGATGGGAAGAAGATGGACGTAGAGCTATTCGTCCTGAGATATGATCTACCAGTAACTTAATAGGTGCGTGGACATAATAACCGCTTTCAACTGCTTTTGATGGATCTGCTGCGCCTTCAAAAGCAGCCATCCTTTCTCTAAAAAGCTTGAGTCGATTTGACATATAATTTTAGCTCTCGGTTTATCAAGTTTTGTCTAGTAGGAGAAGTGAAGAATTAGTATTTAATTACGATTGTAAATGTAGAACAACTCGTAACGGTTAAAACCTACCATTCCCTTGAATAATATGCTTGACGGTGGTCAAGGTTTCCAAGCTAATAAATCCGCGACGGTGGCCTTTTTGGTTAGACATCCCTAAGAATATTGAGTCACCCCGTGAAGGGTTGCGTGAAAATCTAGGGGAAGTGTTGATGTAGGTGGAGGCGCTATTCACGCCGAGGGCAAACTGTCGGCTTTCTTGATAAGATTCAGTCACAATACAATCAGCATGACCGCTACTGTATTGGTTAATCCAGGCGATCGCAGCTTCTAAGCTATCCACTAGTTTAAAGGCCACAGTCTTCGTTAAGTAGGGACTACCCCATTCGCTGTCTTTGGCTAGTTGCAGTTGGGGAAAGGCTTCGACTAACTCTGCATCACCTTTGATTTCAAAGCCTTTCTCTTTCAAACTATTCCACAGTACCGACAGCGATGATGGCATGGCTTGGCGGTGAATTAAGACTTTTTCGATCGCATTTACCGGGTCTGGTTCGCTTTGATGGCTATCGAGAATCATCCAGCGTACCATCTCTAAGCTGCCATTGAGCGACCAGTACAGGTAACAGTTACCCATTGCGGATTTTAGCACTGGACAAGTGGCTTGTCGCATGACCTGCTGCACTAAGCTGGAGCGTCCGTAGGGGATGACTAAATTGAGGTACTGGTCTTGGGTAACTAAATCCCGCACAGAAGCACCATGTTCTGTGGTGACTAGTTCGACGCAACCAGGTGGTAGCCCCACTTCTTCCACGGCATTTTGCAGTACTTCAGCGATCGCAGCGTTAGAATGACTGGCTTCTGTACTACCTTTAAGGATGATACTATTGCCAGTTTTAATGCACAAACCTGCGGCGATCGCACCTAAATCGGGAAATGCCTCATAAACAAAAGCAATTACTCCCAAAGCCATCAATTGCGAGTAACTTTGAGAGTCTTCTGGTTGATAGTCAGCATTCCTCACCCGCCGCAGAGGATCTGATAGTTCACCCAAGCGCCGCAGTATTTCGACGGTGGTTTCTAGACGTGTGGGGGTGAGTTTTAGCCAATCTAAAATCAACTCTGGGACAGCCATTTCTTTACTAGCTTCTAAATCCAGAGTATTGGCTTCTAAAATATCATCAAAAGACCTTTCTAGCGCCTGCGCCATTGCCAACACAGCCCGACTGCGGTCTACTCCCTTGGTCAAACCCAACTTCAGGGAAGCCTGAAAAGCGCGTTTGGCGCTTTTCATTGGTTCAGGGTAATCTTGTACAACTTCAACGGTCATTGGGTTAACGTCGGTAGGTAAGCCAGACCATGAGTGCTGGCAGAATAGCTAATATCACTGCCACTATTGCCCAAGCAACAATGCTGGAACCTTTGGCTAATTTCAATGCTAATGGTAGCCAAATAATCACTAGCACAAAAATAATGCCGAGGGCGATGGGCAGATAGCTTTCTCCCAAGCGGGGATGAACAACATGCCAAGCATTTCCCGTCCAGCGCCAAGACCGCTTGTAGGGATAAGTGGTCGAAAGTTGTTCGAGGATATGCCCATTATCTTGGACAACAAAGATTTGCTGACAGCGATCGCAGCCAAATGCTTCTGTAAGGGTAATCGGAACTAACCGTCCCCGACGGCGACAGGGACAGGGATATTCCTGGTTAAAGTCAATTTTTTCTGGTTTTTGATGATGCACAAGCGTTCTACTAACTTGAGCGTGTTTTTCATAAGTTGGAGATTTCCTTTCCCGGCTAAATGCCTTGGGAATTGGTTCATCTCACAAGCAACTGTTTATATAAATAGCGAAGTCAGGTAAATACTGCCATCATTAACAACAGCGTTGATTCCCAATTTTAAAAAAATAGGTATATGTATCTGTTGTCTGGTGCTGTAGCTGGCAATCTTGTTGCAAAATTTCCGGCTGTGCATCTGTGGCTTTCAAAGTAATATCGTCCAACTTGTGGGGCATTTATTGTGCTTACATATCTAATACAATTCTAAGCTTACGCCGCAACCACTAGGAAAACCAACTGTTGCCCAAGGCTACGTTGACAACCTAGTAATTTTTCTGGGAACACTTTTTAAATTCTACCGAGCATGAAACAGAAAGCAGGATATTTTTTTCCTGATTTTCGTTCACTTAATCAAAAACATCATCGGCTAAAGCTTATTACCTTCAACCAATTGATAACTTATAATTTAACTTTTTTTAGAGCGGGTAACGCGATTCGAACGCGCGACATCAACCTTGGCAAGGTTGCGCTCTACCACTGAGCTATACCCGCAAACTTCACATTTACTATACTGTCAGATATTTTTTGATTTGTCAACCCCTAAGTTTTAGTCAATGGTTATTTGTCATTTGTCATTTGTGCTTTATTATTAGACGATTGACTGTTGACCATTGACCATTGACCATTGACTACTGACTGTTAACGATGGACTCTTGACCTGGAGCAGCAGGTAAAGGCTGGGGATTTAAAGTGTAGGTCTCTGTGAGGTTAGAGCGTAACTTCCGCATCAGGCTGGCCATTTCTAGAGCGTTCATGGCATAATCCCAGCCATGATTCGCTTTAATTCCTGCCCTTTCTAGGGCTTGCTGCATTGTATCTACTGTCAAAATGCCAAAAATTACCGGAACTCCGGTTTGAAAGCTGGCGGCGGCAATGCCTTTGGCTACTTCCGAAGACACATAATCAAAGTGGGGCGTTTGTCCGCGAATAACTGCACCCAAACAAATGATCGCATCATAACGCTGGGAAAGTGCTAGTTGACGGGCAACAATTGGCACTTCAAAACTTCCCGGAACCCAAACATAATCGACTTGATTACCGTGGGGGTTGGGGTCTACACCATGACGTTTTAAGCAATCTTGACATCCTTCCACCAGCTTTGCAGTAACCAGGTCATTAAATCGACCAATCACCACCGCAAAACGCAAGGGTTCAGTTTGAGTAAAAGTTCCCTCAAAAACTGCCATGACTGCCTCTTAATCAACTATACTCTTGTCAATATACATTTCTTCTCTGCCGATGGTTGAGATGAAGCGCACAATTATTAGGAAAGTGCTAAGTTTTGAGTGCTGAGTGCTGAGTTTATTTCTGCGATATCTACCAGAAATGAGAAAAAAGGTAAATAAAACCATTTACCTTTTTCTTTTGCTATTAGCTATATCTTAATTTTCTGAGACTGTTGTCAAGAGCCTAGACTACAAAAAAGTTTAATATACCAACCACCACTACTAGGGCAATCCAAACTCCAGAACCTAGCCACAATAATCTTTTCGATTCCACCCAACTTTGTGGGGTAGCATAGGCAACAGGAACGCCAACAACCAGTACAAAAGACATCAAAACAAGAGCTACTAAAGCGAACTGGAATATTATGGTCATTTTTGCTTCTCCCAAGACAGCGTAATACTAAAGATAGAATATCGTGAAGTACCTACACTTCTGCAAGCAGTAAGTGTAGGCTTCCTGTCTCACTTGCCACTGCTCTGTTAGGAACATTGTTAAACAATGTGCGTTACCAAAAACGCTCTGAGTCTTATGTAGCATCTCTGGGGTTCTCCCCTTTATCTGGTCAAATCCAGAACCCAGGCAGCCGCCCGCCTCCCGCAGGCAGTTTAACCATTCGGCTACGTTCAGCTTTAACCCTGAGCGTAGCCGAAGCTTTAATTGTTTTACGTACAACATCACATGGAATTACAGCAATGGCTTACCAGTTGGCAATGTTCCTTCCCCCTTACTCACGCTAGTTACATCCGCAAGCGTCGTATCGCTACTTTGTGTTGTTTACAGCCGTGTGGGTGGGTCAACGACCATTTATATATTACTATAAGTATGTACATAATGCGAACATACTTATGAGTAAAAAAGATTTACATATTCGTATATCTTCTAGAAGGCACGACAAGCTCAAGACTTATGCACAGGACAGAGAAAAAACGGTCACGCAACTTATTGAAGATTGGATTGATAGGTTGCCTAGTCAAAAAACTGGTGACTCCTCCCCGACCCCTCTCTCTGATCAACCTAACGGTTGATAACAGTCGGGGGTCAACTCGTCGTCACCCTGCCATTCACGAGGACACTTGCGTGGGCGGGTTTCCCGACTTGAGCAAAGTGTCCGTGCCACGCTGCCCTATCGGTTCAGGCGTGGGGCTTCTGTCGGCTTCAGCTAAAGGGCGACACTGACAGTTTTTCCTTATTTTTTAACCTAGCAGAAATTGATACACTTTGGTTATTTGTCCTTTGTTCTTTGTTTAGGTACTAATGACTAATGACCAATGACTAAGGATTATGGATTTAATTCTTTGCCACACAACGGCTGATTTTGATGCTTTAGGGGCGGCGGTTGGGCTGACTTGCTTGCTACCGGGAAGTAAGATTGTGTTAACAGGCGGCGCACATCCACCTGTGAGAGATTTTTTGGCGTTACATCGAGATGAGTATCCGTTAATTGAGCGACGTTCAGTGAATCCGCAAAGCATTCGTTCGATTACTGTGGTGGATACACAACACCGCGATCGCCTGGGTAAAGCATCTGAATGGTTAGATTTACCCAGTGTGAAAGAAATTGTAGTTTATGACCATCACTTAGGGCAAGAGGGCGATATTCCGGCGACGCAATTGCATATTGCCCCGGTGGGTGCTTGCACAACTCTTATGGTGGAGCAATTACAACAACAGCAAATTTCCCTCACCCCATCTCAAGCTACGGTGATGGCTTTGGGTATCCATGTGGATACGGGTTCCTTAACTTATGATTTATCAACAGCTAGGGATGCTTTAGCTTTGGCTTGGTTGATGCAGCAAGGTGCAAGTTTACCTGTGATTTCGACTTACCGCGACCCTGGTTTATCACCGCAGTTGCAACAGCTATTAACCACAGCCTTACAGGAATTAGAATATCTTTGCTTACGGGGTTATACGATCGCTTGGGTTACTTTAAAAACTGATGCTTTTGTGCCTGGGTTATCGAGTTTAGCATCGCAGTTAGTCGAGTTAACCGAAATTGATGCTTTATTGTTAGTCAATGAATATCCATTGGGGGAAGATGAATCAAGATTAACTGTGATTGGGCGATCGCAAATTCCTGGTGTCAATCTTAACTTGTTATTTCAACCCTTTGGTGGGGGCGGACATTCCCAAGCTGCATCACTCAACTTGCGGGGAGTCGATACACAAGCCACCTTAGAACAACTTTTAGAAGGTTTAAAAGCCTCCATTCCCCATCCCCTCACCGCCAGAGATTTGATGTCATCCCCAGTCCGCACTATTCGCCCAGAAACTACTATTGAAGAAGCACAGCGAATTTTATTACGTTATGGGCATTCTGGTTTATCTGTAGTTGATGCCCAAGGACAGCTAGTCGGCATTATTTCCCGGCGAGATTTAGATATTGCCTTTCACCACGGCTTTAGTCATGCGCCAGTCAAAGGTTACATGACTATCAATCTCAAAACCATCACCCCAGATACCACCCTGCCACAAATCGAGTCGCTGATGGTGACTTATGATATTGGGCGTTTACCAGTGTTAGCAGATGGGCAATTAGTTGGTATCGTCACCCGTACCGATGTCCTACGGGAGTTACATCAAGCTGATGACGAGTTTCAAACTTTCAATCCTCTTCACTCCCCACTCCCCACTCCCCACTCCCTACTCACCACTAACTTACAATCACGTCTTGCACCCCAACTGTGGCAATTACTCACCAAAGCCTCCCAAGCAGCAGAAAAACGCGGTTGGCATCTTTACCTAGTTGGTGGTGCTGTGCGGGACTTGCTGTTAGCCGAAACAGCAGACCAATTAATGATTAAAGATATTGATTTGGTTGTTGATGGCTTTCATAAATCAGCAGATGTTGGTGCTGGGGTGGAATTAGCAAAAGCACTGCAAGAACTTTACCCAGCAGCGCGGTTAGAAATTCATGGTGCGTTTCAAACTGCGGCTTTGTTGTGGCATAAAGATGCAGAATTAGATTCCTTGTGGGTGGATATTGCCACCGCTAGAACAGAATTTTATCCTTATCCAGCCGCAAACCCTGAAGTTGAGGCGAGTTCTATTCGTCAAGATTTGTACCGCCGGGATTTTACTATCAATGCACTGGCATTGCGGCTAACTTCTCCCCGTGCGGGTGAATTACTCGATTTTTTTGGTGGTTTATTAGATTTACAAGCCAAGGAAATTCGGGTGTTACACGCCAATAGCTTTATTGAAGATCCTACCCGGATTTATCGTGGTGTGCGCTTTGCTGTGCGCTTTGGCTTTGATTTTGAACCGCGAACAGAAGAATATATTCGCTATGCAATTAACAGTGGTGTTTACGATCGCACTGCTCAACACAATAGCAGAACTCCCGCTTTGCAAACTCGGCTGAAAACTGAACTTAAACATATCTTAGAAGCATCGTACTGGAAATCAGCTTTGCAATTACTCGATAACTTACAAGCTTTGCAGTGCATTCATTCCACCCTTACCTTAGATGCGGAACTTTTACGCCAGTTGCGGTTATTAGAACGCTGTCTGCACAGATTTGATCCCCAACTCACCCTTGTTCACTGGCAAATGCGCCTAGAAGCTTTAATTGCCCACCTTAAACCAAAATATCGGGAAAAAGTCGCCAAAAATCTGCAATTACAAGACGATAGCATTCACCGCTTGCAAAATTTAGCCCAAGCCCAAGCAGAAGTTAGGGAATTATTACCGGAATTGCAGCGTCCTAGTCAAATTGTGCAGTTACTGAAAAAATATGACTTACCAATGCTGATTTTAATCGCCTTGCAAAGCCCGCGATCGCTCAGAAAACAAATTTGGCATTACTTAACAGTATTGACTCACATCCAACCCATTCTAAATGGTAACGACCTGAAGCAATTAGGCTACAAGCCAGGCCCTCAATATCGTCAAATTCTTGATGATATTCTTGCCGCTACGTTAGATAGAGTAATTACAAATCAACCTGAAGCCGAACAATTTTTAGCCAATAATTATCCTCAATAAACTCTGTTCTCATCTCAGCGACTCTGCGACTCTGCGTGAAAAATTTATGCAAATTCCAACACCAAAAAAATCCTATACCCCCAAAGAGTATCTCCAACTAGAAGAGACATCGGAATTTAAACATGAATACTACGATGGGGAAATTGTAGCAAAGGCAAGTTGCACTACAAGCCACAATGAAATAGTGGGAAACTTCTGCACTAATTTCAAATTTAAGATGCGGGGTAAAAATTACAAGATTTATATGGTCGATGTAAGATTGTGGATACCTCGTTACCGCATCTATAGTTATCCCGACGCTATGGTGATTGAAGGAGAACCAATATATGAAGGAAATAGCACTACTACAGTTACGAATCCTCAAGTCATTATAGAAGTATTATCTAAATCAACACAGAGCCATGATAAAACTGATAAATTTAGATTTTACCGTTCTATACCCACCTTCAAAGAATATATTATTGTTAATCAATATGAATATTTAGTTGAGCATTACGCTAAAAATGCTAATAATCAATGGGTATTAACAGAATATGAGTCATTAGACGCGGTTTTATCACTCCAAACAGTAGATTTTGAAATTCCCTTGAGGGATATTTATGAAGGTGTGAGTTTGCAACCAGCAGGAGAAGAGATTTAATTTTTGTGACACCAACTACATCTTTGTGAATATTCTTCGCTTTCCGTAATGCTTTTGTGCTACACTGTAGTCTATAACAAGCCTCATCACATATCATCGAGATAACTGAAATGAAGTAGTACCAGACAAAAATTGTCAAAACCGAATAAATACGCCAAGTTTGACAGGGTTACTTCAAATAATCATGAGCTAGAATTTTTGTTTTTATCTTCAATATTGTGAGTTTAACCACATTTATCTGTGGTTGATTCTTGATGCAGATGTGATTGCATCTGAATATTTTATCTGTTCAATTCACCCGTAATCTTTGTACATATATGGGTGAAATTTGATGATTTGAGGTTTGCTAAGAATGCAGAAAAAATCAATATTAATCGCTGAGAACTTAAGTTATGAACTCAGTGATATGCAGCCATTGTTTCAAGGGATTCAAGCTAGTATTACAATAGGCGATCGCATTGCTTTAGTTGGTCGCAATGGTGTTGGAAAATCAACGCTATTAAAGATAATTTCAGGACAGATTCAGGCTAAATCCGGTTCTGTTTTTCGGCATGGTAGCGTTTACTATTTACCCCAAATTAGTACTATTCAAGAATCAATTAATGCAGATACGGTATTGAATTATTTAATTTCCATTGCTGATGAATGGTGGAATATTGAAGAGATTTTACAAACCCAATTCAATACAACCATTGATTTATCATTACCAATGGCTAATTTAAGCGGTGGAGAATTGACAAAATTATTTTTAGCAATTGGTTCAGCACAACAGCCAAACTTATTGTTGCTAGATGAACCAACAAATCATATAGATTTACCTACATTAGAAAACTTGAGACAGTTTCTGGTAAATTTTGCTGGTGCTTATGTCATTGTCTCCCACAAACCTTTTTTCTTAGATCAAGTAACTAATGTGACTTGGGAACTTACCCCCAATCAATTAAAAGTATATGGAGGCAATTTTTCTGATTATCGACGACAAAAGCAAATAGAATTAGAAGTGGCAATGCGATCGCACGAAGTAGCTAGAAAGGAACTGAAACGCACCCAAGCT
Organism: Anabaena sp. FACHB-83; assembly: GCF_014697485.1. Classification (NCBI taxonomy): domain Bacteria; kingdom Bacillati; phylum Cyanobacteriota; class Cyanophyceae; order Nostocales; family Nostocaceae; genus Anabaena; species Anabaena sp. FACHB-83. The sequence continues at coordinate 236,402 of NZ_JACJRY010000003.1, read as the reverse complement.
ACAGCAATGCAAGAACAGCAACGCGCCGCCCAGGCACAACGTCAAGGTCGAGCCAAGCTTCTGAATGGTAGTATTGATAGAATGGCGGCTGGATTAATTAAAACTAAAGCCGAAGCCGCAGCAGGAACAGCTAAAACAAAACATGAAGCGGCTGTAACTAAAGCAACCCAAAAAGTTGCAGAGACAAAAATTAAAACTACCAAAGTCACCAGCATTAATTTAGAGGAAACAAACTATAAACACAGAAATTTAATTGCTATTCAAGGTGCAAATCTTTGGGTGGCTAATCGGCTACTAATCCAAAATATTCAGTTACATATTTCTTCTGGTGAACGTATTGCTATTATTGGGGCAAATGGTTCAGGTAAATCGACTTTAGCTAAAGCTATTTTGGGAATGGAGAAGGAAACAGTGTTATTAGAATCAGGTGAGATTTTAATTACACCTGTCATGAAAGCTGTTTATCTCGACCAAACTTATCAACTCGTAAATCGTCAGCAGACAATTCTCGAAAATATGCAATCTGCTAATTCCAATTTGAGTTATCAGTTATTGCGTCAACAACTAGGACACTTTTTATTTAAATATGATGATGTGCATAAATCAGCATCTGTGTTAAGTGGTGGCGAGTTGGCTAGACTAGCGATCGCTATGATTAGCATATCCGAAATTGACTTGCTAATTCTTGATGAGCCAACTAATAATCTTGATATTGAAACTGTAGAACAAATGGTCATCGGCATCAATGAATATCAAGGCGCTTTATTAGTCATTTCTCATGATGTTGATTTTTTAAGTCGCATCAATATTAACCACAGTTGGCAAGTGAAACAGCAAAGTTTACAAATGACAAACTACTTACCCAATCAGCTTGAGCAATATTATCAAGAAATTGGTCAGTGTTAAAGTTTTAATTCAGCGCGATTGCATGATGGCGAATGTGATCAGAAATAAAACTAGCAATAAAATAGTAACTATGGTCATAGCCGGGTTGGTAACGTAAGTTGAGGGGTTGATTTACAGAAGCACAGGCTTTTTCAAATATTTCTGATTTTAGTTGTTCAGTTAAAAATTTATCTGCCGTGCCTTGGTCAATTAAAATGAGACTATGATAGCCTAATTGTTTGATTAATTCACTGGCATCATAAGCACGCCAACTATCTTGATTATTGCCTAAATAACCATTAAAAGCCTTTTGTCCCCAGGGACAATTTATTGGTGCAGCGATGGGTGCAAAAGCAGATACTGATTTATATTGTTGGGGATTACGTATAGCACAAACTAACGCCCCGTGTCCCCCCATAGAGTGACCAAAAATACCTTGTTTGTCTGCTTGGATGGGGAAGTTAGCTGCAATCACCGCAGGTAATTCTTGGACAATGTAACTATACATTTGATAGTGCGATCGCCACGGTTCTGCGGTAGCATCAACATAAAATCCTGCACCTGTGCCGAAATCCCAAGCATCATTTTCACCTAGAATACCTGTATTGCGAGGGCTAGTATCTGGTGCTACCAACATTAAACCATGCTCGGCGGCGTAGCGTTGCGCCCCAGTTTTGACCATGAAATTTTCTTCTGTACAAGTCAAACCAGAGAGGAAGTAGAGGACTGGGACTGATTTTTGTGCTGCTTGGGGAGGCTGATAAACAGCAAAGCGCATTTCACTGTGACAAGTTGCAGAAGTATGAGAGTAAAAGCCGAGTTTCCCGTCAAAGCATTTATATTCGGAGAGAATTTGCAGATGCGTCATGATTTGTGTAGCGAATTTGTTGCGATCGCTATTATTCCATTAAATCATCGCTTGCAGGTTGACCAGGATAAAAGCTGGCGTTAAAAATGTCAGCGAAGATATAGTAACATTGGTGAGGAAATGTTGAAAGTGGAAGGTTTGTTTCTGCTGATGCTAAATCTCTAGCATTTTCATAAGCTTCTTGAATTGCTATTTCTAAATAAGAGTTTAAACTTGGATTTTCTTCTAGCAATTTGAGAATATCCCGCCGTTGAATGCGAATTGTCGCTAACCAACTGCGACTGCGTTTTGTCGGTTGATATTCCCATTTTAATAAATGTGCAATTAAAATGCTGAGGCGATTTCGCAATTCTTGGCGTTCCTTTCTCCCCAATGATTCAATTTCCTCGATTAAATTGGATAAGTCAAGTTGATGCCATTGTTGATGACGTAGTAAATTAGCTTGTTGCTGACTCCAAGCATAAAAATCAGTTTCATAGAGATTTGTTTGTTTACTTTGTGGGGTTTGCATGGCTTAGTAAAAGTCAATTTCTATGACATCAAATCATCGCTTGATGGTTCACCAGGATAAAAGCGATCGCTTAAAATCTCTTCTAAGGAATAAGGGCAATTTTTGGGGAAATTTTTCATCGGGAGGTTAGTTTCTCCAGCAGCTAAAGCAATCGCTTTTATATAAGCTTTATCCACAATTTCTAGTAAATAGGATTGTAAACTAGGATTTTCTGCGACTATTTCCGCAGTATCTAACCGTTGAATGCGAATTGTTGATAACCAGCTGCGGCTGCGTTTTGTTGGTTGATATTCCCATTTTAATAAATGTGCAATTAAAATGCTGAGGCGATTTCGCAATTCTTGGCGTTCCTTTCTTCCCAATGATTCAATTTCCTCGATTAAATTGGATAAGTCAAGTTGATGCCATTGTTGATGACGCAGTAAATCAGCTTGTTGCTGACTCCAAGCATAAAAATCAGTTTCATAGAGATTTGTTTGTTTGCTTTGTGGGGGTTGCATAATTAAAACTTATTCAATTTTTATGTCATTAAATAATCACCAATAGCTAAACTATTGCTGAATCTGGTCTTGCAGCATTTTCCGAAAAGCGCGTTTAGTTTGAGTTTCGCCTTGGATTTTGCATTGGGCTAAAAAATCATAAACCATTGTTTTAGTTAATATCGCAAATGTATTACTAGTTTCTGATTCTCTGTATTCGCCTTGTTCTAAAAGGTAAATAGTTAATTTTGTCCCGTTGTAACGCCAAAATTCAGGAACTTTCATATCCTGATACATTTGTTTTTTATTGATATCTGTATGGGTGATATCTACTTCTAAGATTAAATCTGGAGGTGGATCTACGGATAAATTGACTGTTTTACCTCTCACAGTAGGCTCGTTTTGAATGTAGTAACATTTATCCGGTTCTGGACTAGACTTGAGAATTGGAATCTTGAGTGTAGTTGAACCCATACTTTTGAGATTAAAGTTGAGTTCTTCTGCTAGTAGCTCAATCAATTGACCAACTAAACAATTAGCATTTTCATGTTCTTCTAAAGGTGTCATAATTTCCAACATTCCCTGATAATATGTCAGTCGGGCTGCGCGATTATCACCCAAAGCATCAAGAATTTGCTCATAAGCATCCCAACTAATGTTATTCAGTGTGACGCGCTTTTCTGCAAGCGGTGTTTCTTGAGGATTGCTTATCACTTCACTGGTAGTAATCATTGGCATCTCCCAAGTTTGGTAGCAATTAAATTAATTAGGTTGAGGAACGGAACCCAACATTATCAAGACTTTGTTGGGTTACGCGATCGCTACACCCAAATTACTATTCTCTTAACTGAATCTAAAACGTTACAACACTGCGAATAGATTCACCTTTGTGCATTAATTCTAAAGCATGATTAATTTCTTCAATTGGCATTACATGGGTAATTAAATCATCAATATTAATTTTGCCATCCATATACCAATCAACAATTTTCGGTACATCTGTGCGTCCTCTTGCACCACCGAAGGCTGAACCTTTCCAGACTCTACCTGTAACTAATTGAAACGGACGTGTGCTGATTTCTTGTCCTGCGCCAGCTACGCCAATAATGACACTGACACCCCAACCTTTATGGCAGCATTCTAAAGCTTGACGCATCACGTTAACATTGCCAATACATTCAAAGGTGTAGTCTGCACCGCCTTTAGTTAAATCAACTAAATAACTAACTAAATCACCTTCCACTTCTTTAGGGTTAACAAAGTGCGTCATCCCAAATTTTTCGGCTAAGGCGCGTTTGCTGGGATTAATATCTACCCCCACAATCATATCGGCTCCTACCATCCGCGCTCCTTGGATGACGTTTAAGCCAATACCACCCAAACCGAAGACTACAACTTTTGCACCCGGTTCTACCTTGGCGGTATAAATCACTGCACCTATACCTGTGGTGACACCACAGCCAATGTAACAAACCTTATCAAAGGGTGCATCTTCTCGAATTTTAGCGACAGCAATTTCTGGCAATACTGTGTAATTAGCAAAGGTGGATGTACCCATATAATGGTGAATCATTTCCCCACCAATGCTAAAACGACTCGTACCATTGGGCATTACACCGCGTCCTTGGGTAGAGCGAATTGCTTGACAGAGATTGGTTTTGAGGCTGAGACAATATTCACACTGACGACATTCTGGGGTGTAGAGTGGGATGACATGATCTCCTGGTTTGACGCTGGTAACACCAGCACCCACCTCTACGACTACACCAGCGCCTTCATGACCTAAAATTGCCGGAAATAAACCTTCAGGATCAGCACCAGACAGAGTATAAGCATCGGTGTGGCAAACTCCCGATGCTTTAATTTCTACTAAAACTTCCCCTGCTTGTGGCCCTGATAATTGCACAGTTTCAATAGTTAGCGGCTTTCCCGCGCCATAAGCTACTGCGGCTTTAACTTCCACGAGTTAGCCCTCCTAGATATAAGTTGTATTAATAAAATCTTATGGGTTTATCTTGATTGATGCTGAGAAGAATCTTTTTTATCTAAAATTGCATTTTCTTGTGAGATTGGTACATTAGTTACAGGCGGCAAACTTGGAAGATGATATCTATCCGCCGCATGAATTTTATAATTTTGTCAACATCTCAGTTAATTCTAATTCTACAAAGCTTATGAACCCTGCCCTAACGAAAATTGGCGCTCAAATGTCCAACCTCACTGGTGTACGAGCGATTATGAAGGACATTGTAGAAACGTTGCAGGCGAGTCAGGGGCAGGAATTAATTAATTTAAGTGCGGGAAACCCGTTGATTTTGCCAGAGGTGGAACAGTTGTGGCGGGATGCAACGGCAGAACTGTTGGCGAGTTCGGAATATGGGGAAGTGGTTTGTCGCTATGGTGCAAGTCAAGGTTATGCGCCGTTAATTGAAGCGATCGCCAATGACTTCAACAAACGCTATGGTTTAAACTTAACCTCTCGCAATATCTTAATTACTCCCGGTAGCCAAAGCCTTTATTTCTACGCGGCAAATTCCTTTGGTGGTTCCGCCAGCAATGGGGAATTGCGCCAAATTGTTTTACCACTCAGTCCCGACTACACAGGCTATGGCGGCGTGTGTTTGCAACCAGAGGCGTTAATTGCATACAAACCAACGCTGGATATAGACGCAGCTAACCACAAATTTAAATATCGCCCTGATTTTAGCCAATTGGCGGTGTCAGAACAAACTGGTTGTATTATCTTCTCCCGTCCATGCAACCCCACTGGTAACGTCCTCACAGCCGATGAAGTCAATAAAATTGCTGCCCTCGCGGCAAATTATAATGTACCTGTGTTGATTGATTCTGCTTACGCGCCCCCTTTCCCGGCGTTGAACTTTACAGAGATGCAGCCGATATTTGGGGACAATATTATTCACTGTATGAGTTTGTCGAAAGCAGGATTACCAGGAGAACGTATTGGTGTTGCTATTGGTGATGAAAAGTTAATTCAAGTTCTCGAATGCTTCCAGACCAACTTGTGTATTCATGCTTCTCGTTATGGACAAGCGATCGCCTCTCGTGCGATCAACTCCGGTAAACTAGTAGACATTGCTGCAACAGTCATTCGTCCTTTTTACCAAAACAAATTTGCAGTTCTAGAAACTACTCTAGATGCTGCTATGCCTAAAGATTTACCTTGGTTCCTCCACCGTGGTGAAGGCGCAATCTTTGCATGGTTATGGTTGAAAGATTTACCCATCACTGATTGGGAATTTTACCAAGAACTCAAAAAAGTCGGGGTAATTGTGGTTCCTGGTAGTACCTTCTTCCCTGGTTTACAAGAAGAATGGTCACACAAACACCAATGTTTACGCATTAGCTTAACAGGCAGTGATGCTGAGATTGTAGCTGCTATGCAACGTCTCGCCAAAGTCGCCGAGCAAGTTTATCAGCAGGCGGCGGTGAGTGCGTGAGAATTAGGGAGTTGGGAGTGGGGAGTCGGGAAGAGGGCTACAGTGTATACACAAGGAGCAATTTGTGTATTGAAACCATATCCCGCCTAGAACTAAAGTTCCAGGCTCATAGCAAAAGTCCACGCTTTGTGGACTGGGTTTTTCCTTGAGTCCTCTTGAGAGGACTTGCGCTAAGAGACTCGGAATAAATTCCGAGGCGGGACAGGCTTACCACACGAAGATTTTTTTGTACACCGTAGACACTAGGAGAAGAATAATCACCAATGACCAAAAAACCGAAGAATCAAAAAACTGAAAAAAAATCCCAACTCCCAACTCCCAACTCCCCACTCCCCAATTTAGATGATTGGTTGGCAATTGGGAAAATTGTTGCGCCTCAAGGGTTGGCTGGGGAATTACGAGTTTATCCAGAAACGGATTTTCCTGAACGCTTTGAAGAACCGGGAACACGTTGGTTATTGCGTCCTGGCCAAACAGAACCGCAACCAATAGAATTATTAGACGGGCGTTATTTGGAAGGAAAAAATTTATACGTGATTAGCATAGCTGGTGTAGACAATCGTAACCAAGCTGAGGAATTGCGTGATTGTCGGTTATTTGTGCCGGCAAGCGATCGCCCCGAATTAGGCGAAGATGAATATCATGTTGTCGATTTAATTGGTTTGGAAGTTTTCTTACAAACATCCGGTGAATTGTTGGGGAAAGTGGTAGATGTCATCCCTGCTGGTAATGATTTACTGGAAGTCGAATTACTCAATCATGAAAAAGCCAACAAAAAAGTTTTAATTCCCTTTGTCAAAGAAATCACACCAGTTGTAGATATCCCATCTCGGCGCGTGGAAATTTTACCACCACCGGGTTTACTGGAAATCAATTAAAGATTGGCTTTCTTCTAACTGCTGGGTTGCGCCGCCTGGTTGCGAAAAAACTAACGTTGTTAGTCCGACTGCTAACATTCCCAACCCAGCTAAGGCTAACATCGCTGTACGTTTTTTCAACTTGATTGCAGCCAGTAAAATTTCAATGACAGAAGCCTTACCTGTCACGGGAATTGATTTGAGTGCAGCTAAAGCTGTTGCTGCATTTGAATAACGGTTTTTCCAGTTAGGTTGCACCATCCTCCATAACCATGACCGAAAACTAGGATGGAGATAATTTGCTAATTTGGGAAATTGTAAACCACCATAACCAATATTCACTGTTTGGGTATTGGTGAGTAAGCAAATCAATGTTGCGCCAACACTATATAAATCTGAAGCTGTTGTCAAAGCATAACCAAACTGTTCTTCTGGGGGAAGAAAACCAGGAGTACCAGCAGATAAGGTAGTGAAAGCGATTTTGGCATTTTGTTGGCGAGCCAAACCAAAATCAACTAAATAAGCATTGAGTTGTTCGTCAACTAAAACATTTTCTGGTTTAATATCCCGATGAATAATTGGGTCAATTTGTTGTTGCAAATAAACCAAAATTTCTAAAAGTGAGATGGCTATCTGCTTAACTTCCGTCGGAGAAAAGTTATATTTTGCCCCCAAAGGTACAGCATTTTTATACTCTAGAATTAGATAAAAATTCTTTGAGGTTGCAAAAGAATTTATGTAGCGGGGAATGCGGGGATGCTGGAGTTTTTGCAGGATAGCAATTTCACGTTCGTAAGCTTTTGAACCTGACCAATCAGTAGTTTCATGGGCAAGATTGAACTCTTTGATGACTACTGGTTGTTGAGATTTACAGTCAGTTGCAAGATAAGTAATACGTTTATCTGCGTGATTACGTCCCAATTCTCGAATCACTCGATAGCCTTGTACAGAAAAATAGGGATGGTGAATTACGGGAATTGTCCCTTTATTACGCACATCAAGCTCCATTACACACCACCTGAGTTTGATTTGGTCAAAGTGCAATCAAAATAAAAGGTACTCACCCGGCAAATAAAGTATGAAGTATGAAGGATGAAGTATGAAGTCTGAAATTAACACTTTAGACTTCACACTTCATACTTCACACTTCAGATTTGTGTTAACCAATTGATCATTTGGGTGTTGACAATATCTGGAACTTCATCATGGGGACAATGACCGGCGTTAGGAATGGGAATAATTTTGATATCTTTGCCATTCGCACGCGCCTCTTCGTAAATCTTCGCCCCTGTAATGGGTGTCCAAGGGTCATCAGCGCCCCAAATCACTAATAAAGGACGTTCGACTTTGGGTAAAAGTTCCTCTGGGCTAGGGCCTGGCGGCGCTGTCAGGATGGAAGCAAATACTTGTTGCGCTCCTGGGTCGCAAGAAGGTGTATAAAGTAAATCAACTAATTCATCAGTAACAGCAGCCCGGTTGCGGTAAACTTGATATAAAGTGCGGCGAATTTGAGATTTTTGGCGGATGCGATTAAAGACAAATTTACCAGTTAAAGGCGATCGCACCACACGATTAAAAGTCGCCATCACAATACGTAGTGGTGGGTTCAATTCGTGGGGACGATGACTTAAACCACCTGCTGAGTTAATTAACACCCCAGCCGCACTAATTTCAGGATGTTCTGTTAATACTATCAAGCTGATCAGTGCGCCAATGGAGTTCCCGATAAATACCGCAGGTTCTTGAATATGCGCCGTCCAAAAATCTTTGAGTAATTCTACCCAGATTTCTACACAGTAATTTAATGGTGGTTTATCAGAACCGCCAAAACCCAACAAATCTACAGCATATACCCGATAACCAGCCTCGGCTAACACCGGGATATTTTTCCGCCAATGTCCAATAGAAGCCCCAAAGCCATGCACCAATACTAAGGGCTTGCCTGTACCCATGACGGTATATTGAATTTTATGCCCCTGCCAAGTCCAAATAAATTTTTCTAAATCGACTGATGGTAGTTGCTGGGTGGTTAAGGTCATTATTAAGATTCCTAAACTATTACTTTATATAGTAAAGTCTAGAGAACTTTGGGCAATGCGATCACTTGTGCGTTACTTCACTCACTAGGCGATCGCACTAATACGCGAGGAATTGATAGCTAAGGGGCAATGCCAAAAAAAATCAGAGAATTAAAAGCAATGGTGGCAAAAGCTGGGTATAAGTAGTTAAACATAATTAATTACACAAAGTCATTGCGAATGGAGCGAAGCGAAATGAAGCAATCGCAAGGGCTGGGATTGCTTCGCTTCGCTCGCAATGACTGTAATTAATTTTGCGTGTTTACTTATCCTTCAGCCAGGACGAGGCAAAGGAAGTCATACATTTTGGAAACATCCAATGCTACCGGAAGAACCCCTTACTATTCCTGGCAAAGATGGTGATGATGCTCCACTATATTTAGAAAGAGGTATTCAACGAGTACTGAAAAAGTTGGAAGAACTCGAAAAACTTGCAAACGAGGAAGATGAGGAATGATCTATCACTACAGCATGGTGATTCAATGGTCACAAGAAGATCAACTTTTCTTGGTTCACTTGCCTGAGTTTCCCTGGCAACAATTTCATACTCATGGTAGGACTTACGAGGAAGCTGCCAAAAATGGTCAGGAAGTAATTGAAGCTTTTGTAGAAATGCTGATGGAAGATAATATCCCACTGCCAGAACCCCGAATGCTGCCTACAAAACCGTTGCAAGTAGCTTAATTAAGCGATCGCTCGTGTGTGACTTTATTAACTAAAATAGGCGCACTACTGCTTCTTCATATAATTTCAGCCAAAATGCTATTTTTAAGCTAGTTACAGTTGAGTTGAGGTCTTTTGTCTATGACCATTTCTAGTAACCAACTCAAAACCGAAATATTCTATCCCGATTCCGACGGCAAACCAATGGCGGAAAGCGACCCAGCACGCGATTATTTAATTTATGCAGTAGAAGCGTTAGATATTTATTTCCAAGCACGTAGTGATATTTATGTGTCAGGAAATCTGTATATATACTATAAGCAAGGTATTCCGAGTGCTGTAATTGCGCCCGATGTGTTTGTTGTCTTTGGGGTAGAAAAGAAAAAACGCTCTAGTTACAAAGTTTGGCAAGAAGGTGGTAAAGTGCCTAACTTTGTTTTAGAAATTACTTCTGCAAGTACCCAAGAAAATGATGAGGAAGATAAACCCCAAAAATATGCTTTCTTAGGTGTACAGGAGTACTTTCAGTATGATCCCACTGGTGACTATCTCAAGCCACAACTGAAGGGTTCTCGGTTGGTAAAAGGCAAATATCAATCTCTGACACCTAACTTTTTACCGGATGGCGTGCTGTCAATTCACAGTGAAGTTTTGGGTTTAGACTTGAGACTAATTAATGGTGAATTACGCTTTTTTGATCCCCAAACAGGGCAGAAACTTTTGAGTCATAAAGAAACAGAACAAGCGCGTCAACAAGCTGAACAAGCACGACGTGACGCAATACCGAAATTGTTGGACTTGGGGTTAAATGTAGAACAGATAGCCAGTGCGTTGAATTTACCGATAGATGAAGTGACTCGTTTGATGTCATAAGGGGAAGAAGGGGGATAAGGGAGAGAGGGGTTTGTAAATTATTTAGGATTGCTCTATTTTTTGAACACATCTTTAAAGAGCAGGCGATCGCACTATTGTTAAGTAATCCAAATTATTTGTAGAAGTGTTAATTTCATCTGCACAACGGGATTAATAAGTCAAGGGAATTTACATTCTCTTCACTTACTCACCGATTGGTATGGTGTGAGATGAAACACAAAAAAAATCGTTCTTTTGCTCATTTGAGCCAAGTTATCGTTGCTGCTACTTCAGTGGCAATGTTTTCGCCCATCTTTTCAGCTTCTGCAACTCCTCGGTTCTCTACCACCATCGCGCAAACACCTGTTAACTCTACAACGCAACAACTGTTAGCAGATGAGTTAGGTAGTAAAGAGTCAGATTTACCAGAATCCGTCAAAGATGCTGTTTTAGAAGATATTTCCAGTCGCACAGGTTCACAAGCTTCAACTTTACGTGTAATTAAAGCCCAACAGCAAACTTGGTCGAATGGCTGTTTGGGTTTAAAAGCAGAAGATAACTGTTCTCAAGCAGTAGTCCCTGGTTGGCATGTAGTAGTTGCCAACGCCAAGCAAGTTTGGGTATACCGCACAGATGAGTCGGGAAGTGTTGCTAAACTTGATGAAGAGTCTACCCAGAGTTTGACAACTTTAATTGAGCGTCGAGAAACTAGCACTCGTCAAATTAGTCGTACTAGGATTCAACGAAATGTCGTCGCCCAACGCAATACCCAAGTGAGTGCAGCGAGTACAGCAGTTAAAGCCAAAAAGACGGGTTTTAATTTGGCTATTTTGCAACCATCTGGGGAATTTTCGGAAATCATTGCCCGTGTTTCCTTGAAATCTAAACGCCACAACAATTTCTTAAAAGAAAGATTTCTCGGTGACTATAAATATAAACTCAAGCACAGAGCAAAATTTGTTAAAGGTATTAAAGCAGGCGATCGCATAGTTGTCCGATTATACGATACTCAAAACCGCTTTATTGGCTACAGCGAATTTGAATGTTTATCAGCATTCAGCACTGTGAACTTAATTTTGTCAGCTAATCCCAGCGAATATCAAGTTGTTCGCACTGTCTACGGAGTTGATGCAGATGAAGACGGCACAATTGATTCTGGTAGCGCCACTTACGACTACTTCACCCAAGTTAGCGACCAACGGGTAACTTTTCTCAGCAGTTCCCAAACTGTGAAAGTCAACCAGTTTGAGTCAGAAAATGTCTCCTCCGTTGCGGTAAATAGCGTTTATCCGACATCCTTGAGTAGTGGTAAATTTGCCTTAATACGCCAAACAATCAGCACTTTCAGTTACAGCTTGGCAGAAGCTTTAAAAGCTGAACCCGGCCGTTTAGTAGAACTTAACGAAGTTAGTGATGATGATAGTTCTACTTATGACATTGGTCAAATGATGATGAGTTACCGGGAAATTGGTGTAGCTCAAGGTATCCAGTTTAAGTTTAGCGATGTTTCGAGTAACTATTGGGCTAGTGATTTTATTGCCGAGTTAGCAGCTTTGCAAGTTATTCAAGGTTTTCCTGATGGAACTTTCCGCCCCGATGAACAGGTAACTCGCGCCCAATTTGCCGCGATGATTAGCCAAGCCTTTCAAAAAGCTAACATTCGTGAGACTGTGAGCATTAGAGATGTATCGGCCAATTATTGGGCTTACACTGCTATCCGTAAGGCATATTCTACAGGCTTTCTCGAAATTTCGGGGAATAAATTTAACCCTACACAAGCCTTATCTCGTTTAGAAGTCTTGCTATCGTTAGCCAGAGGCTTAAACTACACCTTTAGTGGTTCCACAGAATCAATTTTGGCAGCTTACTCAGATGCTACAACTATTCGTAGTGACGTGCGAAATGCGATCGCTGCACTAACAGAACGCGGTATTGTAGTTAACTATCCCAATGTTCAAACTCTCAATGCTGACAAGGTAGCCACAAGAGCCGAAGTTGCCGCCTTGATATATAAAGCGTTAGTCAGCACTGGTGAGGCTGTCGAGATTAACTCACAGTACGCTGTAGAAGAAACACAGCAGCAAGCCGAACTGGAAGAAAGTAATACAACCGCAACCAGAAAACTCCGCCGTCATTGTAACCAAGGAATTGGTAACGGTTCTGAAGGCTGCGATCCTGGTAACTCTCATCCCCACGGTGGTAGCAACGACGAAGGTGGGAGAACTCCTGGTAGAAGATAATATTCAAGTTTTGTAGAAACGCTATTCATCGTTTCTACCAATGCACAGTAGGATACAACTCAAAGGTAAAAGATGAAAATCATTTTTGATGGTCTATCTTTTACCTTCTTTTTTATCTCTATGACTCAATACGGTTCAGTTAAGAGAATAGTAGGTTGGGTGTAGCGATCGCGTAACCCAACAAAGTCTGCGGTTTTTATGATAAGTCTTTTATCGGACATGATATTACATATACTCTAGTACAGGTCGGCGGAAATAAACAGACCACACTTCGGCTACGCTCAGTGACCATAAGGAATTGCTAAAAGGCTTGTGTTATCGTTATTATTTCTTTTTCCTTTTGCCTTGTTGTACTAGCCCCTAGATTCAATTATTATTCTGAACATAAATCTCTCTAATGGGAAATGGAATTGAAATCCCTAATTCTTGATAACGTTTGTGTAATCTTTTGACAAACAAATGTTTACCCATACGCTGATCAAAATATTCACTGACTCGCATATACAAAGTAAAATCGATACTAAAATCGTTGAATGTATGAAATCTAATATAAGGTTCATTGGCAATTAATTCTGGGGCAATTTCTCGCATGACATCTTTAGCAACTTCAACAGTAACTTTTTCTACTTGTTCTAAATCGCTGTCATAACTAACTCCCACATTCATTGTTAAAGTAATTTCCTTGGCGGGAAGATGGTAATTGGTGAAAATTGCTGAGGCTAATTTTGAGTTAGGGACAATCACCACATTATTGGAAAGCTCTCTAATTGTAGTATTGCGCCAAGTAATATCTGTAACGTAACCTTCATGTCCAGCATCAAGTTTGACATAATCACCAGTTCTTACCTGTTTAGAAATAATTAAGTAAAAACCAGAAAATAAATTTGCTAATGTATCTTGCAGTGCTAAACCAACAGCGATACCACCAATTCCTAAAGTCGTGACTAGTGGTGTAACTGCTACCCCTAATGTTTGTAAGATAATTAATGTTCCTAAAATAAAAACTGCCGTTTTTGCCAGATTAGAAATCAGTGAAGCTGAAACTCCGTCAGCTTTGCGCGTCCAAGAATTGACAGAACCAGCAGTCAGCCTTGCTAAAACTAAAGTTACGGAACAGAGAAAAATAATTGTGATGATTCTTTGCAGTAAAATTTTTAATTCTGGGCTGAGGTTGGGAGATGCAGCAACTAAAGCTGATGAAAAACCTGCTAATAAAAACCAAATAAAAGTTACTCGATGTAAAGCTTGGAAAATTAGCCGACTGCCAGGAATATGTTTTTGGATAATAATTTTTTTAAACTTATGAAATAAGAATTTCTCGCAAACTATACCAATTAACAAGCTAAATAAAATTAGGGCGGCCGGTAAAATCCATTGGGTCATAATTAATGTGATTTCTTAAATTTAACGACAAAAATTAAAGGAACATTATAAAACAATTATTGCTAAAGCTCATCTGACAAAAACAGGATTATTTTAATCTTTAGGTATATTTAGTATCAGAATATGGTAAAAAATACATAATATGGACTTGCCAATAATTTATCATTCAGACTATGTTGCACCTTTACCAGAAGGACATCGTTTCCCGATGGCTAAGTTTAGGAAATTGTATGAATTACTACTAAATGATGGTGTGGCGCAAATAGAACAGTTTCACACTCCGCAGCGTCCATCACCAGAGTTGATTGAGTTGGTGCATACACCAAATTATGTGCAAGCATATTGTGATGGAACCCTAGATTATAAAGCCCAACGCCGCATCGGGTTGCCTTGGAGTCCAGCTTTAGTCAATCGTACCTGTGTGGCGGTTGGTGGTACGATACTCACGGCTCAGATGGCGTTAAGTCAGGGTTTAGCTTGCAATACGGCTGGGGGAACTCATCACGCCTTCCCCAGTTATGGATCTGGTTTTTGTATTTTCAACGATTTAGCGATCGCATCTCGCGTTTTACAAAAACTCGGACTGGTGCAGAAAATTCTGATAGTCGATTTGGATGTACATCAAGGCGACGGTACGGCTTTTATATTTGAGGATGATGCCAGTGTATTTACTTTTTCAATGCACTGTGAAATTAATTTTCCCGGTACAAAACAAAAAAGTGATTTAGATGTCCCTCTTCCTATAGGAATGGAAGATGACGCTTATTTGCAAACCTTGGCTGAATATTTGCCAGATTTGTTATCAGAGATTCGTCCTGATTTAGTATTTTACGATGCGGGTGTGGATACTCATATAGGCGATCGCTTGGGCAAATTAGCTTTAACTGACACAGGACTATTTCGCCGAGAAATGCAAGTTTTACATACCTGTGTCAGCGCAGGTTATCCCGTCGCCTGTGTAATTGGCGGTGGATACGCCGATGATATGCAATCTCTAGTGTGGCGACATTCTCTCATCCATCGCGCGGCGAGTGAGGTTTATCGTCAGTATGGGCTTTAGAGGTGACAGGTTAGAGGTGACAGGTTAGAGGTGACAGGTTAGAGGTGACAGGTTAGAGGTGACAGGTGACAGGTTAGAGGGAAGGGGGACAAGGGGGACAAGGGAGACAAGGGAGACAAGGGAGACAAGGGAGACAAGGGGGACAAGGGGGACAAGGGGGACAAGGGAGCAATCTTTCTACCTTATCTACCCTCTCTACCTTGTCTACCCCACTCCCAACTCCCAACTCCCAACTCCCCACTCCCAACTCCCCACTCCCAACTCCCAACTCCCCACTCCCAACTCCCCACTCCCAACTCCCAACTCCCAACTCCCAACTCCCAACTCCCAACTCCCAACTCCCCATTCCCCACTCCGCACAGTGGAATCCGATATAATCACCTCAATAACTGTGATACATCGAATATTGTGATTGCTATCTATCCCGGCAGTTTTGATCCCATTACTTTAGGACACCTTGATATTATTCAACGTGGTAGTCGGCTGTTTGACAAGGTAATTGTCGCTGTATTGCGGAATCCTCATAAAGTACCGTTGTTTACTGTGCAGCAACGATTAGAACAAATTCGGATAGCTACACAACACTTACCAAATGTTGAAGCAGATAGTTTTGATGGGTTGACTGTAAATTATGCCCAACAGCGCCAAGCACAAGTGTTGTTACGTGGTTTACGAGCAATTTCTGACTTTGAAGTAGAATTACAGATGGCGCACACGAATAAAACTCTCTCTACTCAAATTGAAACAGTTTTTCTCGCAACATCAAATGAGTATAGTTTTTTAAGTAGTAGTGTGATAAAAGAGATCGCAAGATTTGGTGGTTCTGTCGATCATCTTGTTCCCCCGCACATTGCTTTAGATATACACAAATGTTACAACCACAACTATCCAATAGCGAACCCAACCACAACGGCAGTTATCCCGCCCCTCCAGAGTATCCCAATGGAGTCGGCAACGGGGACAACTCCCGAACAGGAGTAGATATTCAGCAAGAACTCAACCGTTTAGAAGATTTGATTTTGTCGAGTTGGCGAGTTCCCCTAACGGGGCGCACATTAATAGACGAAGACAAACTTTTTGAACAGCTTGATTTTATTCGCGTTTCTTTACCTTCGGTGTTCCAAGAAGCAACGGAAATTTTGCAACACAAGCAAGATGTCATGTTAGAAGCCGAAGAATATGGACAGCAAATTGTCGAAGCTGCCCAAGCCAAAAGAGCGCAAATTTTGGCAGAAAGTGATATTCTCAGGCAGGCGGAACACGAAGCAGAACAGCTACGGCGCAAAACCCAGCAAGAATGCGAGGCGATGATGCAAGAAACCCTTGCGGAAATTGAACGCAGGCGGCAAGTTTGTATGGAAGAATTAGAACAAATGCGTCAAACTGCGATCGCACAAGCTCAAGAAATTGAAGATGGTGCTGATCAATATGCCGATACTGTCCTCGAAAATATCGAGCAAGACCTCAAAGATATGTTAAGAATTATCACCAATGGCAGACAACAATTACGCCAAGAAAATCAATCTCAGAATTATTCTTCAAAAAAGAAATGAGGTTAGAGGTTAGAGGTTAGAGGTTAGAGGTTAGAGGTTAGAGACTAGAGGTTAGTATATTTTCTTGACTCAGCACTCAGCACTCAGCACTTAATATTGTAAGATTTTCCTAAACCTATCTTGCTTATAGGTCGAAAATCGCAGGTTATTTCCAGTGCATTGCCATGCCTTACTATCAGGATCAGTTAAGCATTTCCACAGTTGATGAGGCTTTACAACAATTATCTGTTGATCAACTAAAAAAGCTGGCAGCGTTACTAAATACTAATAGCAAACCCACACGCAAAGCGGAAATCATTGCAGTGATTCACCGTTATCTTGTGGGGGAAAATCTGCAACAATTGTGGCGAGAACTAGATCATCTGCAACAAAAGGCAGTAGCGGAAACAATTTACAACACAGATGGTTTGTTTAACGCTACAAGTTTCTATGCTAAATATCTGGAAGAACCTAATTGGGGGACATCCGACGCATTCGGTTACAAGCGTCAACCATCGTTATTGTGTTTATTTATCTACAGCAATATTATTCCTCAAGATTTACAAACACGCTTGAAAGCCTTTGTTTTGCCACCAGCAGAATTTTCAATTACTAGCTTAGATAAATGTCCAGAGGTTTTTCGTTTGCAGTGGCGAGAATGGAACTGGAAAACCCGCGAACGAGAAACCCATGAAAAAGAAATTGTCGTCAAGCAGTGTGAAATGGAAACTGCTGCACAACAAGATTTACTCGCGGTACTGCGATTAATTAACGCTGGAAAACTCAGTGTTAGCGATAAAACCGGATATCCAAATAATAGTGGTATGAGTGCGATCGCCTCTGTACTAACTGGTGGTGATTATTACAACGACGACCAATCTACACCATCATACGAAAAAATCGGTTTTATTAAGCCCTTCGCCTGGGCAATGTTAGTCCAAGCCGCAGGTTTAGCCGAACTTTCTAGCAAACGTCTAGTCTTAACTAAAACTGGACAAAAAGCCCTGACAAACCCACCCGCAACCACCATCCGCAATATTTGGAAAAAATGGCTAAAAAATAAAGTATTAGACGAATTACGCCGCATAGATGCTATTAAAGGGCAAACAGGCAAAGGTAAGCAAGGTTTAACCGCCCCAGACAAACGCCGCGAAGCCATTACCAAAGCCTTAGCCGAGTGTCCTGTGGGGCGTTGGATGGGCGTTAATGAACTGTTTCGCTGCATTCTCGCCAAAGGCTACAATTTTGAAGTTACCCGCAATCCTTGGAATTTGTATATTAGTGACTCCCATTACGGTAGCTTAGGTAATGGTGGCGATGATTGGGAGATTTTGCAAGGCAGATATGCTTTATGTCTGTTATTTGAATATGTTGCCACTTTGGGAATGATTAATATCGGCTATGTTAACCCCGGCGGCGTTCGTCCTGATTATACAGACTTATGGGGAACCGATGACTTACCATTTCTCAGCCGTTACGATGGTTTGATGTGTATGCAGTTAACACCCTTGGGTGCATACTGCTTGGGTTTGCAAAACGACTATACACCGCCACCATTAGAAGTACGGGCGGTATTTCGCGTATTACCAAACTTAGAAATAGCCGCGACTGGCGAACCACTTACCCCTGCTGATACTCTCGTACTAGATGTCTACGCCCAAAAAATTTCGGATGCGGTGTGGCGGTTAGAGACAGCTAAGTTATTGGGTGCGATAGAAGAAGGACAAAGCATCACCCAATTACGAGAATTTCTGCAAGCCCGGAGCGGTCATGAAATACCAGAGACAGTCAATCAATTTTTAGCAGATATTGAAGCGCGAGGCAATAGTTTGCGCGATCGCGGTCAAGCTCGGTTGATAGAATGCACTGATGCTGCTTTAGCTGTATTAATCGCCAACGATTCCCGCACGAAAAAGCTGTGTTTCTTAGCTGGAGAAAAGCATTTAGTTGTGCCTAGCGAATCAGAAACTAAATTCCGTAATGCCGTGAAAAAGTTGGGTTATAGTATTGCGTTGAGTGGTTAAAATTCCTCATGAATGACTTAATTTTAATGCAAGTAAATTTTGGTTTCAATGTAGCCAGTTTGATTGGTTTTGTGCAGATTATTTTTGCTGTAGCTTACATACTGGCTATGATAATTCTGCTGATTCAACGTGCTAGAAGATTAGAAACTTTCTCTTTAATTCTTTATGTTTTTCAAACTATAATTATCCCTATTTTTCTGCTAACTTCGGGGATGATTCTGATTTTTCAAGGCTGGCGATTAGACCCAATTTTACAATTTATGCAGTTTTTAGTAACTGTATTGATTATTTATTTATGTATTAAAGATATTGTGATTAATGGTGGTTATAGAAATCGGTAGTTTAATGTGAGCGATCATTGTTAAACATCAGATTTAACTTCAAACTCTACCTTGTTGTATAAATCTTGTAATTTAATTTCCAAGGGAACAGTAACTAAATTAATCAACTCGTCTTCGGCATCATATTCTTGTAAAGACCATCGCTTATTAGCAGTTTTATAAAAATGTTCTACAAAAATTCTATCCTGCTCAACTAACAAATATTCTTCAAAGGATGGTATGGTACGATATGCTTTAAATTTCCCTTCTTTATCATAACTTTCAGTAGATTTTGATAATACCTCAACAATTAATTTTGGATTCGTAATTGTATCTGTCCTATTTTCTAGAAATTCTATTTTACCTACAACAATAGAAATATCGGGATATGTATAAATACGTTGTTTAGCTATCCACAAACGCATATCACTGTTAAATACTTCATAATCTTGTTGCCTAAAAGCAAAATTCAAAATAGCATAAAAATTACCAGAAATTCGATTATGATTTGCAGTTCCACCAGCCATTGGAATAATTCTTCCGTCAATATACTCACTTTTAAAATCAGCTTTGTCTTCTAAGTTTAAATATTCTTGGATGGTAAAATATTGTGGTTCTAGTATTTGCACAAGTTTACCTCACTTCTGCTTTTTAAACATATTCTGTATCTTCTAGGTGTTGTAGGTTGGGTGCAGCGCCAGCGAAACTCAACAACTATGATGATTTTACTTTTTCATTACCATTTATTACTTTATTATATTTCGTAGGATTTAGCTGACAAAATCATGTCTTACATCCCAGAAAATGCGCTGATTGTGCAGAGCGATCGCACTATTCTTTTAGAAGTACATTCTCCCACAGCAGCTAAAGCTAGAGAAGCGATCGCACCTTTCGCTGAACTAATCAAAAGTCCCGAACATATCCACACTTACCAAATTACACCGCTAAGTATTTGGAATGCACGAGCGGCGGGGTTGCAGGTAGAAGCGATGGTAGCAGCTTTGCGGGAATATGCCAAATATCCCATCCCGGAAGCAGTCGCCCAAGAAATCAGCACTTTGGGTAGTCGCTATGGCTTGACGGTAATTGAACGGGATGGGGATAATCTACTGCTGCGGATGAGTGACCAGCCATTAGCGGAGTTGCTGTCACGGGATAAGCAAGTTGCACCATTATTAGGTGCGCGTCTTTCTGAAGTTTGCTTTCAAGTCGCGGCGAGTTTACGCGGTGTACTTAAACAGGCTTTGTTAGCGGCTGGTTATCCGGCGGAAGATATTGCAGGTTATGTCACAGGCGATGCTTTAGCAATTCAATTGCGCGAAGAGACACGTACAGGCAAAAAATTTCTGCTGCGGGACTACCAAAGTCAAGCAGCAGAAGCATTTTATCAGTCGGGAAGAGTACAAGGTGGCAGTGGCGTAATTGTGCTACCCTGCGGTGCAGGTAAGACAATTGTCGGTATGACTGCAATTGCCGCCGTGCAAGAGAGTACACTTGTACTAACAACTAGTTTAACATCGGTGCGACAGTGGCGGCGGGAATTGTTGGATAAAACAGATTTACCAGAAGATGCGATCGCAGAATACAGTGGCGAAGTCAAAAATACAGGGCCGATTACCTTATCAACTTATCAAATTCTGACTTATCGCCATCAGCGCGACGGTGACTTTCCCCACTTTGATTTATTTAGTGCGCGTTCTTGGGGTTTAATCATTTACGACGAAGTTCATCTCCTCCCCGCGCCAGTTTTCCGCATCACTGCTGAACTGCAAGCCCGTCGCCGCTTGGGACTCACCGCCACCTTGATTCGGGAAGATGGTAGAGAAGGTGATGTTTTCGCCCTGATTGGGCCGAAACGGTATGATGTCCCCTGGCGCGAATTAGAAGGTGAAGGTTTTATCGCCACGGCGAGTTGTACAGAAATTCGCGTATCTCAAGATAAAGAACGCCAAATGGAATATGCTTTAGCACCGAGGCGCAATCAGTTTCGTGTCGCCGCCGAAAATCCGCGCAAGCTGCAAGTTATCAAAGACTTGTTAGCAAAAGAATCAGGACACCGCATTTTAATTATTGGCGAATTTCTGTCGCAATTGGAAGCGATCGCCCAAGTTACCCAACTACCTTTAATTACTGGTAAAACCCCCGAAAAAGAGCGAGAAAAACTATATCAAAGTTTTCGAGAAGGGGAATTAGGCGGACTCGTTTTATCCAGAGTTGGTAACTTTGCCATTGATTTACCAGATGCAGATATTCTCATTCAAGTATCTGGTAAATATGGTTCTCGCCAAGAAGAAGCCCAACGCTTGGGTAGAGTTTTACGCCCTAAATCTGATGGTCGTCCCGCGCAATTTTACACTTTAGTTTCGCTACGTACTTGTGAAGAAGATTTTGCCCGTCATCGTCAGTTATTTTTAACTGAGCAAGGTTATAGTTATCAAATTGAAATTATAGATTAAGTGGAAATTGCTATAGGACTCATATTTGATTTGGGAAAAAAATCAGTACACTCAGATCAGGCTTCTTTCCTACTCTCGACTCCCTATTCCCTACCTACACAAATAAATTCAGAAATCAAACCGGATTCCTATATATGATAGTATCAATTAATGAAAAAAATATTATTTATCTGTAGCCAAAATAGATTACGGAGTCCTACGGCTGAGGTAGTATTTGCAGAATATGAAGGACTAGAAACTGACTCAGCAGGATTAGACCATTACGCTGAAGTTCCAGTTTCAACAGAAGCAATTGAATGGGCTGATATTATTTTTGTGATGGAACAGTCCCATAAACGCAAGTTAACAAAAAACTTTCAACCTTTTCTTAAAAATAAGAAAATCATCTGTTTAGATATTCCAGATGATTTTGAATATATGGAACCAGCTTTAATTGAGATATTAAAGAAAAAGGTACTTCCCCTTTTAGGAACCTATTAAATCAAGAGGTGTAAAGGTGAATGACCGAACAAAGCAAAAGTTAAAAGTTAAAAAGCAAAAGAAGTTAAGGATAATTTTAGCTTAGGTAAGGCGATAGCTAAACCCAACCTACGCCAAATCCGGTTTTTGACGTTACTTCCCAGAACAGTAGCTATTAATTTCAGTTACTATTGCACTTTCATCACTACCACTCTTTTTTAAGGATGCTAGAGAAGTGTTTGCGGCTTTGAGATTTTTTTTATCAAAAGCAGCAGCAGTATCACGGAAACCTTTGCTGGTATCTTGATATAACTTGATAAATCGTCCTTGAAAGCCTTTTAATTTTTCATCTTTAATTTCTAATGCTTTCATTTCATTCGCCAAATTACCAAGTTTATCTGCAATTTCTGTGAATGTTTTAGAACCTGTATCGCGCTGCGAATTTTTACTAAATTCTTGACTTAAGGTTACTGCTTGATTGGCAACTTTGATAATTTTATTGCATTGAGCTACTTTGCTTTCGCCGCAACCTGTAAATGTAACTGCGATCGCTGCTGTAGTGGAAAGTAAAATAGTTCTTTTCACAATACTTTGCATTTTTTGGGTTCTCCTACACATATCTTAATTTCAGACAAGCCGCAAATAAAGCAAATTAGTCACAGCAAAAATATTTCTGAAAACCATGAGTTTTAAATAATAATTTAACTTTTGTGTCTAACTTACTACTCGCACTGCTACGTTATACTGCATGTTTTTGAAGATGCGTATTAAAAGTTATTAATTTAACAAAACTTAAAATTTATCTCTAGGTTGATGAAAATTCTAGGCGATCGCTTGACTATACAAAGCTTCTAACTAGTCATTTCATCAACACTAATGATTAAATCTTCAGATAGTTTTGGATGTATTTTGACTTAGTTAATCAAAGTTGATGTAAATCTTAATTAATTGAGATGATCTGTTGTCTCAAGAAATCTTTGTTATGAGAACACAAACAAGTGTATTAAAGATTATAAATTTTTCGTGTTATTTATATGGATTTTTTGTGAAGACTCAATCTTTTAATCAGGAGAAAAAACACTGAATTTTATAATCCTGGCATTTGCAAACTTCGCATTGCAATTCTTGACTGATATAACTTTTGGTAACTTTTATGCGAGACAACTACCAAAAGATAGATTTATGAACTTGTGATTACAAATTGATATTTCATGAGGAGTAAAGTATATGTTGAAAATCGACAGATTAACAACAAAAATCAAAAATCTAGCGATTGTGAGTGGTAGCGCCGTATTCATGACATTGGGGATTAATACCTCTGCAATGGCAGCAATTTTGTATGACTTAATAGATATTAATCCAGAAGATATTTCTGTTGGTTATCCAGTTTACAATGACATACCTACTGACATTAATGATGCTGGTCAGATAGTAGGGTATATATCTGTTCCTGAAACTAATCGTTATAATCCTGGCTGGCTGTGGAGTCGTGAAAATGGCAGAGTTTGGATTAACGATAGTTCTGGGCAAGTAGATACCATTGCAATTATCCCATCTGGTATCAATAATTTAGGACAGGTATCAGTACATAGAAGGAGTGCTGATTATGGTAGTTGGACTGGTATATGGAGCGAAAACGGTAGCGTTACTCCTTTAGAAAGAAGCTATTACTTTCAGAGTAATGCCGCCTATGGCATTAATAATCTTGGCCAAGTGGTAGGTTCTTCCAATTTTTCTTCTGAGCCTATATACAACGATATAGGAGAATTATTAGACTTTGAGGGCAAAGATCATGCTGTTTTATGGAATAGTAGCACTGAAAGAATTGATATTGGAACTCTTATTGGTAGAGAAAGGAGTTATGCAACTGCCATCAATGATTCGGGGCAAGTAGTAGGATATTCAAACAATAATTTTAGTGATAATCGTGCTTTTTTTTGGAATCCAGAAACGGGTGTACAAGACATTGGCACCTTGCCAGGAAGAGATTACAGTATTGCCTCTGCAATTAACAATCAAGGTCAGGTGTTGGGCTTTTCTGGTAGTAATAATGGAGGGAGTAGCTTCTTGTGGACTCAAGAGGCTGGTATAATCCCACTCCCCATAAGAGCATCGGATATTAATGACTTGGGTCAAGTAGTAGGTTATTGTCCCGGAGTATGGACAGAATTTTGTTTATGGAGTCCTGAAACTGGTGTAACCAAACTCGATATTTCTTTTGATCCCACTGTAGATTGGAAATTAGAAGTATTAGCAGGCATTAATAACAAAGGTGAAATTGTTGGTTATGGGCGCAAGCGCAATTCCATTGAACCTGATGTTATCCGTCCTTTCTTGCTAACTCCTAGAAACGCTGAACCTGTACCAGAACCAATCACAATGGGGGGTACATTGTTAGCAGGAGTTGGTTTAGCTTATTTGCGTCGTCAACGTCGGTTGCGTTCTTCTCAAGTTACAGAATCATAAAGCTAAGAATAGGTTTGGGGTATGAACGAAACTTTTACTCATACCCGAAAATTTTCTATATCTCCCACGCATATCTTCATTTCAGACAAGCAGTAGATAAAACAAACTAGTACAATAAGGCGTAAATAAACAGTCCATAAGAAATTGCTAAAAGGCTTGTGGTATCATTATTCTTTCTTTTTCCTTTTGCCTTTTTCCTTTTGCCTTGTTGTACTAGTCACAGCTTGAGTATTTCTTACTGATTTTTTCATCAAAAAAACATTTTAAGCTGAAAAAATCTCAGTTAAACTACTGTTAGTATATGTATCAGTAGTTATTTCAATGAAATTTAACTGGCTAAAAAAATTATTGAGTGTTTCAACTATAGGTTTATCAGTTTGGGGAATGTTTTTGATATCAGCTTCATCAGTTCATTCCCAAAACAGCAATGAAGCGGTTTCTTTTAGATCATATAACTTGAGCGATCGCTATATTCGCCACAAAAATTTCGTAGGTTATATAGAGCAAATTGGTGATGAACTTGGAAGAAAAGATGCAACCTTTAAAATAGTTCCAGGATTAGCTAATAACAAATGTAGCTCATTTGAATCTGTTAACTTTCCAGGTCACTTCTTAAGACACGAAAATTTCCAGATCAAGTTGTCCAGGAGAATCAATCAGCAGTTATTTAGAGAAGATGCTACCTTTTGCATTAAGAATAGACTCTTTGGTGATAATCCTCATAGTAGTTCATTTGAATCTCTAAACTTTCCCGCACACTACATCCGTCACAAAAATTTTGAGTTGTGGTTAGAATCATCAGATGGTAGTGATTTATTCAGACAGGATGCAACTTTTATCATCACCAATCCACTCTATCGGTAAGTTGTTCATAGTATTAAACATCTCCAACAATTAATGCTGATGTTTGACGCATAAAAAAAACAAGGATTGGGGAGAAGGTGAAGGGATATAGGATTTACCTAAAACCCTTACACCCAGTCTCTACAGCAATGATATAGCGTAAATTATTTAAGCTGTTTTACTTAAGATTATGTCCAATCAATTAGCTGATTACTTAATAAAATTACCCCAAAATATAAAATTGCTTACCAAAAGCATATTCATTAATATTTTTACTGTTGCTGTTAGTTCGATATTATTAACCAACATTTCTATAAATCAAGGACAAGCATCATGTACAGCCCCTTATGGCAATCTAGACTTTGAGCAACAACCACATCCCTCATCTTATTGGGAAACTGAAGGACGTGCAGGTTTTGATGTGAATAAAGGATATAGTTTTAGTGGTAAAAATAATGCCTGGATGCGGAATGTTTCGGATTGGAATGGCATTCGTCAGCAAGTACGCCTCCAGCCCAATTCTAACTATATATTAGAAGCTTATGTGCGGACATCACCCAATGTCACAGATGGATATTTTGGAATGCGTGATACTGAACAGAAAGTTTGGTCTGAACTCAAGTTTGGCAGTTTACCACAATATACAAAGCTAACGTTACAGTTCCGTACTGGGAATGCTACCACTTATAACATTTTTACTGGTTTCTGGGCTTTAGGACAAGATAGCTGGGTGCAGGTTGATCACTATTCTTTAAAAGGCCCTAGTCCCAACTGTCCTATTGAATAAAAACTTATAGTATCTTGGTGCTTTTCTGTGGGTTTTAATCACTAATTATGTAAAATGCACAAAGTAAAAGATATGGAGAAATAAAAAATGGCATTAACTGGGGTCAGGATTGTGTTGGTAGAACCAGCTGGCCCAATTAATGTGGGTGCGATCGCTCGTGTGATGAAAAATTTTGGTTTGTACAACCTCATATTAGTTAACCCCCAATGTGACCCGCGATCGCCAGAAGCAATGAAAATGGCTGTCCATGCCAAGGATATTTTAGAATCTGCCCTAGAAGTAGCAACTTTACCAGAGGCTTTGCAAGGATGCGTCAGAGCGATCGCCACTACTGCGCGTGTGCGTGATTGGGGAACACCATTAGAAACACCCCGTACCGCCTTACCTTGGTTACTCGCAGAACCAGACAAACCCTCGGCGTTGATTTTTGGCAGAGAAGACCGGGGATTAAGTAATGAAGAATTAAATTATGCCCAGCGATTTATCCGCATTCCCACCAGTGAGGTATATCCCTCATTAAATTTAGCCACGGCTGTCGGAATTTGTTGTTATGAACTGGCGCAACAGGTAGAAATCGCCCAACCGCAGATCAGTCAACCAACAGAATTAGCACCTTTTGAACTGGTAGAAGCCTACTACCAACAATTAGAATCGCTACTGTTAGATATTGGTTATCTCTATCCCCATACAGCCGCGAGTCGGATGGAGAAATTTCGCCAACTATATAATCGCGCCCGACTGACAACTAATGAAGTGGCAATGCTGCGGGGGATTTTTCGGCAAGTAGAGTGGGTGCTAAACAATCGTAATGATGATGAAAACTTATGATGTATCGATTAATATATACGGAATCTCCCTCAAAATAGATAATATGGCTTAAACTAAACACACTACTGAGTAGTCAACGTTGATTTCAGCATCAAGCTGTATGAACAGTCAGTTTTAGGCCGGAAGTCTGCAAGAAAAAATTCGAGTGAGTCACAAGGAGTACCAGTGACAGAATCAAGTGACAAACTAAGAGCTTTCTCGCGGCGACAACCCGTAAATGGCCGCCCGCGATCGCGCAAAGCTCCAAAAGCACAACCAAAAAAAGTGAAAGTTCCCCAGCCACAGCAACGACCTGTGGGTAGAGAACAGATACTGGCATCAGGCGCGATCGCAATGGGCGGAGTTCCCCGGCCAAGACCAGGGCTAGTCATGCCAACGGCTGTCAAACCCATCCCCAGAAAACCCGCTTATGTTCCACCCCCGTACCCCAACACTGTTAAGGTAAAAACAGTGCGGGTACAAAAGCCGCCACAGCCCAAAGGAACTAAAAGAGTGTCAAAAAAGACACGGCTCAAGCCAATGGCGAGAACGATGTTATATATCCTGCGATTGTTAATTGTGGGAGTCGGTATGGGTGCGATCGTTGGTACAGTACTATCAGCTCTCGACCCGGCTACTCGCATCAATTCCAACTCGCCCGTGTCATCAAATACTAATAATTCTGGCCAAGTTCAGTCACAAAGCACCCCTAATCCTGTAGCGCCAACTTCCGGTTTATACCTGTCCCAAGAAATTACTCCACTCAAAAATGCTGTGCAGAATTTGGCAGCTACCACCCCAGACCTCACACCGGGTATTTTCTTAGTTGATTTAGATAATGGTGGCTATGTAGATATTAATGCTGCCGTTGGTTTTCCTGCCGCCAGCACCATTAAAGTCCCGATTTTGGTAGCATTTTTCCAAGATGTTGATGCAGGCAAAATTCGCCTAGATGAAATGCTGACCATGCAGCAAGATATGATAGCTGGTGGTTCGGGGAATTTCCAATTTAAGCCTGTTGGCACACAGTATAGTGCCTTGGAAGTTGCCACCAAAATGATTACCATCAGCGACAACACAGCCACAAATATGCTGATTGCGCGACTGGGAGGCATAGACGCATTAAATCAACGTTTTCGTAGTTGGGGATTAACCACAACAGTAATTAAAAATAAATTGCCAGATTTACAAGGTACAAACATCACCAGTCCCAGAGAATTGGGTAACTTGATGGCAATGCTGAATCAAGGTAACTTTGTGAGTCTGCGATCGCGCGATATTATGTTGGATATTATGCGTCGTACCGAAAGAGATAATCTCCTACCTTCTGGTTTAGGTGCAGGTGCCAGAATCTACCACAAAACAGGTGATATTGGCACAATGTTGGCAGATACGGGTTTAGTGGATATTCCCAATGGCAAGCGTTACATCATTTCCTTGATGGTCAAACGCCCAAATAACGACCCCCGTGCCGAAAAACTCATTAGTTCCATTTCTCGGATTACTTACGAAAACCTCAGTCAAAGTAGCCCAGCAAATACAATCAATAACAATATCCCCACAAATCCTTATCCATCCCCAGCTATTAGTTCTCCCGTACCGAATACTACTGGGATGATGCCCATGAGTGGTTATCAATCACCTATAATGAATCCTACTGTCCCTAATAACATCCCAATGACTGGCTATCAATCACCAGCCATTAACCCTCAGTATTATCCCCCAAGATAAATTTGTAACTTGGCATTTTTCATGACATCTACCCCACCCACAATTCAGTTTTTTGCAGGCATTTTTGAAGAACTCAGCAATGTGAGTTTGCGACGTGGCAAAGTTTCGGGAAACCGCATTGTCGCTATGACTTTTAATCAATTACAAGCTTTAGAAGGCTTTAATAGTTTTACAAAACCATCTTTAAATTCCTTACTGTTAACTGATGAAGAAGGTGAAATTAGCGTAACTCCTTCTTCAACTAAGTTTATTTTTGGTGGTGATGAGGGTGATGAATTACAACGGGTAGAATGCCAATTTGAAATTGAACAAGATGATCATTGGGAACGCTTTATGCGTTTTATGCACCGTTACGCTGAGGCTAATGGGATGGAGTATGGCAGTTCTAATTGAGGGAGATAAGGTAGATAGGCGGTAGAGATAGGTTTTTAAATCATTTAGGATTGATAAATAGAACTTACGCAAGAACTATCTCCCGTTCTTGTCGCTTTTTTGTTATGACAGGGAGAGAAAAATACTAACCCACTGATGAATGCTAAACAAATTAATGAATTGAGCGATCGCCAGCCCACTTTATCATTTAAACACCCTTTTTGAGAAGAAACTTAAAACTAGGAGTTTCGGATTATTCTCTGCCGAAGGTAACAAAAGAGTTATAAATACCTGTATTCTGCTGTATTTTGGGATGACTTAAACTATGCAGGATATCTTTTTTAGATATATCTGCTATCCTCTATATACAATTACGTCAACACCTTGTTAAAAGGCTACATTTATCGATAAACTAGCAGCTAGATTTGGTAAGTTTACTGCTATATATCTCCTGCTAACTGATGGAAAACTCACACATAAATTTAGAGTTAACTAATTATCATCACAATGCAAATTTCAGTTTTACATTAAATCCCAATTTTACAGAGATAATTAATTTTAATCAACCTTCTAAAACAGTAAATGAACCTTTTTTAAAAGATATCACTGCTGGTAAAAATTCTTATGTTTATGACGCTCATACATATCATACTAAAGTTCCACCACAAGGAATTAAACCTTTAATTGAACATTATACAAATCCTGGAGATGTCGTCTTAGATCCTTTTTGTGGTTCAGGTATGACTGGAGTAGCAGCAACAGAACTCGGACGCAAAGCTTTATTATCTGATCTATCGCCAGCAGCAGCTTTTATTGCTTATAACATTAATACTCCTATTGATTCTGGTTGTTATCTCAATGCAGTTAACACTCTTTTAAATCGTGCAGCACAACTGCAAAAAAAATTATATACCACTCACTGTCGAGAATGTGGTTCAGAAACAAATGTTTTATATACTGTTTGGAGTTACGGATTAATTTGTAATCATTGTCAGCGAGAGTTTATTTTTTGGGATGTTGGACGTGATGAAAAACCTTCTGTTAAAGAAAGTAAAATCAAAAAAGAATTCAACTGTCCTCACTGTAATGCTTTACTTAAAAAACGTAATCTTAAACGAACTCAACGTTACCCTGTAGCTATTGGGTACAAATGTTGCGGACATCGCCTAAAAGAAAGTTGCGTTCCT
The DNA here is from genome assembly GCF_014697485.1 of Anabaena sp. FACHB-83. Classification (NCBI taxonomy): domain Bacteria; kingdom Bacillati; phylum Cyanobacteriota; class Cyanophyceae; order Nostocales; family Nostocaceae; genus Anabaena; species Anabaena sp. FACHB-83. Next base: position 206,084 of record NZ_JACJRY010000003.1, on the reverse strand, counting down.
TTGGACACTTTTGATTATCATCTGATCGATTCAATAGAAAGTTCATTAATTCCCGAAAATCTTTGGTTCCCACAAAATAAGATTCCAGTCGGGGTAAATACCCGCCAGCCTATCTCTGCTGGTATAACTACAATCGACCAATGCTATACCCGTAGAGCTTTATATGCAATGGCATTTCTCTGGAAAGAAGCATCTAATTGGCCAGATAAAGAAATTCGAGAAAAGCTTTTGTTTACATTAACATCTTTATACCAACGTGTAACAGTTTTTAGTGAGTTTAGATTTTGGGGTGGTAGTGGAAATACCGCAAATTTCAATGTACCAACTATCATGAATGAGCAGAATGTATTTCAAACTTTTCAAAGAAAAGCTGCAACAATTAGTTGGTATTTTCGAGAATCTGCTCATATTCCCCGTACTGTTCAAGTCAGTACTCAGTCTGCTTGTAGCCTTAGCCAATTACCGAATAAATCCATTGATTATGTGTTCACAGATCCTCCCTTTGGCGCGAACATTAATTATTCGGAAATGAATCTGATTTGGGAAAGTTGGCTGCAACAATGGACAGATAATACAGAAGAAGCGATCGTCAATTCTGTTCAATGTAAAAGTTATGCAGATTATCAGAATCTTCTCACTAAAGCTTTTATGGAGATTAAACGAGTCTTAAAAGATAAGAGTTGGTTAACTGTTGCATTTCATAACTCATCGGAAAAAGTATGGATGGTAATTCAAAAAGCTTTAGCAGATGCAGGTTTTGAAATTAAAGGAACTCAAATCTTCGATAAAAAGCATGGCACATTTAAGATGTTTGTGTCAGATAATGCTGTGGGCTACGATTTAATATTGCATTGTCAAAAATTAGACAATATTCAATTATATCCACAAAAAAACATACAGATAAAGCAAAATAATGACCAGATAGTACAGCAAAATATCATCAAATTTATCAAAAAATATTTGGCTCAAGAAAAAACTTTTACTAAAAGCTTTCTCCATGTTGCACGTCAACCTGAGTTTGACTATCGACGTTTATATTCTAAGTGGTTAGCTACAGCTATCAAAGACAGTTTAATTTCGATTAGTTTTGAATCTTTTCGAGAACTCGTCGATAAAATTAAGTTAGAGAATACACAGATGCACAGACCTCGAACATTACCAGCCTTTACCCAAAAAGAATATGAAGATGCTCAGACCTATCTTGCTATTAAAGTAGCTTATATGATGGGTCGAAAGTTTGAGGAAGGAGATTGGGCAGATGTTTACTGTCGTGCAAAAGGAATCCCCAAAGCTGGGTGGTCTAATTTAAATATTGATGTGATGTATGATCTTCTAGGCGTAGAGCATAAGATGCTTTGCTATCGATCAAAACCTGATTTAAGAGATGCCTGTGGTACAACTTTAATGCACCCAGCAGCTACCCGCTCAATCCGCATTCCAGTCGATGATCAAGATCCAAATCAAGTTATGCGTAATGTCCTAACACAATATGGTGAACTGATTAATCAAAGGAAAAATAAGGTGAGTCAGCAAGCCCAATCTTCTGGTATTCCTGACATGAGAACTGGATGGTTGCTTTGGCAAGAAAGCTTACGACAATTTTTATATTTTGAAGAAGAAATGCTCATTCCTAATCCAGATGATTACTATGCAGAATGGAGACCTTCAGGTGGCGGTTCTAGAAAACAAAGTCAAAATTTATGGATTTATGAAAGAGAAACTGGCAAGAAAAGATACTCTGTCACGACATCAGCAGGTGCTAAAATTCAACCTTACTTTGATATTCCATCTCCAATTGATCCAAATCTTTACATCTTCACTGTAATTGGAGAGGTTTTGAATACAGGCTTAATCAGAGTTTGGCTAACGGAATCAACCAAGAGAGAATTACAGCGACTTGTGGGTTCACTAGATACAACAATTGTTAGCGAAACAATCTTGAGAGTTATAGATCAATTAGGTGAAATCACATCATCGAACACTGATGACTTTGAGATAGGATACCCCATACTTTTGACTCAAGATGCTTATGCTGCATTACAAGACAAGCTACCAGGGGTTAACGATGACCACTGCTTTAGGTTGCTGACTCAATACCTAAGACACAAAAATGACTGAAGCACTGGCGTTAGTGTTTTTTGAAAGATTCTAGTGATTACCTTGTTCTCGTAATTGGACAATTTCACAACCACACTTGTCTATCAAGCCACGGCAAAACCTGTATGTTGCCGGATTTTTGGATGGCGAAAACCAAGTACGATATCTTCTCTAGATATACCTTCTGCCATTAAATCAGTTGCAACACCTTCTTCTGTATCATCAGATTGAATCCAGACTTTATTATCAATCAAACTAATATGAATGGGAGTTGCATGGAGATATTTATCACCATTCCAACCCATGTCTAGAACTAAATACTGCCCTCGTTCATCATCAAATACAACTTGACAGGTGTAACCATCAGGCAGAGTAGCACGATAGTCTGCATGGTTTTGAAGGACATATTTAATAATGCTCTGGTATTTTAATCTGGTATCCATTGCACAATCGCCTCACTTTCATCATCAAAGACAATTAACTTGACAACCTGATTCTTAAGTAATACCTGTCCTAATTCTATAGTGAATACGCTATTAAATGTTTGTTGAGATATGGCTAGATAAAGGTTTCTCTCAATTCCCATTTCGTTAAGAATTTGCTGATACAAAATATATTGTCCCAGTGCTTGTTCTAAATCTTTTACATCAGACTGTCCGACAAAACTCTTCACTTCAACAACAATTCTTTGAATTCCCTTCTCTGCACTGATAAGGAGTTCTGCACCCAAATCAGCCGACAAACGCTTTTTACCAATTTGCAAGGGAAATGGATCATGGGTAATTGTCCATCCATCCTTTTGCAAAGCTCGTTTTACAGTATCATGATAAATATCTTTTGCTGGCACAAATATTCCATACTTTTGCTCTATATACCTTTTTCCCATCAAGCCAAATGTTTTTCTTTTTCATACCGTTTAGCTTTACGATAATCCTTATCTCCTGTTGGGAAAACTTCTGCATCACTATTGATAGTATTGTACTTCTTATTGATGACTTCAACTTCTTTAACTACTTGCTCTAGATTAATTAACTGATCAGAAAATGCTGCTAAAAGTTGTTCACATTCACGCTGAAGCTCAAGATAGTTATTAGCAATTCTTCGATGTCCTTCAAAAAGCTTTTGAAAGTTAAAAAAGGTTTGTATACCGCCACAGACAGCAGCAATCATAGCCATAAATCCACTCGCCCACTTTGCAAACTCTGGGAGATTGCTGGAAACAGTTACAAATAACACAGAACCTAAAATTACATTAATAACTATTGCCGCCGAACCAAAAATATTATTATAAAAAAGATTTCTCTCAGCAGCATTAAAGTGTTGGTGTTTATTAAGACGGCTATTCTTAGCTACTTGCTCTAAGAAAATGACTGTTTGAGGTATACCATTCAAATTTGTACTCATCGTCAAGCTACTTCACGCTAAAAAAAGGGAGGAAAAGCTATCCAACTACCTAATTATACGTAAATTTTCTGTATAACTACCGAATTCAAAGTAAAATCCAGAATTATTCTGAATATCACTCTTGAAAAATTGGCCTTATCCTCACAGATTTTTAGGTCAAATTCAAAGCTTTCCGCATCCCCAGAGTAAAGACGTTGGTTTTAAGGATTCCGTTCTGCCAGATATTGATACATTTGCCAACGCGCATCAACTTCGGCTTGTGCTTGTTCTAACAACTGCTTGGCAATTTCTGGTTTTCTCTTGGCGAGCATTTTGAAGCGATTTTCTTGATACATGGATAATTCTACAGATTGTGTAGCTGATGTCTGACTATCTCATACTTCTACTCTACATATTTTAAAATTGTAGAGTAAATAACTCCAAGCACATTTCCTATGAGCGTTGTAATCCCTGACGATATTCTCCGCGCCGCAAGAATGACGGAGGATGAATTAAAGTTAGAAATCGCTATTATGCTTTACAAGCAAGAAAAAATTAGTAGCGGTAAAGCTCGTACTTGGACGGGATTGACAGTAATTGAATTCCAACATGAACTTGCCAAGCGTGGACTTTGTATTAATTATGATGTAAAAGATTTTGAAGCGGATATAAAAACTTTGCAGTCGATGAAGCTATTGTGATTATTGTTAGTGATACATCACCTATTACAAATTTGGCAGCGATCGCGCAGTTAGATTTGCTGCAAAAACTTTACAATCAAATTATTATTCCAGCAGCAGTTTACAACGAAATGGTATTTGTTGATAAACTTGTTCCTGGTGCTATGGAAGTGCAAACCTTTGCCTGGATTCAAACTCAGACAGTTAAAGATTTACAACAAGTAATTATAATTCAGGAAAGTCAAGAAAATATTGACTTGGGTGAAGCTGAAGCGATCGCCTTAGCCTTAGAACTTAAAGCTGATTTACTGTTAATGGATGAACGTCGAGGGCGTATAGTAGCAAAAAGTTATGGTTTGCAAGTGACTGGATTATTGGGAGTGCTTGTACAAGCTAAACGGAATAATTTAATTCCAATTGTTAAACCGCTTATTGACCAATTAATGGAACAAGCGGATTTTCGTGTCAGCGAACAGTTGTATACAACTATTCTGCAAATTGCAGGTGAGTAATTTATGTCAAATAAACAGGTTTTTATGATCTAGATATTACGTTGTGCTAAATATTGATACATTTGCCAACGTGCATCAACTTCGGCTTGTGCTTGTTCTAACAACTGCTTGGCAATTTCTGGTTTACTCTTGGTGAGCATTTTAAAGCGATTTTCTTGATACATGGATGCTTCTACAGATGTTGTAGGAGGGCGCATATCTAATTGCAAGGGGTTCTTACCTTGTTCTTTTAATAGGGGATTGTGGCGATATAACAACCACCGCCCTGATTCTATCAAGGCTTTTTGGTGATTCATGCCGGTGGTCATGTTGATGCCGTGGGCGATGCAATGGCTGTAGGCAATAATTAATGATGGGCCGTCGTAAGCTTCGGCTTCTAAGAAGGCTTTGAGGGTGTGGTCGTCTTTTGCACCTAAAGCTACACTGGCTACGTAGACATTACCGTAGTTCATCGCCATTAAGCCTAAGTCTTTTTTCGGTGCAGGCTTACCACTGGCGGCAAATTTCGCTACGGCTGCTTTGGGGGTGGCTTTGGAAGATTGACCGCCAGTATTAGAATATACTTCTGTATCCATCACCAAAATATTGACGTTGCGACCACTGGCTAACACATGGTCAATACCGCCAAAGTCAATATCATAGGCCCAACCATCACCGCCGATAATCCAGACGCTTTTTTTGACGAGGTAATCTGCAATAGATTTTAAATTGCAAGTTTTGGATTTTAAATTAGCATCAATTTCTGAAGTTAAAATGTGATCTAATTTGTCTTTTAATAATGCAACTCTTTCTCGTTGTTCCCAAATATCGGCTTCGTTTTTTTGTTCGGCACTGAGGATGGCATGAACGAGGTTGTCGCCTACTTCACTGCTGATTTGTTGTAATAATTCGGCGGCAAATTCGCCTTGTTTATCTATTGATAAGCGATAACCAAAACCAAATTCGGCGTTATCTTCAAATAAACTATTCGACCAAGCCGGGCCACGTCCATCGGCGTTAGTTGTCCAAGGGGTGGTGGGGAGGTTTCCGCCGTAGATGGAGGAACAGCCGGTGGCGTTGGCAATAACTGAGCGATCGCCAAACAATTGTGTTAATAATTTTAAATAAGGTGTCTCACCACAACCAGCGCAAGCACCAGAAAATTCAAATAAGGGTTCTTGTAATTGTTGTTGACGAATTTGGTTTAATTTTAAATTTCTGCGGTCAGGATTGGGTAAGTTTAAAAAGAAATCCCAGTTTTGCTTTTCTTGTTCTCTTAAAGGTAGTTGCTGCGCCATATTAATGGCTTTTTTCGTTGGTTCAGATTTACTTTTAGCAGGACAAATATCTACACAAATAGCGCAACCTGTACAATCTTCGGGAGCAACTTGAATAGTAAATTTTTGATGATTAAAATCTTTATCTTTGGCATTCACCGACTTAAAGGCGGATGGTGCATCAGCTAATTCACTTTCTTGATATACTTTGCCACGGATGGCGCTGTGCGGACAAACCATCACACATTTACTGCATTGTACGCAGACATCCGGTTCCCAAACGGGGATTTCTTGGGCGACGTTGCGTTTTTCCCATTTGGCTGTGCCTGTGGGGAAGGTTCCGTCTGCTGGTAAGGCGCTGACAGGTAAATCATCGCCTTGCCAAATCATGATTTTACCGAGGACTTCTTGGATAAATTCGGGCGCACTCACAGGTAAGGAATTGGTCGAGAATAATTCCTCATCTAGCCATTTACCTTGTTCTGCGGTGGGGATATTGACTTGATGCAGATTATCTAAGGTCATATCGACCGCTTGCAGGTTCATACGGACAATATCTGCGCCTTTTTTACCATAAGTCTTTTCGATCGCCTTTTTAATTTTGGCGATCGCATCCGCTTGTGGCAATACCCCCGCTAAGGCAAAAAAGCACACCTGCATAATTGTATTGATGCGTCCTCCCATGCCACTTTCACGGGCGACTTGGTTGGCATTGATGACATACAATTTCAGCTGCTTATCTAAAATTTGCTGTCGGACTTTCACGGGGAGATTTTGCCAAACTGTCTCTTTATCAAAAGGACTGTTTAACAAAATTGTCGCCCCAGTTGCCGCCCCTTGCAGTACATCGACCTTTTCTAGAAATACCCAGTGGTGGCAGCCAATAAAGTTGGCTTTGTCTATCAGGTAAGTAGACCGTATCGGTTGCGGCCCGAACCGCAGGTGAGATACGGTCATGGAACCGGATTTTTTCGAGTCGTAGACAAAGTAACCTTGGGCGTAGTTATCGGTTCCCTCACCGATAATTTTGATGGAGTTTTTATTCGCCCCCACCGTCCCATCGGAACCCAACCCGTAGAACATTGCCCGGACAACGCTATCGGGTTCGATGGAAAAGTTGGGGTCGAAGGAAAGGGAAGTGTGGGTAACATCATCGTGAATACCCACAGTGAAATGATTTTTTGGTCTTGGTTGAGACAAGTTATCGAAAACGGCCTTGACCATTGCAGGAGTAAATTCCTTGGAGGAAAGGCCGTAACGCCCACAGATAATCATCGGTGGGACTTGATCTCGACCACTACCACGGGCAGCGACAATTTCTGAGGGAACCTCATCTCTGCCACTACCACGGGCAGCGACAATTTCCGAGGGAACCTTGTCTCTACCACTACCGCGTTCAGCATAGATTTCGTGGATAGCTGCGACCACATCGAGATATAGTGGTTCGCCGGTGCTACCTGCTTCTTTTGTGCGGTCTAAAACCGCGATCGCTTGTACAGTTTCTGGTAACATTTGCACAAACCTTTGGATATCAAAGGGACGGTAGAGGCGTACTTTCACCACGCCGACTTTTTCCCCACGGGCGTTGAGATAATCAACTGTTTCATGGACAGTTTCACAACCAGAACCCATGATGACAATTACCCGTTCCGCATCTTCAGCACCGTGATATTCAAAAATGCGGTAATATCTACCTGTGCGATCGCCAAATTGATCCATGATGTTCTGGACAATCTCTGGACAGGCGTTGTAGTAAGGGTTTGCGCCTTCCCGCGATTGGAAGTAAACATCAGGGTTTTGGGCAGTACCGCGTAACACAGGGCGGTCTGGGGTCAAAGCACGGGCGCGGTGTTCTAAAATTAACTCGTCGGGAATGAGCGATTTGATATCGTCATCCGCCAATAATTTCACCTTCTGCACTTCATGAGAGGTGCGGAACCCATCAAAAAAGTGCATAAACGAAACTCTTGATTTGAGAGTAGCTGCATGGGCGATGAGGGCTAAGTCGTGACTTTCTTGCACTGAAGCGGAACACAACAAGGCAAAGCCAGTCGCCCGCGCCGCCATCACATCACTATGATCGCCGAAAATGGATAAAGCATGAGTAGCCAATGAGCGTGCAGCCACATGAACAACTGTGCTAGTGAGTTCCCCCGCAATTTTGTAGAGGTTAGGAATCATTAACAATAGCCCCTGAGAAGCCGTAAATGTGGTACTCAGAGAACCTGTTTGTAATGCCCCATGAACTGCACCAGCCGCACCACCTTCACTTTGCATCTGCACAACGCTGGGAACCGTACCCCAAAGATTGGGACGACCTTCTGCTGACCAAGCATCCGCCCATTCACCCATCGCGGAAGAGGGAGTAATAGGATAAATAGCAATTACTTCATTTAATTTGTAAGCAACACGGGCAACAGCTTCATTCCCGTCGATGGTTGCAAAGGTTTGACTCATAATTGTAGTCCTAGCCTTTAAACGGCACTATCAGACAGCGTTGTGGTACTAATTAGAAATAGTTAAAGCCTGGAAGTTGGTGGTTGGTGTTAGCTGCATCCAACTGGAAAATCCAATATGTGTAGGTAGGATTATCCCTGGTTAGGATAATATTTGATTGACCACTTGCGGGCTTTGGAGTTGACTCTAAATAGTGATTGTATGCTCTTAGTATCTCATCCGAAATACTTTATTTAATAATATCTATTAACGATGTACTCAAGGGCAGAAACAATCTCTCTTCAAGACTTTTGAATAGATGCTTTTGATTTGTGGGGGTAGAGGTGCGGGAACTGATTTGAGTTTTCAAAACAGCTTTATATGCCTGATTAATCTATTCTAAAATTTTAGCGGCTGATATTTAAAAGCACAAAATTAATTTGAAAAATATGCCAATAGTCATAATTTAAATATGTCTATGGTCATAAATAAATCATGAATTATTTTGGGTTAATATTTTTAGTTTGGGGCTGGGGTGATATTGAAGATGGGCGTGGTGTCAGATGATTGCGTAAAAACAATAAAGGAATACTCAGTAAACCTAAAATCATCACCACTGCGGTGAGTATCCACACAGGTAAACGATTGGGTTGATAATCTCCCCGTTCAATTTGCCAGAAAACCTGATTATATCGCCACGCGGCTAGAGCGATCGCACTTACTCCCACAATTACTAAAGCAACTCCTAAATTCTCCGAGTTAAATAACGGATGTACTGTTGGTTCTTGTTGCGTAATTGCCGTATTTAATTGGCGTAAAAATAGACCAAATCGCGCAATGGCAAAACCAAAACCAATTAAACCGATGGAAGTTCTCAACCAAGCGAGAAAAGTTCGTTCATTGGCTTGATGTTCCCGTTGACGGTCTATTTTATTCATGAGTAAACTAATCTACAACTCCTGATACTCTCCGCGCCTCTGCGACTCTGCGTGAGACAATATCATAAAATGATATGACGTAACTGCGATCGCCCCGACCAACGCCACCAGATTGCCAAAGTTGGTTTCGCAGTAAAATCACGATGGATGGCGTAACGCAACCAACAAAATTTTAAACAAATTCCAGGTTCATAAGTTAACAGCCAAGTTTTTTCATACCTGACTAAATCACCTATCCAAGCAGGTTCTAAGTTTTCATTTTGCGCCACCTTAATCATAAAGTTAGCAAAAGCGATCGCATCATCCCGATGTTTTTTTATTCCCGTGGGTAAATAAGTTTCCGCATATCGCCAAAACAAGGTATTAAAATTTTTGCCCAACACCTTAGCAGTTCTGGGTAACAGTTCCCGTATTTCCCCTAACCGCTTCCACTTGAGAGAATTGGCAAATATATTGACTTCCTGTGATGAAACTTCGGCTAACTTTTGTACTTCATCATCACTCAAACCCAACTCCACACCCACCGCTTGCGGGTTGGCAAAAAAACGCCCTCGAAATTCAGTATTGGTGTAAAGCTGGGCTAAAACTTGCTGGGTTTGTGCTAACCCCATCTTTGATAACTCCTAAGCTGTTAAGTATTTAATTTGTATCTACGATTTCTTGGCGTTCTTGGCGACTTGGCGGTTCGTTTTTTTCTATTCCCCACACCCACCCAAGCAACTTGGTATGAGAATCTTTCGTGCTGTCTGCAATTCTTGGACTATTTCTGTAAACGGAGGTAAATTTTCATCCCGTTCTAAAACTATCCCTTTAACGGGAATGCGGGCGACAACTTCCGCCATTATTTGCCAAACTTCCGCAGGGGTTGACTGGGAATGACTATCAATTAATACACCATCATGCCAATGTCCGCCGACGAAATGCAACTGTACAACACGTTCCCAAGGTAAATCATTGAAAAAATCTTGGACATCATAACCATAATTCACCGCATTAGTATGTAAATTCGTCACATCCAACAGCAACCCACAGTCAGCACGTTCTACGACTTCCGCCAAAAACTGCGCTTCGCTCATCTCTGCACCAGGAAGTTTTACCATATAAGTAATATTTTCCAAAATTAACGGCACATCAACAAAGCGTCGCACTTCGGCAATATTCCGACAGAGTATATCTACCGCCTCTTTGGTGTAAGGTAAGGGTGACAAATGCCCAATATCCACACCGCCAGCTTTAGTAAAACAAATATGTTCACTCCACCAAGGCGGGTTAAGTTGTTGAATTAAGGTTGCAAGTTTGCGTAAATAATTTGTGTCTACACCTTCCGCACTACCCAGCGACAAATTAATGGCGTGGGGAATTATCGGGAAATGTGCAGCCAGTATTTCTAACTCTTGTTGTTTTTGTACTGGTGCATCAAGATAATGTTCCGCGACAATTTCCAAAAAGTCCACTTGTGGACGGTTGAGAAACAAATCACTTTTGAATGGTTCTCGAAAACCCAACCCGACACCCAAACTAGGAAGTTGAGATAACATCATTTTTTAGTCTCCACCACAACCACCACAACCACCACACCCACCGCCGCAAGAACCGCTACAACCGCCACTACAGCCACCGCCACCACAGCCACCAGAACTACTATTTTGCTTGTAGGCGGTATTTATCACAGGTACAAAAATATTTTGAAATCTGTCGTAGCGACTTCCGGCGAGTAATTCAAAACCATAAAGTGCGACAGCCAATTTGTATTCTAATTCCGATGGAATGCCAATTTCTACTTTTTGTTTTAACTGGGCGAAGGTTGCTTCAGGGATATCAGCTTGAATTTTTTGTTTTAATTGCTTGAATGTGGCTTCCAGTTGTTTCAGGTACTCTACCCCTAGTAGACTTCTATGTTGAGTTATCTGACAGGCATTCTGAAGAAAGTAAAACGAGAATATTCCCATCAGCACGAGATAACCCATATTATTGCGACTATGTAACGAAGTTACTACCAACTTAAAGCCGCCCAACCCCACAATGATAGAAGCCCCTATCCAGCTAATTAACTCTGTTCTAGTTTTCAGGCTGTCGGAAGTTAGCAGTTGTTCATTTAGGAGTTGCTGCTGATAAATTGTGCAGTGTGGCTGTAATTGTCTGGCTAATAACCATCCAGATGTTCTTGGTGTTGTGGGTGTAGCAAACCAATCAAATATTTCACGCTGTATTGTTGTTAGCAGAGATACATCAGGATGATTTTCTGCTTGCTGAATCAACTCTTCCGTGATTTGTAAATAACCGCGCTGTGACAAGTCCATCACTGCTACTTTAGCGACTCCGATTTCTTGAGAACGCAGGTAAGCAATTTTGTAAGGATCTGGTTCAAGAGGAATTAACGGTAAAGGTTGATTTTGTGTGGGATCTTGCACTAGCCAACTACTAACTAGCACTGTGACAGTCACGACAGCACCATAAAACAGCAGAAATTCAGAGTCATTTGTGTCTGGTATGATTTTAGCGATCGCCACCACTGAACCTATCGCCACTGAAATAATCAGTAACTTGAGTATTACCGATTTTGTAATTGTGCTTGGTACAGCTTTATCTAACATTCTTTCCGTCTCAATTTTTCAGACAGCCTGTTGTATGACATTCTCTCTAACCGCCACAACCGCCACCACAACCGCCGCAACCACCACCACCACAAGAACTCCCGCTACTGCATGAACTACTACTACAAGAACTACCGCCAGAACCACTACTACAGGAACTACTAGAAGACGAACTACTGCGGCTACTTGTTGTAGAATAAGCTGGCGGCAAGAACGCTTTATAGTAAGCATCGTAGGCAGTTCCAGCCAAAGACTCAACACCAAATAGTGCTAATACCAGTAAGTTGTTGTTGACGATAGAAGTTTCGCGCAGTTGGTTGAAGGTGGTTTGGAGTTGTTGCAGATACATGTTTCCGAGATGACTTAGGGGCGGATGGGGCTGACTCACAAACCACAGCAGATAGATAATCGATAATACCCCCATGAGTATCAAAAAACCCACGTTGTAGCGTCCCTTATGCAAGGCTATCAGCAGCTTATAACAACCGAAGCTGAAAATCAGCATTGCCCCCACTAAGCCAAATTGAACGTTACGTATTTGCCATTTACCTGCATACAGTAATTTCTCATCATCCAACTGTTCTTGATAAGCAATGCAGAATGGTTGTACACACTCGGTAGCTAACCACAAAGATGTTTTAGCCGTAGCAGGTTCAGAAATTTTCTCAAAAACTTGCCGTTCGACTGGTTGTAAATTTGATATGTCAGGATGATCTGATGTTTTACTGATAGTCTGTCCACTAACTTGCAAATAACCCTGCTGAATCAAGTTGAATAAGACTAAATGAGCAATTCCGGTTGCTTGAGAACGCAAGTAAGCGATTTTGTAAGGATCTGGTTCAGCCGGAATTAGCGGTAAAGGCTGATTTTTTGTCGGATCTTGGACTAATCGTCCACACAATAACAAAGTTGCGGCAATAACAATACCATACAATAGCAGAAAGTTCGGCCCATACATATCTGCAACGAAATTGTGCAGTAATGTATCCATTACTTTTACTCCTTGTTAGGAACAATTAATTGTCAAAATTTTGGTAGCGGTTGTTTAATTCATCTCGCTTTTTCAACTCTACTCAGTAGTATATCACACTCAGTTTTAGCCACCACCACAACCACCACAACCACCGCATCCACCACCACCACCACCGCCACCACCGCCACCACAACCACCACCACCGTCACTTCCTCCCGTATCATGGCTAGTGAATAATGGCGCGAAAATTTTTGCAAAATCCGTGTAGGAAGTTCCATGTAAGATTCCTACACCAAAAATGGCTACAGGCAACAACATATTCAAATCTGTGTCATTTCTGTCATCGGATATGGTGCGAATGATTTTGTTTTTAAGTTGTATAAAACTTTGCTGAAGTTGTTTTATATACCTTTCTCCCAGTTGAGTTCGTCTGGATGGACAAGAGAGCAGTATAAAAATAATCCAATAAATTAGACCGATAATAATGAGAAAGAAAACATTGTTATATCCTTTAAGCAATGCTATTGAAAGCTTATAACCACCCAATCCCAAAATAATACAACTTCCCAAAACACTGATTTTCTTTGCTAAGTCTCTGGCGGTTTTGGGTAGTAAGAGTTGCTCATTTAGTAGCGATTCTTCGTAAGTTTCACACCAGTATTTGTGGATAATTGTGTTTGAAATTGTGTAACTGAGTGTTTGACTAGCTAATTTTGGAAACACAAAATAGTCAAATACTTGGCGCTCTATGAGCGATAAATTATCTGGATAAGAATATGTAGTTGATTGCTCTATGGTATCTTGATTAATTTGCAAATAACCATCCTGAAGCAGATTCAATATTACCAAACTTATCACCTCACTTTCTCCACCACGTAAATATGCAATTTTATAAGGATCAGGATTGGTAGGAATCGATGGTAAAGGTAATTGTGCCGTTGCGTCAAACTTTAAATTATAGTAACTTGCCAATAAAGTTACACTAATAATGCCAGCATAAAACACCAAAAAGTGCGGCCCATACATATTTGCAATTGGGTTATTCAAGGGGCTACGAATAGTCACTATCAGCAACATACTTATAATTGTAAGTAATAATTTATCCATAAGTTAAGATTCAACTCTTTTTGCTGTAAGGATTGATTGAGAAAATTATACAATTCCATATACTATTGCTACGGAAAATTAGAGAAATTTAATTTCTACTCCCCACTTTTAATTCTCAATTTTGTCCCACATCTTTTACAAAAAGCTGCATCTAAATCATGAAAAGCTAACCCACAGCCGGAACACACCGTTTCTACCTGATTAGCATTTTTTACCAACCGCTTAATTAAATCTCCCACTTGCCAAGGAATTAAGGTGACACCTGTTAAAATCATCAAGACCGTCAACAATCTTCCTGCTTCGGAAATTGGTGTGACATCCCCAAACCCGACAGTCGTCATCGTGACAACAGAAAAATAAAACGCATCCAAAAATGTAGTGTAAACTTGCGGGTTGACTGGATGTTCAACTTGATAAATTAACCCCGAATAAATAAAAATAATCGCAAATAATGTAAACAATATCCGCACGAAGATTAAACTATCTTCGCTGCTGACACTAGCAAACAAAAATTTCTGATCAATAAACCTAATTAATCTTAAAATCCGAAACCATCTCAACAGGCGAATAAAGCTGATATCTACTGCGCCTAAGAAAAATGGCAATATCGCCATTAAATCTAAAATTGCATAAAAACTAAAAATATACTTTAGCTTGTTTTCAGCACTCCAGAGGCGAATAATATACTCTACTGCAAAAATTACTAGAATAGCAGTATCAATAAAATCAAGCTGTAATCTAACATTATAAGGAATATTATAAGTTTGGGCAACAAAAATTCCTGACGAAATTAGCACTAAAGCTGCAATTGTCAGATTAATCAATTTTCCAGTAGGTGTTTCCAAGTCTGTTAAGTAAAATTCTGTTTTTTCTCTACTTATTAACATATTTTTTCGACCTTTAAAACTTTCACTGAAATTTAATCTCTGTGGAATATGATTGAGCTTGATTTTTAACTAGTAATAACAATAATGAACCAAGAATATTTTATGCGTTTCGCACTGGAAGCTGCCAAAAAAGGTGATTGGCCTTATGGTGCTGTGATTGTCAAGGATGACGAAGTGGTTGAGGTAGCATATAATACTGTGCAACGAAATAATGATCCATCTGCCCATGCAGAAATGAATGTTATTCGCAGTTTAACAAATAAACTAAAAAACCCTTCTTTAGAGGGTTACAGCATATATACGACTTGTGAACCTTGTCCTATGTGTGCAACAGTTTGCATTTGGGCTGGTATATCAGAAATTATTTATGGGGGTTCTATCCAAGATTTAATCTCTATGAATCAGTCACAAATTCATGTTTTTTGTGATGAGATCATCGCCAAGTCTTTTAGAAATATCAAAGTGACAAAAGGTGTGTTAAAAGATGAATGTTTGGCTTTGTTTAGGGAAAGTTAGATATTTGAAGACTGTTGGGTATTAAATTTAAACAATAATTGGTTTGGCTGGCTTAACTGGATTAATCAGACTCATTTAAATAAGCTAAAAATGTATTTGCAATAATAGCAGCCTGAGTGCGATCGCGCAAACTCAACCGATTCAAAATATTGGTGACGTGATTTTTCACCGTCCCTTCGGAAATATATAATTCCTGGGCAATTTCGCGGTTACTCGCACCTGTGGCAATTAACTTTAAAACTTCTTTTTCTCTGGGTGTGAGTTCAGTTAAACTCGGCGGTACAGGTTCTGACTGTGTTGGGATACCATGCGGAAACTGATTTAAGAGTTTCTGCACAATTCCTGGCCCCAATTGAGTATAACCTTTGTGAACAGCGCGAATTGCCACAGCTAATTCTTCTGAGGGTGTATCTTTGAGTAAATAACCCATCGCTCCATATTGTAATGCCGCCGCAACATATTCATCATTGTCAAAAGTTGTCAGCACTAAAATTTTGATGTTCTCATAATGTTGATGAATTTCTTTGGTAGCTGCTACACCATCCATAATGGGCATTCTAATATCCATTAATACCACATCTGGTTGTAATTTTGCTGCTAATTCTACAGCTATTTTACCATTTTCAGCTTCGCCAACAATTTCTAAATCTGCTTCCAATTTTAATAATTCTTTTAGCCCTTGGCGGATTAAGTTTTGGTCATCTACTAATAAGACTTTAATCATGGCATTAAACTCAATAAAGGAATATCAACGGTAATTTGACAGCCAAAATTAGGACTAGTATGAATATTAAATTCTCCTCCCAATGCTAAAGTGCGATCACGCATACTTTGTAAGCCAAAACCAGTGGTATTTTCCTGAATATCAAAACCTCTACCATTATCTTGCACCATCAACCGTAAACTCTGTTTATTACTAGTGAGGGCGATGATGACTTCTGTTGCTTGTGCATGTTTAGAAATATTAGTCAATGATTCTTGAATAATCCGATACAAGGCAATATTAATATCTGTTGGTGGAGGATAATCTAAATTAATAAAACAACGTGGACTAATATTATTAGCTCGATAAAAATCTTCTAAAAGTACAGATATTGCCTGTTCTAAAGTTTTTTCTTGCAAGGGATTAGCCCGCATCGTCGAAACGGACTGACGCACATCTTTTAAAGCTTTAGAACCTAATTCTTTAGCTCTAGCTAAAAATGTTTGGGCTTTTTCTGGGTTAGCATTCCATAATTTTAAAGCCGTTTCTAATTGTAAATTTAAAGCCGTTAAAGAATGTCCTAAAGAATCATGAATTTCCCGCGCGATGCGGGTGCGTTCTTCTAAAGTGGCTTGATTTTCAATTCGTAAAGCATATTGGCGGAGTTTATCATTAGCGATCGCTAGTTTTTCTCGACTCTGCCGTTCGGCTAAAACTGTATTCATTAATAATAAAACGAAAACCAAACTTAACCCAAATAATAATGCTGTATTGAAGGTAATAAACCGAAATCGCTCTTGGGCTTGTGGCGGTATAGCCTTGGGTAAGCGAGAATTTAAAGTAATTAAAAATAAGCTAAAAGATAAACCAGTAACAACTAAACGCCCTGGTAATTGAAAAATTAAACAACTACGGGTGACTAAAATTAAATATATAAATGGAAATAACCGCGCCACTCGCCCACCAAACATCCCCGTAATAAATAGTAATAAAATCTCAATCGCCGTATAAATTATCTTATTGATTGGTTTACCTGTAGGGATTCTTAAACCCATCACCCCAAAGATAATTAAACAACCAATCGTCAGTTCAGGAAATTGATTCGCAAATCGCGGTGAATGGTCAGGAAAAGTAGATGATGAAATAGCAAGAGTCAGCAATATCCATTCTAAATATAGTAAAAACCGAAAGGGATGATTGTGAATTTGAATAGGTTCGTTCATAGCAATATGAGCGTTAGAGCTTTAGTAGAAAAGGGCGAGATTATACCTAATCCCGCCTTTTGTTGTCACTTGAAATTACTAGTTATTGTTACTCAAATAGCAGAAAAATAAAGCATGACTAAAGTCATGGGTGTAACCATGACTTTCGCCTCATGTAATGAATAAGAGTAAATTCCTATGATGATGACATCCTCAAACGGAACAGAAAACAAGGTACAAAATGAAACTTAAGTCATTATCATTCATTGCTGGTGCGATCGCTCTAACTCTGACAACAACCTCCTTAGCTGTCAAAGCTCAAGCCTTCTCCCATTCTCCTCTGTTAGTAGCCCAAGCAGAAGGACAAGGGCGCTGGCAAGGTAAAAAAGGCCCTTGGGCAGAATTAGGTTTAAATGACGCACAAAAGAGCCAAATTGAGCAAATTCAACGCAACACCCGCACTCAAGTTGAAAACGTTTTCACTCCAGAACAAAAGGCAAAAATCAAAGCCGCAATGGAAGCACGCCGCGCCGAAAGACAAGCAAACCAAGGTCAACCAGGACAGCGTGCTGGACGCAGAGGTGGTAAGGATTTTGCTGATTTGAATTTAACCGAAGCGCAAAAAACCCAAATCCGGCAAATACGTGAATCTTCCAAACAACAAATTGAAGCAGTGTTAACTCCCGAACAAAGAACAAAACTTCAGCAATTACGCCAAGAAGGTAAAGAACGCCGTCAACAACGCCGTCAACCCAATAGCTAATTCTGGCAAATCAGCCTTGAAATTGAGAGCCACAACAATAACTACTTACAAGGTTATTTTATGAACCGCTTTACCTATGCTGCTATATGTGCTGTTGCTGTTTTCTTACCTACAGTAGCATCTGCTGGCGAAATCTATGCACGGGAAGTTAATCAGCAGCAGCGCATCTATCACGGTGTTAAAAATGGCTCAATCAATAGAGCAGAATTACGGCAATTAGAACGGCGAGAAGCATCCCTAGAAGCTGCCAGAAGACGGGATATTCGTAGTGACGGACACCTAACTCCTCAAGAAAGAAGACAACTCAACCGCCGTCAAAATCGTCTCTCTCGTACCATCTACCGCGATAAGCACGACTAGTTATTTAGCCAGGGTGGGCATTATTTCCCCACCCCCATTAATACTTTCATCTCAGAATTATGCAAACTGATCTTGCTTCCTCCAAATCAACTCCTCCCATCCAACAATTTTTAGACAAACTCGATCGCATTACCGAAGCACGCGGTAAAAATGTGCCACAAATTGTTTATGTAGAAAAATTGCGATCGCTACCTGTTGGTAGTTTTGGTCAAGCTTGGGTTGATTTTCTTGATGCACACAACCTCAAACCTTTCACTACAGGTATGCGCCGCAAACAACTTCATGATGGCGTTCACGTCCTCACTGGTTACGGTGCAGACCCCATAGGCGAAGCAGAAGTACAAGCATTTTTATTAGGCGCAAAATTCGGCTTATTTAATGTTCTATTAGGCTTAGGGCTATTAAGAGTTATTTATAAAAATCTCGATTCTCGTCAAGCATTTGCTTGGCAAAGATTATGGCAAGCATATCAGCGCGGTCGTCACTCCAACTTTGACCCCGATACTTGGCAACCGGAATTAGTTTGGCACTTACCCCTGACTGAAGTACAAGCAATATTTTCTGTTAGCAAATAAACTTTTAACTTTTGATTTTTGACTTTTTACTTACTTAAGCTTCCTTGCAGAAGATGGCGAGAGGGGAGAAGTTCCATCTCCTTTCGCATTCCCTAATTTCCTTCCCAACTAATAACAAAATTGGCAACCCCTTTAGGATAAAGTTAGGAGTTAATTCAAACTTCTAGCTTTTTTTATATGACCAAAGAATTCGCTGTTGGTAGCAAAGTCAAAGTCGTGGCGCTACCACCCTACGTCAAAACCGCCGACCCGATGCCAATGTTACGTCCCCCAGACGTGATAACTCTTGGTGAAGAAGGTATAGTCCTTGACCGCCGTCCTGGAGGTTATTGGGGTATCCGCTTTAATAGAGGTGCTTTTCTTCTTGATAGCCAATACATCGAAAGCACCGATACCCCTGGTGAATCCGAATCAAGTGATAATAGTGACCAAGAATTGTAAACTTATGTAAAGTTGTAATTCTGGTCTACACCATGATTTCACGGCGCAATTTTTTGAGTATATTATTTGTCAGCTGCTTTGCCTTCATTAGTTGGTTCAACTTTTCACCTGCGGCTAACGCCCTGGGTGGTAAACTACCAGCAGTAAATCAACCTGCGCCAGAGTTTGCATTGCCAACAAATACAGGCGACGGCAAAATCTCTCTAGCTGACTTGCGTGGTCAGTGGGTAGTACTGTACTTTTATCCCAAAGACTTTACCTCTGGTTGCACTATCGAAGCACGACGCTTTCAGCAAGACTTACCCAAATATTTAGCCAAAAATACGCAAATAATTGGCGTGAGTGCTGATGATGTCGATTCTCATGCTGAATTTTGCGATTCTGAGGGATTAAAATTTCCCTTATTAGCTGATACCACTGGTGCAGTGAGCAAAGCTTATGGTTCTTGGATTGGCTTTGTCTCGATGCGCCACAGTTTTATTATTGACCCAGAAGGAATCTTGCGCGAGACTTTTGTCAAAGTTAACCCATCCGTTCACAGTCAAGAAGTGCTGGCGAGATTAGAACAATTACAATCTTCAGCATCGTAGATTTTGTATATCTGTCTTGATGGCGAAATTGAACCATCAAGACACAAATACGAAACCTGGATTTCTCTCTTGTGAGAAATCCAGAGGTGTGGGAGGGGTGGGAAGTGTGGGAGGATGGTGAAGAAATCTTTCCCCCCACACTCCCTTCTCTCCCCACACCCGCTACCCATAAGTGAGAAATTCAAAGATATTTGCGTGACTCCAACTGATTCGCTAGGCTATTTGTATCCTCTTACTTCTATAGCCTGCTATGGATTTTGAAGGCAAAGCTACCACCACAACTGCTCCAAGTAACACAGAATTTGCTCAATCAGTAACGGCACGTAAACCGCTAGAATTGTTACGAGATACCGAGGCTTTACTACGTCGCCCTGCTGTAGCAAAGTTAGTGCCGATTCTACCCCCAAAGTTGAGTAACAGAATGCAAGAAGTCTCAACTGTTGCGGAAACATCTTTGCAAGAATTGGCAGAAATTGACCTAGAAAAAATTACTGACTGGGAATTACAACCCGTGCGGCTACGTGTGGGTTTATGCTTTGTGGGTTTTGGCGCATTGATGATTTTAGTGTTGCTGCTATACTTAAATACCCTACATCCTGAACTCAGTACAGTAGGACAGATTCACAAATACTGGTATCAATATGTTTGGTTTGTCTGCTTCGGGATAGCGGGAATGTTTATGATTGGTCGAGAAACAATGCGACCAACCATCAAGCTAAAAAAGCCAAGAAATTTTAAATAGGTTGGTATAAATTAAAGCTAAAAATGAAGATGCAATTTATCGGTTGTTGTAGAGATGTTGTGTACAACTTCTCTACATAATTTATAGAATGCAACTTCTATATAGGCGATCGCACCTTCAGACTTTACACTTCATACTTTATTTAACATGAATCATGATGCTTTTATTGTGCCGCCAGGTACTAAGGTTTCTCTGCAAAAAGATTATGACCCTGGGTATACTGCTAATTACCATGACCGCAATGATGCAACACTGAAATTACGCTCAGATATTGAACGATTAGCTAAGTTTCAAGATACTCTGTATGCCCAAAACAGCTATGCCTTGCTAATTATCTTTCAGGCGATGGATGCTGCTGGTAAAGACAGCACAATTAAACACGTCATGTCTGGGATTAATCCCCAAGGTTGTCAAGTTTTTAGTTTTAAATCTCCCAGCAGTGAAGAACTAGACCATGATTACCTATGGCGCTCAATGAAAGCTTTGCCAGAAAGAGGTAGAATAGGCATTTTTAATCGTTCTTATTATGAAGAAGTATTAGTAGTGCGCGTTCATCCAGAAATCTTGCAAAAGCAGCAACTTCCTCACTTGCCAAAAGGTAATAAAATCTGGCAACAGCGTTTTTCCGAAATCAATAATTTTGAAAAATATTTAGTAGATAATGGAATTGTGATTCTCAAATTTTTTCTGAATGTCTCGAAAGCAGAACAGAAAAAAAGATTTTTAGCAAGAATTGATGCTCCTGAAAAAAATTGGAAATTCTCAGTTAATGATGTCCGAGAAAGGGCATTTTGGTCAGATTATATGGCCGCTTATGAAGAGGTTTTCCATCACACCAGTACTACACATGCGCCTTGGTATATTATTCCTGCCGATCGCAAATGGTTTATGCGGATGGTAGTTGCTGATATTATCTGTTCTAAATTAGAGTCACTCAAGTTAAAATACCCTACCGTTAGTGAAGAAGCTCAACAACATCTTCTACAAGCAAAGTTCGCCTTAGAGCAAGAAGAATAGCTCATCATTGTATCAATTTAATCAATCTACGTAAAATTTTCTGAATCTGCTCTACCTAGAGGCTGATCACAAGCTTCTGTAAATATGTCATTCTGGGCAAAGTGTGGATATTCAGAATATATTTACCTGTGACTTGATGAAAATCAAAATTAATTATATATGTTTACGAATTTCAACTAATCTCATCAATTACATAGTTTTAGTTAGCTTGATTGATGTATTTCCTCACGATTCTCTCAACTTTTTTTGATACCTTTAAGATAAAGACCAAGTATTGTTTGTCTTGGCATTTAATTCATTGATTATAAACAAAGGAACTAATTATGGATACTGCTGTTAAATACGACATTGAACTGATTAAAGAAGAAGCACGTCAATTAGTTCAAAAGGGACTGATTAGCCGTCAGCGACCAATTTACGCATTATGTAAGTATATCCCTGAACGTGAATGGTGTATGTTTGAACTTGAGCTAGAAAAAAACGAATTTCTGCTCAGAGATAGAATTATTGACTTGTTAGGTAGCGAAAATTGGGAAGAGGATGGTAGTTGATTATTCCCATTATGGATCTTGGGAATGATTTGGTGGAAATAAATAGGCGATCGCAGCCCATCCAGAAACAGTTAGCAAACTCACTAAGCAAGAAGCCAGAACAAGAGTAGTCATATCAAAAATGAATTAAAACTTTATTTTGCATATCTTCAAGCTATCAATTGAGTATGACAGTCATGCGACTACCTTGTGTCAATTCTTTGTACAAATAAAGTGCTGAGTGACAGTGCTGAGTATAAAGCTAGTTATTTGAAAGCTTTGTAACAGCCATTAAGCCAAAGGTAGGCAAAAACTAAATGTACTACCAATTCCTAATTCGCTTTCTACCTGAATTTGTCCACCTTGTAATTCAACTAAATGCCGAGAAATAGTTAAACCAATACCAGTTCCTCCCGAATGGCGATCGCGTGATTGATCAGCTCGCCAAAAGCGTTCAAATACATGGGGTAAATCTTCCGGGGAAATGCCAATACCTGTATCAATCACAGCAATCCAAAGTTTCGAGGCTTCTGGCCAAGCTTGCAGAGTAATTTTACCTTTGGTAGTGTAGCGGATGGCATTACCGAGTAAGTTGACTAACACCTGTTCAGTGCGATCGACATCCGCCAATACCATTGGGAATTGTGCGGGAAAATCCAAATGCAGCACAGGCCCATCTTCTAACAATTGTTCGCTAAATCTTTCTACTAAAGACTCCAACAACGGGCGCAGATTTATTGCCTGTATTTTAATTGGTAAATAACCGGCTTCTGCTTTAGAAAGTTCTTGCAAATCATTGACTAATCTTTCTAAGCGTCTAGTTTCTTTCGCTAAACGTCGATAAATTTCCGGCGATGGTTCTATTTCTCCATCTGCCAATTCTTCTAAATAACCACGCACAACTGTTAGTGGTGTCCGCAATTCATGAGTCATATCACCAATCAGTTCTCGCCGTCGTGCTTCTACACCCTCTAGACTTGCAGCCATACGGTTAAAACTAGTACCCAAGCGATTTAGTTCAGGAATATCAGACAGGGGTAATCGAGCATCTAACTCACCAACGGCAAATTTTTGGGTAATTTGCTCCATTTCACTTAAACGCTGCATGATTCTTTTGGAAACCCAATAACTCAATCCTCCCGCCGCCGTAGTCCCAACAATCACCGACCAAATTGTGCTGCGTCGCCAAGCTGTTTCAAAGCCTTCTACTAGTTCAGTCCGAACATTAATTAAATCTAATCCCTGGCTTTGTAGTCTCTCTAAGTGCAGCACAAAAAAACGTGGTGACGAAACTTTGCTGATAATCACAAAGCTGACTACCCCCACAATCATCACTACCAAGTGGGAAACAAATAAACGTGATGCCAAAGGCAAGGATTTTGTCCAACGCCAACTCATTTTAAAAAGTAAAAATAGCTTTATCTCAATTTGTAATTATGAATGACTATAGCAATCCTAAATCATTTGTGAAATTTTCTTTCTTCTCTTTATTCTCCTTCTTTGTGTCCTACCCTTCGGGAAGCCGCTTCGCGTCTACGTTAAAAAGAATATTTTTCACAACTCAGATAGGATTGCTATATAAAGTGAAAGCGTAAGCTGCAACAAAGTACGCAAAACACCAAAACCATCCCTTCGACGCTCCCTGAGCGAAGTCGAAGGGAGCATCCTTATATAAGAGCATTAATCATATCAAACCGTCAAAACCAGCCAACCTGCTGTAATGAGTTTCATTTTGACATTCAGCTAACTTATGCAACAAATTTGTATCCCCTAAAATCAGAGCTTGCTTCTTCTTCCGACTCCAACCTTGCACTTGTTTTTCACGCTCAAAAGCATCCACCACAGACTGATAATACTCACAGAAAACCAACTTTACAGGCAAGCGTTTTGCCGTGTAATTTGCACCTTCACCTTGCTGATGTTGCCACAACCGCCGCTCAAGATTCTTTGTACTACCCGTATAATAACTACCATCAACACACTCAAGAATGTACATGTAAGCCATAATAATTGACTTGCGCTGCTCTGTTGTTATCCAGATTGTTCCCTTCGACTTCGCTCAGGGAACAGTTTTGGCGCAAAGTTCAAGGAATGCTCTCTCAACCAAACAACGCAAACGCTCAGGGCGTGTCACCCATGATGTTGACTTGCGCTGCTCTGTTGTTACCCAGATTGTTCCCTTCGACTTCGCTCAGGGAACAGTTTTGGCGCAAATTTCAAGGAATCTTCTCTCTACCAAACAACGCAAACGCTCAGGGCGTGTCAGCCATAATAATT
The DNA here is from genome assembly GCF_014697485.1 of Anabaena sp. FACHB-83. Lineage (NCBI taxonomy): Bacteria > Bacillati > Cyanobacteriota > Cyanophyceae > Nostocales > Nostocaceae > Anabaena > Anabaena sp. FACHB-83. Next base: position 181,505 of record NZ_JACJRY010000003.1, on the reverse strand, counting down.
GACTTACGCTGCTCTGTCGTTACCCAGATTGTTCCCTTCGACTTCGCTCAGGGAACAGTTTTGGCGCAAAGTTCAAGGAATCTTCTCTCTACCAAACAATGCAAACGCTCCCTTCAACGCTCCCTGAGCGAAGTCGAAGGGAGCGTTGAAGGGAGCAGTCGAAGTTTTTTCATCACGCTCACATTACAGGAGAGTCTTCAAATTTATAACCTACCCCAACAACAGTTTTAATAAACGAGGGGTTAGCAGGATCTGGCTCAATTTTTTTCCGCAACCTTGCTACATGGGTGTCAACAACTCGCTCGTCACCAAAAAAATCATCACCCCAAAGTTTATCAATTAGTTGGGTGCGGTTCCAAACTCGCCCAGGGTTGCTGACAAAGGTGCTTAATAAATTAAATTCTAGGTTGGTTAAGTCGAGAATTTCTGCTTCTTGAGAATTTAACTGGCGAGAAGCGGTGCGTTGTTCAATATCTACAATAAAGTTTTGCGTTCGTGTAACTTGATGTTGTCCGCCTTGACGCAGACTCCGCCGCAATAACGCCCGGACTCTGGCGACTAATTCTCTGGGACTGAAGGGTTTAACCATGTAGTCATCAGCACCAGTAGATAAGCCGATGACGCGATCGATTTCTTCGCCTTTGGCGGTCAACATCAAAATATAAGGGTCTTTGCTTCCAGGTTTTTGGCGAATTCTGGCGCAAACTTCCAAGCCATCCAACCCAGGAATCATTAAGTCGAGAATAATTAAATCAGGTGGTTGTTCCTGAAACATCCGCAAGGCGTTTACACCATCGCGGCTAACACGACAAGAAAATCCTTCTTTTTCTAAAGCCAGTTGGATTAACTGAGCAATTTCAGCTTCATCCTCAACAATTAAAATATCCATCGCTGTTCAAAATTCAATGGAATACGCAGAGTTATTTCCTGGCTTGCATTGTACTCTAAAAAGTTGCGATGGGTGATGAGTAACAGATTTTACAGGTGAGAATTAGAAAGCGATCGATAGTTGTAACCTAAATGGGAGTCTTTTTGAATTTCCTGTTTAATGCTATCCAAGTCAAGGAAGTAGTCAGCCACATCAATCAAGCTATCACTAGTCATGGGGCGCAAACTCACAACTTCTACTCGACCACCTTTGCTAGTCACTGCTTCCACTGCATAAGCTAACGCGCCATCGCCACTGACTAATATGGCTGTATCGTAATAGGGTGCTAAAGTGATCATATCGACAGCAATTTCTACATTCAAATTAGGTTTTTTAGAATTGTCTGTCGGTTGTGCTTCTTTAGTAACTACTCGATAACCATTTCGCCGCATCCAAAATAAAAAGCCTTGTTGTTTGTCATTCGCTCGTGGACGTGCGGGAGTAGGGCGATTAACATCCACTATTGTGTAAAAGAAAGCCCGTAATAGCCGCGAACCAGAGGTTAAACGACAAAGTAATTTGAGATAGTCAATTTCAATTCCTAGTTGCAAAGCTGCGTGAAATAAATTAACACCATCGATAAAAATAGCAACTCGCCCACGGTTTAATCCGTTAATTGTTGAGGCGCTGGTTCTCGGTTCTCGATTGTGATAATGTTCACTTTTGGCAGGATTTTTCAAGACCATCTTTGGTGATGAAGGCGATTCTGGTTCCAGGTGTTTATATACGTTGTTGGCTTTGGTAAAATTAGTGAAAGTCATTGACTCCTCGGAAATTTTAAATTTGTGAAGATTGTTGAGAAATTAGCAAGATAGGATTTGTGCTAGTTAATTTACCTAGCAACAAAGGATGTGGCATTATTTGTGCTGAAGCTGTTATCTATCTAAGTCGCACATTGGCTTGCAGAGTTTGTGTGATGTCATTAGTCATGAATATTGATGAGTTTAAGCAGCAAAATGACTAATGAATTAATACTTAGTTGGATGAGCTCGATACACAGAAATTGTGTTAATTTTGCAGATTCCAAAGGTAAACTCTCTAGAGTTGTTAACTCTTGTTAGAGCGAGTTTTACGAGATATTCCCTTTGTCTATAAATATAAGGCTCTTTATCTATTCCCTCTGCATCTCAACTTACCACAGGATGCTAACAATTGCTCAAAGGCAGTTTGCTGTAAGGTGAATAGTGAAGAGCGATCGCATCTATAAATTATTGTACAACTGAATGGCTAAATCCCACAATCACCCCCAGCTTTGTATATTGATATCCACATATATCAAAAATGCCAAACCTCTGATTTATCAGGGAAATCTGCCCAAAAGTTTTGGCAAATATATATTTAGAATGATTGGGTTTATAATTATTTATAACCAATCGTAAAAACAACTACAGCCATATTTACGAATATTTGATATTTATCTTGTACTTCCTGACAAAAACAGTCAAATAAGCAGTTAATAAAATTGTTATCAAAATCACTGATCAACTTAACCTTTAATTGTTCTTAAGATGGAGTGCATTGATTAATTAATGGAGCTAAATTTATATCTAGACTAGTCCACAAAATGTCTTTGCTCATCTCCTCCAGTGGTTAATTGACCCCGGAGGTTATTTTTTTAGGAGGCAGGAGGAAAGCCCTATAAATTTATCTTATTTGAGATGTGAACTAAAAGTGCTAGAGGGACAAGGTAGACAAGGTAGACAAGGTAGACAAGGTGGACAAGGGAGAGAGATGTTTGTCAAACAATTGGTGTTGCTATATAAATCTATTTAGTAAATTAAATTACTATCTAGACAATACATTAAGAAATACTAAGAGAGATTCTCAGTCTTTCTGATGCTTATGCTATCCTAGCAATAATTTGTACCTAAAGGAAAATGTTAGAAAAACCGTAGTTTTTCTAAGGTAATTTGTTTTAGGTAAACTGATAACGGAAAGCAAGTCATTTCTTAAGAAATCAAGCTTTGTTTTCTGTTTAATTCACTTTGTTTATAACACGCTAACAAACCGATAACACGATCGCGCCAGTTTGATTCCGCTTTAACTGGCGCTTTTTATATTTGGTGGAGACGGTTGTAAGGTTGTAGGGGTGTAAGGGTTTTGAACACCTACACCCTTGATTTTTTGTCTCACTGTGTAAGTCCTAATTGACTTGCTTGTCCCAAAACTTCTAAAAGCGATCGCTCAATCACTCCACTCACAAATTGATTACCCTGTAAGTTCATGTGAATGGTGTCATGATATAAAGCTTGTGGGTTGTCTGTTTGATTAAATAGTGGCAGAAAATCTATATAGGGAATTTGCTGGGTTTGGGTAAACTCACTCAATCTTTTACGTGCAGTGATTTCGTAATCCAAGGGGCCGGGTTTACCAAGTTCTCGCCGTAAGGGAGTCATGGCTAAGAGAAATTTGCTGTGGTGTTGACTAGTGATAAGTTGAATTTGTTTGATTGCTTCTAAATTTACACCGACGCGATCGCCTGGTTCGGCTTGGAGTGCTTGCAATTCAGGAATGGGCTGTTGTTTAGTTGCATAACGTTGCCATACTTCTACTAATCCTAAAGGCGGTTTCGTCGCTGGATAGTTGCGATCGCGTCCTACTGGTAAAGCCGTGGGAGAATGGGCGAACAAATCATCAGTATTAATTAATAAAATTATTACCTGGGCTGAAAAATTGCCAAATCGCTGCAAATAAGCTAATTCGTTTCTTGGCCCCCAAGAGTTAGCCGAAGCATTCAAAACTTCTACCTGCTGATATTTGTCAGCAATCTCTGATTTGAGGGAATTCATGATTAAGCTGGAGATGGTGTTTTTTTGATCAGTCCACCAGCCACCATTAGCAATGGAATCTCCTAACAACAGGACACGCAAAGTTTGCGGTGCAGGGATTTTGGCGATGGGGCTGCTACGCATCGAAAATTCATTAATTTCAATACGATTCCCAAAGCGGCGCGTGCTTTGATTTGGTGCTAACAAGTAACCTATCTGGGGGTCGCCAATGTAAATTAAGGGATTACCAAAACCAAAAAGCGATCGCAACCCAATCTCAATAATTACCAGTAGCACTATCACTACCAAAATCATGAATATGACTACTTTCACTGCTAAATCCTCACCTATAAATTATTTATATTCGTCCAGCTAAAGTAATTAACTATACGCTATTTTTTCAGTGTTTCTTTAAAAAAAGATAAATATATCAACTCGTAGATTTACTTGAAAGTGCTGAGTAAGAAAAAGAGTACTCAGCACTCACACTTCGGCTGCGCTCAGTGTACAGTAATAAGTACGGTGAATCTCGACACTTCTCCTACCGGAGACGCTACGCGAACGATAAGCTCAGTGCATCGCTTCGCTCGATTACCGCGTAGCCGAACCACTACTCCTACCTGATTTGTATAAACTGAACTACTACCACTAGCGACGTAAGTAAAATTAGGGATGTATTCGTTGCAAAGCTTAAACAAAATAAAAGCAGAACCTTAACTAGTTTTGCTAATAGAAGGACTACAATCAAAACGGACAAATTAGGACTCTAACGAAGGAGGATTAAACGCGATGTCCGACTTAAATAGAGGAATTATGAAATTTGAGGGTGCAGACTCCCCCAAAGTAGTGACTATTTCTACAGTTTTGCTATTGGGTTCGATTGCTGGCCTAATTATTTGGGCGCTGCAAGCTGCTTATGCCTTAAATTAAGTAACCAGTTCTGAAAAATTAGTGTTCATTTGGATATGGGCAGAATTTTAGCAAAACCTAGATTGCTGCCTCTGCCCAGTGTCCATTTGAGACATATTAATAAAGTGCCTCGAAAATTGAGAAAAAACTTCCAAAAAATTTTAGATTTTGCGATTTGAGATTTTAGATGCAATATAAATCTAAAATCAAACATCAACAATGCTTGAACTTTGGGGTGCCTTAGTTATTTTAATTGCCTGCCCCCTATTAGGCGGCATACCGCTAATCGCCTGGATCACCAACGGGTTGACGGGTAGGCAATTATCACAGATAGGCACAAAAAACATCAGCGTCTCAGCCGCTTTTTATCATGGCGGCACATGGGTAGGGCTTTTGGCGGTAGTCTCAGAAGCCTTAAAGGGAATCGCCGCCGTTTTTCTGACTCGGATTTTTTTCCCAGATGGTTCACCTTGGGAAATTATCGCCATAATTGCTTTAGTTTTAGGGAGATTTTGGTTAGGTAAAGGGGCGGGAACAACAAATGCTGCTTGGGGATTTTTAATTCATGATCCATTGGTGACAGTATTTGTTAGTTTTTTAGCAATCACTACATTTTTAGTATTTCGTGCCAAAAAACCAGTAAAGTACGGAGTATTAATGCTGTTTCCTTTACTGGTAATCGTTTTGCATTCTGATGATTTGTTCAGAATTCTGGCTGCGATCGCTTTAGCTGTGTTGCTGGGGTGGATTTATCGGCAAATGCCGGATGACTTAGATTTACCAGTAGAATCAGCCCAGACCAATACTCAAGCAACCTTAGCAACCTTGCAAAGCGATCGCCCAATTTTGACTTTAGATAATGAACTAGATGGGGCAATAGTCGGACAAAAAGCCGCTACCCTCTCTCAAATTAAGCGTTGGGGTTATCCTGTCCCCAAGGGCTGGGTAATTGTCCCCGGTGCAGATCCCGAAAAAGTAATCGCCTTCCTCAAACCTTCCGATTTATCACCCTTAATTGTGCGTTCCTCAGCCGTTGGGGAAGATTCCGAACAAGCTTCCGCCGCCGGACAGTATGAAACGGTGGTAAGTGTCACCAGTAAAGAACAATTGCAAACTGCGATCGCCCAAGTGCGAGATTCTTACAATCATCCCAGTGCGGTACAATACCGGATTGATCGCGGTTTACCAGAAACAGCAATGACTGTGTTGGTGCAGCAGCAAGTCCAAAGCGTCTATTCGGGAGTGGCCTTTACCCGTGATCCCATCACCCAGCAAGGTGATGCGATTTTAATTGAAGCCTTACCCGGTAGTCCGATTCAAGTCGTCTCTGGACAAGTCACACCCGAACAATATCGCGCCTTTGTTGTCGAGACAGATAATATTTCTTCAATTCACATCGAAGGGACAGGACAAGTCCCCCAAGCCATCCTCAAACAAGTGGCTTATCTCGCCCACCGCATTGAAAAACGTTATCACGGCATACCCCAAGATATTGAGTGGTGTTATGACGGTCAAACTTTGTGGGTGTTACAAGCCAGACCAATTACTACCTTATTACCAATCTGGACAAGGAAAATCGCCGCCGAAGTGATTCCGGGAGTGATTCATCCTTTAACTTGGTCAATTAATCGCCCGTTAACTTGTGGCGTGTGGGGAGATATTTTCACAATTGTGTTAGGCGATCGCGCTTCTGGGTTAGATTTTACGGAAACTGCCACCCTGCACTACTCTAGGGCTTATTTTAATGCCTCCCTCTTAGGAGATATTTTTCTGCGGATGGGTTTACCGCCGGAAAGTTTGGAATTTCTCACCAGAGGCGCAAAAATGAGTAAGCCGCCTTTGCAGTCCACAATGCAGAATCTCCCAGGATTAATGCAGTTGTTGAAACAGGAATTGAATTTAGACAAAGACTTTAAGCACGACTACCGCCAGTTATTTATTCCTGGGTTATCGCAATTAGCCCATGAATCAATTGAGGAGATGGAGCCAGCGCAAATCTTAGAGAGAATAGATTTTAACTTAGAATTACTGCGGCGTGGCACTTATTACAGCATTTTAGCGCCTTTGAGTGCCGCTATTAGACAAGGCATCTTTCGGGTGAAAGATGGACAGATTGATAATAGTGTGACACCAGAAGTTGCTGCTTTGCGATCGCTCAGTGCTTTAGCCGCCGATGCGAGAAGAATATTAACAGAATTTGAACCAGACCAAGTATTTGAACAGTTAGAACAAACACCAGAAGGTCAAAAAGTTCTTTACGAATTTAACGAACTACTGGAAGATTACGGTTATTTAAGTGATATCGGGACTAACATTGCTGTTCCCACCTGGAAAGAAGACCCCCGCCCAGTGCAGCAGTTATTTGTGCAACTAATTCAAGGTAATCAACCAGAAACAGGCGATATTGACCCAATTAACCGGGCTTTATCGGGTAAACGTAAGCGTGGCTTTGTCCAAGAACGGGTGGATATTAAAGGCAGGGTGACAGAGATTTATTCCCGCCTGTTGGCAGAATTGCGCTGGCGATTTGTCGCCATTGAAAAAACTTGGTTAAAATCTGGGTTACTCAAAGAGGTGGGCGATATCTTTTTCCTAGAAATGGCAGAAATTAGACAGCTAATTGCCGAAGCTGATACCTCATTGCGAGAACGCTTACCAGAAATTATCGAATATCGGCGATCGCAATTTCTCGAAGATAGCAAAATTCCCCAAGTCCCGATTTTGATTTACGGACATACACCACCCCATCCCCTAGCACCTTCTCCTATCTACTCTGACCAAATATTACAAGGTATTCCCGCCAGCCACGGACAAGCCGAAGGTCGAGTCAAAGTAGTGCGAAACTTACAAGATTTGCCCCAAATTGACCGCGATACCATTTTAGTTGTCCCTTACACCGATTCTGGTTGGGCTCCTTTGTTAGTCCGGGCTGGTGGGCTGATTGCGGAAGTTGGCGGTAGATTATCTCATGGCGCAATTGTCGCCCGTGAATATGGTATCCCGGCGGTGATGGATGTTAAAGGCGCAACTTGGTTGTTGCAAGATGGTCAACGGGTCAGAATTGATGGCTCTAGGGGTATCGTAGAACTATCTAACGACTTAAGACCACAATGATTTGGAGTGGGAGTAGGGAGTAGGGAGTAGGGAGTAGGGAGTAGGTAGGGAGTAGGTAGGGAGTAGGTAGGGAGTAGGGAGTAGGGATACTGTTTCTGAAAGCAACTTATACCAATTTGAAAGAAGAATGCGACAGATATAAATCAGGAAAGTCTTACTGGAGCTAGAGTTTTTAATTGCGTTAGCGAGGAACGAGCATCGCGTCATTGCGAATTGCAAATTGGTATTAGTATCACCAACTTTTCTCAAGCCCCGCTTAATCATCTATATAAAGTGTATAGCCGCGAATTCCATCTCTATCACTGCGTAAGTGCTGTGACTTTGATTTTACTCTGACGGAATAATTTATTGTATAAATCGTAACTAAAGATAATAATTTTTTGCAAAAACTTTCGGGAAAAACCACGTATTATCACTGAGGGTTCACCGTTTTTTTACGGTTAAGGTGTATTTAAGTGTGTAGGCATAACTAAGTATATGTGATGACGAATTTAAAAATTCGATGAGTATTGCAATGCTACCTATGCGGTGCATCTACCACTTATGAAGCTGTATCAATGGTGAGCGATCGCTTGCTAAATTTCTTGGTGCAGTATATCAAAATTACACCCACACTAAAATTGTTCCATGCCACTTGAAACTGTAAACATTACTAATGTTAACTTATCGTTAGACTACTATCTCATTGCTTTTGATGCTAACGGCAATGAACGTTTAGAAGACACTGGTTTCATGAGTCAAAAGTTAGTAGATATACTAGCAACTGAACCCATAACAGACGTATTTTTGATTAGCCACGGATGGAGGGGTGACATTCCAGCCGCTAAAGAACAGTACACCAAATGGATAACAGCTATGGGGCGTAACTCTACTGATATCCAAAAAATCAAAGAATTACGCCAGTCACAAAACCAAGAATTTCGCCCCTTATTAATTGGGTTACATTGGCCGAGTCAACCTTGGGGGAATGAAGACTTATACGCTCAACCCACATCCTACGACACATCGGGATCAGAGTTAAATAATTTAATTGAAGAATATGCCCAAGATGTAGCTGATACAGAAGCAGCCCGTGATGCACTCAGAACAATTTTTGCAGCTTCCATAGAATATGCCAACCCGCCAGAAAGCTTACCACCGGAAGTGAACCAAGCTTATGAGGTGTTAATCAAGGAAGCTGCTTTAAACGGTGAAGAAGAAGATAACGCATCTTTCAACTTAAACCCAGCAAATATTTATCAATCTCTGATAGCAGATGAACCAGAAACCCAAGAAATCAGTTTTGGAATTGGTGATTTTTTCCAAGCTAAAACTAATCCATTTTTGGACGTTTTAGGTTATCTCTCCTATTGGAAGATGAAAGAACGGGCGCGGGAAATTGGTAGTAACAGTGGCTTTAAGTTATTAACTCAACTGCAAAAAGCTGCCGCTAAAACAGTCCGATTTCATTTGGTAGGACATAGTTTTGGATGTATTATGGTTTCTTCAATTGTGGCTGGAAAAGACAATAGTCAGTTAGTCCGCCCAGTTGATTCTTTAGTATTAATTCAAGGTGCTTTATCACTTTGGTCTTACTGTCCTGATATTCCCCGCCGCAAAAATTTACCTGGTTGTTTTTCTTCTATTATCAATAAACGCAAAGTTACAGGCCCAATTGTTACTACTCGGTCGATTCACGACAGTTCTGTGACCAAACTTTATCCAGCAGCCAGTGTACTTGGTAGGCTCCAAGGTCAAGATATTAACTTTGCCGGTACTGAGTCGGAATTTCCTGAATATGGCAGTATTGGCACATTTGGTATTCAGGGGATTAACGAAAGTATCAGCCTCAAAATGTACCCCTGTGACAAGCCCTACAATTTCCAAGCGGGTAAAGTTTACAACTTAGAAAGTAGCGAATTTATCCGTAATTTAAATGGCAAAAAAGATGACGATGCTCACAACAGCATTGATAAGCCGGAAGTAGCTCATGCTGTTTGGGCTGCGGCTTTTGGTAGTTAATTCAACAATTAAAATTAAAACACAGGGTGTACTGAATATGGTCGTAGAACCACTAACCGAAGAACTATATTTCAACGGTATTGATGCTGCTTCTGGTAGCTATTTATTGCCACCATTAACACCAGAACAGTTGGCAAAAATTGCTCAGGGTGAAAGTTTTGACCCTGAAGAACTCATTGAACTTCAGCAAAAAGACCAGAAAGTAAAAGGTCTAGACCCGCATTTTGCGCCGATGGAAGGGATAGACCCGAAAAACTTGGCCGAAACAGGTTGGGGTGTGATTTTTGCTTTTAATGCTGACCCAGCGATTAAAGAAGCTCTGAAAGAATTATTAGAGCATCGCCAAAGACAAGCAACAGCAAAAAACGAGCATTATTATAAAGAATACATAGGCCCGAAAGGTTATCGTCCTGGGGAATCGAAGAATCAATTTTTATCGCGTCATGGTGTTGGGCCAGGCCCAGCCGACCCAGATAAAATGCCATACTACCTGTTGATTGTGGGTGATCCAGAAACGATTCCCTATCGTTTTCAATATCAATTAGATGTGCAGTATGCGGTGGGTCGCATTTACTTCGATACCCCAGAGGAATATGCTCAGTATGCGCGGAGTGTGGTGCAAGCCGAAACCACTAATTTAGCACTACCTCGCCGCGCCAGCTTTTTTGGGGTACGTAACGCCGCAGATCAAGCCACTCAACTCAGCGCCGAGAACTTGATTCGGCCTTTAGCTGACTGGATGCTGAATGAGCAGAAAGACAACGAGTGGACAGTTAACAGTATTCTGGCAGAAGAAGCAACTAAAGCCCGCTTAGGCAAATTATTGGGTGGGGAAGAAACACCAGCATTGTTGTTTACTGCTAGTCATGGTATGGGTTTTCCCAATGGTCATGAAAAGCAACTCCGCCACCAAGGAGCGTTATTGTGTCAAGACTGGCCAGGCCCGTTGACATGGCGCGAAGCAATTCCCGAAGATTTTTACTTTTCGGCTGATGATATTGGTAGTGATGCCAAGTTGTTAGGGTTAATTGCTTTTCACTTTGCTTGTTACGGTGCGGGGACTCCGAAATTAGATGAATTTGCTCATCAAAAAGGCTCGAATGAAAGATTAGCGATCGCACCTAAATCTTTCATTGCACCTTTACCCCGACGGTTACTAAGTCACCCCAATGGCGGGGCTTTGGCGGTGATTGGTCACGTCGAACGGGCTTGGGGTTGTTCTTTTGTGTGGGAAAAAACTGGTAAGCAATTGGCAGTTTTTCAAAGTACCTTAAAACGCTTACTAGAAGGACATCCAGTCGGGTCAGCCGTAGAATATTTCAACGAACGCTATGCGGAATTATCTTCTGATTTAAGTACAGAATTAGAAGAAATTAAATATGGGGCGATGGCTAATCCCATCACGTTGTCAGGAATGTGGACAGCGAATAATGATGCTCGCAGTTACGCAATTATTGGCGACCCCGCAGTTAGGCTAGTTGTCGGTAACAATTCCACAGGCGATCGCCCTGTGATTGAATCGATCAAGTTACCCACAGCACCCGCAACACCGCAGACATCATCGGATACACCTGCAATTCAACAAGCCCAAGCAAACTTATCCCAAGCCTTGGAGCAGTTTATCAAAGCTGTTGATCAAACGGCAGGCGATCGCTCTCAAAAACTTCAAGTCACAGTTTCTACTGTGGTGAGTTTACTGGAAACTCTCAAGAAATTAGGTTAATTCGGTAATGAAAACTTAGGGGCTAAAGGCTAGAGGCTAGGGACTAGTGAAACATCCCGTGTCTCTAGCTTTTCCTGATTAACGCCGTGTGCAACTTTCTCTCAAACCTAACCCTACTCCCTACTCCCCACTCCCTACTCCCCAACCCATGAATACCTTCGAGATTATCATCCAACGCAAATCAGGAGATAGCTGGCCGATTGTGGTCGAATATAGTCGGCCGGGAACACTTTTACCATTGCGTGCAGAAGGTAATCTCCAGCTAAAGGAAACAGATTTACAACAACAAATTAGTTTACTAGGACAACCACAAAAATACGGCATACTCTTAGGTAAAGCTTTATTCCAAGATGAAATCCGTGATGCTTTTACCGCCGCAATTCGGGAGAGTGAAGATTGTTTGCGGGTTTTGCTGTTCATCGAGGCTGTTGATAAAGAACTCAGAACTCTGCGTTGGGAAAGGTTGTGCGCCCCTTTAGATGAAGGTTGGCAAATGTTAGCACTTGATCAGCGAGTGCCTTTTTCTTTGTATATTCCCGCCACCACAGACCGACGTTTCCCCCCCATTGGACGGCGAGATTTACGCGCCTTAATCTTAGTTGCTAGTCCCTCGGATTCGCAAAAGTATCAATTAGATTTGTTTGATGTGGAAGGTACTGTTAAAAGTGTGCGTTCTGCTTTGGGTGATATTCCCAGTGATGTGTTAGCAACTGTTGATGGGGCAATGGGTTTACCAACTTTAGATGAACTCTGCACTCACTTAACAGACAGAACCAAGCAGTATACATTATTACATTTTGTCAGCCACGGTAAATTACTCGACAATGGCGAGACAGTGCTTTATTGGTCAAAGGCTGATAATACAGTTGAGCCAGTCACAGCAACACGGTTGTTAGATAGACTGCGGTTATTACGTGGCGCAAAGGGATTACCCCATTTTACCTTTCTCTGCACTTGTGAAAGCGCCCATCCAGATGCAGAGGCAGGATTAGGTGGTTTGGGACAGCGTTTGGTGCGAGATTTGGGAATGCCGGCGGTTGTCGCTATGACAGAAAAAGTTTCGGTGAAAACCGCCCAAGCTTTAGCAGAACATTTTTATAAGCAACTACACGAGTCTGGGGAAGTTGACAAGGCGCTACAAGAGGCGGCGGCTTCCTTGGCTGAAAGGTATGATGTGACAGTGCCGGCTTTGTTTAGTCGCTTGGGTGGTAGACCGCTATTTAGTGACCAACTAGATAGAGATTTGACAGCCGCAGAAATCGAGTTTGGTCTGAAACAATTAGAGAAATTATTGTTAGAGCGATCGCCTACACTATACCCCAAACTCCACAACCCATCCCAAAAATTAACCGATACTTTCGGCACAGATATCACCACTTTAAGTCCCCAAACGAAACAAGAACGAGAACAAGCGTTAATCGAAGTCAATAACTTGGCGCTGGAAGTCTTGGACTTGAGTTTTAATGCGGTGGCGTTGAATAAGCAATTACCAGCCTACGATAGCCGTTGTCCGTTTTTGGGTTTGTATCCTTTCCGCCAACAAAACCGCGAGTTCTTTTTTGGGCGAGAACAATTAATTACCCAACTGCAACAAAAACTAGCAGAACATAACTTTTTGGCGGTGTTGGGTGCATCGGGGAGTGGTAAATCATCCGTTGTCTTGGCGGGGTTAATTCCCACTTTGCAAGAAAAACAGCCTGATTTAGTCTTGGCTTATCTCACCCCCAACAATAACCCCAGCGAACAACTGCAAGCTAGTTTATCGGCGGTGCAGAATCAACCATCAATTATTGTAGTTGACCAATTTGAAGAACTATTCACCCTGTGTAGTGACGAAACTCAGCGCCAAGAGTTTATTCAAAAATTATTGAGTTTGACTCAGCAACAGCCTGTAATTGTCACCATGAGGGCAGATTTTTGGGGTGAATGTGCAACTTATCGTCCACTCAAAGAGTTGATGGAGTCTCACCAAAAATTAATCGGGCCTATGGACTCGGCGGAATTGCGAAAAGCAATGGAATTACAAGCCGCACAAGTAGGGTTACGTTTTGAAGCTGGGTTGAGCAATAACATTTTAGATGATGTGCAAGGCGAACCAGGGGCAATGCCCTTATTGCAACACGCCTTGTTAGAGTTATGGAAACGGCGACACGGACGGTGGCTGCGCGTTGAGGAATATGAAGCCATTGGGGGTGTGCAGAAAGCGATCGCCCAAACTGCCGATGAAGTTTACAATAGTTTGTCAGCCGACGAACAAGAACAAGTTAAAAATATCTTTATTCGGTTAACTCGCTTAGACGAAAACGCCGTCCAAGGTGAAAGGCGCAGAGATACACGCCGCCGCGTTGGGTTAGAAGAATTAATTCCCGCCGGAGACAAGCAAATATTAACCAAAAATCTCCTCAAGCGGTTAGCTGGTGAAGGTGCGCGACTGATAGTAGTTAGTGTTAATTCAGCCACATTTCAAGAAGAAGTCGAAGTCGCCCACGAAGCCTTAATTCGCCATTGGCCAAGGTTAATTACTTGGTTAGATGAAAATCGTGTGAGTTTGCAACTGCGCGAAACAATTCGCCAAGCAGCCTTTGAGTGGGAAAAACAACAAAAAGACGAAAATTATCTCATTCATCGCGGCGGTAGATTAAAAGAATCCCAAGAACTTTTAAAACAATCAGGCTTTTTAAATCAACTCGAATCAGAATATATCTCTACTTGTGCAGCATTTCACTTACGCCAAGAACAAGAAAAAATTAATCGTCGCCGTCGTGATATTACCACCATCCTTTTCATGAGTGGCGGGACAATAATTACTTTAATTATTACAAGTTTGTTATTCAAATCATTAGACCTGTGGCGCAAAGGAGAATTTAATGAAATCAATGCCAGTAGTTTAAATTCTTTGGCGCTGTTTAATTCTCATCAAGAGTTACAATCAGTCATCTTAGCAATTAAGGCAGGCAAAAAACGACAGACACAAAACAACATTAAACTGTTCTTTTCCGAACCATTATCACTGGTTCATCCGCCTGAACCATTCAGAGAAATCCTAGAGAAAATCAATGTCGGCAAGAGCAAGCAAAAACTCGATCAATCACAACCCAGAGTTATAGAAGCTTTACAAAAAGCTGTATACCAAATTAAAGAACGCAATCGCCTAATTAAACATGAGGCTACTGTTCAAACAATTGCCTTCAGCCCGAATGGCCAAATTATCGCCTCCGGTAGTGCCGATAAAACTATTAGGCTTTGGGATCTACACGGTAAAGAATTAACAGTTCTCAAAGAACATCAAACTAGTATTACAAGTCTTGCCTTTAGCCCCGATGGTAAAACTCTTGCTTCTGCTAGTGAAGATGGTGAGGTAAAAATCTGGAATTTGGCAGATTTTGATGAGAAAAATAAAAATTTAATTTCAAATAAAACTTTAAAAGAAAATCTTGTTACAAAAATCAGTTTTACCCTTGATAGCCAAAAGTTAATTATTGCTGGTTTATATGATGTCAAAATCAAGGATTTAAAGAAACTGGATGAAGAAGGAGAATGGCTGATAGAGGAAGAAAGAAATAACGTTATTACAAGTGTGTCCTTACGCGCAGATGGTAAGATATTAGCAATTGCCAAGGCAAATAATGAAAATTTTAGTTTCGATGGTAGTCCTCTGAAAGAGAGTACTATAGAATTTTGGAATTTAGAAGATAAACCCAAAAAATATACCCAATTTATTACAGCCCAGAAAAATACAATTTCCAGTATAGTTTTTAGTCCTGACAATAAAACTTTAGCTGCTGCAAGTATTGATCGTGTAGTGAAAATTTGGGATTTAAAGCAGTTAAATAGTCAGCCAATAAAAACCTTAAAGCCGCCTAGTGATACTCAGGATAAAAGTGAAGATATTAATATAGCTCTAGACTTATTAGCCTTCAGCCCAGATGGTCAAACTCTGGCTTATGGTGATAATAAAATTGTTCAAATATGGGATTTAAATACTCAAAAATTACAAACTAGTTTAAAGGGTCATCAAGCTGATATATCTAGTGTTGCTTTTAGCCCTAATGGCGGAACCCTAGCCTCAGCAGGTGGAGACAATACTATTATTCTCTGGAATTTAGATGGCAAACTTTTAAATACTCTTACAGGACATGAAGCCGCCGTTAATCGTCTGACGCTCAGTTCTAATGGTCAATTTTTAGCTTCTGCCAGTGATGATAATACAGTCAAACTCTGGGATTTGAATGGCAAACTTTTACATACATTAACAGGACACAAATATGCAGTCACCAATATTGCATTCAGCCCCGATAATCAAACTTTAGCTTCTACCAGTAATGATAATAAAATCATTATCTGGAATTTAGATGGCACATTATTACATAAACTGACAAACAATAACTATTCACTAACCAATATTGCCTATAGTCCTGGTGGTTATATCTTAGCTTCTGCTGGTAGTGATAATACTATTAATCTTTGGGATGTAAACGGTAATTTATTGCATACCCTCAAAGGTCATAAATATGCAATTACCAGTATTGTTTTTAGTCACAAAAATAAAATTATCGCTACAGCCAGCAAAGACAAAACCATTAAACTCTGGAATTTTCAAGGCGAGTTACTACAAACGCTAAACGGTCATCAAGCAGCCATTACAAACATTGCTTTTAGCCACAATGATAAAATTTTGGCTTCTGGTAGCGAAGATGGCACACTGAAGCTTTGGAATTTACAGGGTAAACTATCATCATCAACTTTTAAAGATAAAAATCATTCAGCGCCTATTACAAGTGTAGTTTTTAGTCGTGATGATCATCAGATTATCTTTGGCAGTGCAGATGGTACTATTAGACTTTGGGTGAAGAATAAAAGTTTGCGTACATTAACAGCCCATCAAGCAGCCGTGACTAGCATTGTTTTTGATGCCAAAACTAACACTTTTGCATCTACAAGCGAAGATAATACAATTAAATATTGGAATTTAAATGGGACACTGCTACAAACCTTCCGAGGACATCAAGCCGCAGTCACTAGTGCTATTTTTCATCCTTATAAAAGAATACTGATTAGTGCTAGTAGAGATAAAACTATTAAAGTTTGGAAGCTGAACAAAATTGGGCAAACTCTCAAGCACTCAGACACAGTTACAAGTGTTGTTTTTAGTCAGGATGGCAAAACTTTAGTTTCTGGTGGTTATGATCAATTCATTAAAGTTTGGAAATTAAATAATACGGAAGAAAAGCCACAAGAATTCCTTTTTGACAATGATATTGCCAAAATAATCTTGTCTCCTGATGGGAAAAACTTAATTGCGGCTACTAAGGGAAAATATATAATTTCAGGGAAGTTACAGGGTGAAAAACCACAAGAAATAGAATTAAAGCCAAGTGATAATAATACAGTTACAGTGACTAGCATTACTCTCAGCCCTGACGGTAAAATAATTGCCTCTGGTAGTAGCGATAAAACTATCAAACTTTGGTATTTAAATGGTAAGCCGTTGAAAACATTTTCAAATAAAAGTGAAGTTACACAACTAGCCTTTAGTCCTGATGGTAATCTCTTAGCTTCAGGTAGTCAGGATAAAACCATCAAACTTTGGGATTTAAATGGTAATCTTAAGCACACCCTTAAAGGACATACAAATGAAGTTACACAAGTTGTATTTAGTCCCAAGGAAAATATTCTAGCTTCTGGTAGTAAAGATAAAACTATCAAACTTTGGGATTTAAATGGTAATCTGTTGAAAACATTGTCAGATAAAAGTGAAATTACACAACTAGCCTTTAGCCCTGATGGTAAAATCCTCGCCTCTATTAGTAAGGATAAAAATATCAAACTCTGGGATTTAAATGGTAATCTCTTGCATATCTTAAAAGGACATGAATCTCAGGTAACAAGTGTAGTCTTCAGTCCTGATGGTAAAAATTTGGCTTCTAGTAGTAAGGATAAAACTATCAAACTTTGGGATTTAGATGGTCGTCTGTTAAACACATATTTTGGACATGAGTCTGTCGTCACAACTGTAGCCTTTAGTCCCGATGGCAAAACTTTGGCTTCTGGTAGTTGGGATAATACTGTGCGATTGTGGAATGTGGAAGAAACTGATTTAAATAGGTTGCTTGCCAGTGCTTGTGAATGGGTAAAAGATTACTTGGCTAATAGCGATGATGTAGAAGGTAGGGACAAAAAAGTTTGTGATGACGTTTCCCTATCTCAATAACTCTTGGAAAGCAACTGGGAATTTAAGGCTTTGCTAATGCGATCGCCTGCAAATTCTAAATGAGCTATTGTGTAAATATCGAATGTTTCGCCAAATTCTTTCAGCTTGTTATCAATGGCTGTTTGCAGTTGTCGCAATTCATACCAAGCTAGTGTGCGGCTATCTTCTAATTCATCATGAGTCTTCAACAGCATCTCTAACAAGATGTTCAGGTGTTCTTGTTGTAGGGAACGGCGAATACTAGATATTGATTTTGGTGGTTCTGGGGTGAAAATTTCTGTCCAAATACCTGTTTGCAGGGTATCAAATAATTCTGGTAAAGACAGTGCTTGTCCAGGTTGAGCTTTTAATTCTACATCCCGCAGCCGATTGATGCGATCGCTATCTAACAGCGATCGTAATATGGCACTCTGGAAACTGAGAATGCGATCGTGAATCGGATAATCAAGACGAGTATGATGTATGGGACTACCCCAATGTTGCCAGCGCGACGGTGCAAGTTGATTTAACAACTGCGGTGAGAAACTAAAAGCATCTTCCGCAAACACATATTCTTGCAGCTTGGCTAATGCTTGACGTTGTTGGGTTAGGGAAACGGGTACAAAAGCCCAAGAAATCTCATCACCAGCATGAAGCCGCCGAAATGACTGCCCACCAATATATTGAGAAAGTAAGCTGGCATTGCGGAAATAATATCTCAGCACTCTATTAAACAACACCCGCAAGCTACTATAACTTTCTCCCTTGGGTAAATAACCTTCATCCAGACGTTGCCACATCACACGGGCGTTGTCCATTTGCCATTGAGAATACACCAACACATCACTACTTATATCCCAAACATTCGCTAACGGGTTGATGTCGCGGATATCTTCGTCAGTGGCGTAAGACAATTCTGGTTGCGGTGATGCTAAGGCAATTGCTTCTAAAAAGCTTTTTTCAGTTTCCGGCGTAACTATTTCACCCTCGACATCAGGTAGTTTTTTGTAACCATAAGCAATTGCCCATTCATCATAAGGGCCGACTACACTCGGAAAATACTCACCTTGCGGCACTCCTTGAGGGGCAATATTCACAGGTAAATAGTCCATCACCGAACCTGTTAAACCTTTGCTTTGGGTGATTTCTGGGTTATTCAATTCTTGCGGCGCTAACATTGTGCTGCCATGAAAATTGTGCCGCAAACCCAGAGTGTGTCCCACCTCATGGGCAATAACAGAACGCAAGTATTGATGAACATACTCCTTCATCATTTCACTATTGGGCTTGGTATTTTGCAGCAGTGATAATGCTAACGCCCCCATAGCAACTTGTTCGGTAGACTCTGTGCCGTAACAAGTCTCTGTGTCTTGGGAGTGGGGAGTGGGGAGTGGGGAGTGGGGGAAGACAAGGTAGAAAGACCTCTCCCTTATCTTCCTTGTCTCCCTTGTCTCCATTGTCCCCATTGTCTCCCCTGCACCCCTGCGCCCTGCCGCCTGCGTCTCTTCTGTCTGACACATTGATGAAGCCTCGATCAGTGCATGATATTCTTGTTGAACTGAGCGCACCATGTTGGCATCAACAATAATATCTGCGTCTAAGATTTCGCCTGTGAGGGGGTTTACACGCATTGGCCCCCTAGCAAAGCCAGCATCTAAAGAGTTGAACCAGCGAATAGTGTTGTAACGCACGTCTGCGGGATGCCATTCAGCATCATCTGGCATTTGTCGCACTTCAACAGCATTTTGAAATCCTGCTTTTTCAAAGGCTTTATTCCACATTAAAACGCCTTCTCGAATGGCATCTCGGTATATTGGTGGAACAGCATTTTCAATCCAAAATACAATCGGTTTTTTCGGTGGAGATAAAGGTGCGTTAGGGTCGGATGGTTCTAAATGCCAACGATTAATGTAACGGACAAATGGTTCTTGCAGATGATCTGGCGAAAAATCTTGGAAGGCAGTAATAAAATAACCTACTCGGTCATCAGCAATTCTGGGAATATAGCCGTTATTTTCTGGTAGTTGGGAAAAACTATAATGTACTTTTAAACTCAAGGCGCGACTGTCTGGCAATGTTGTTAAATTTGCCCCTTCTGGTGAGGAAAAACCATAAATAGAATCAATTTCAACATTATCCAAAAAACTCTGCACATCACCAAAATAAGATTTAGTTTTATCAAAGTGATATTCAGCTTGTAAATAGTATTTTAATAAAGGTGCTAAACCGGAAAAATCCTGCATTAACAGTTCTTCTAGGTCAATAACTAGACTGTTTGTGCTTGGTTCAATACTATCAATTGCCACAGAATAAAGTACTGAATCACTGAAGGAACGAGTTAGCGATCGCTGTTCAGCTTCACCTGATTTTATCCGAAATTTGACATTCTGAACTACGAAATGCAAATTATCCTTGACACGCCGCCAATAAAACAAAAAATCAGCTAAAGGTAATCCACTATAAATCCCACTTTCCCCAATCCCAGATTCTAAAGTAATTGTAGCGAGATAACTTTTATTTAGCTGTTCTGGCTTAATTGCTAAATAAACTTTGCCAGATTCTGTGTCTTGATAAGTTGTGAATAGTCCCGCTTGTTTAATTATCCCTTTCTCTATAGGCTGATATGGCTGTGTTTCTGCTGGTTTCTTTTCGCCAAAATCACTAGTATCTACTAAATTTTCTACTCCTGGAATTGAATTTATTTCTTGAGGATTTGGTTCTGAAAGTTGATTGGCAATTGCCCAACTATTATTGCAGAAAAAGTTATATAGAAATATTATGCAGATTGCTAATTTGGCGATCCAGTGTTTCATTCTTTAGCTTTTGTTTGTGCAGTAGTGATTGTGTCGAGGCAAAACTGTATTTTTCAAGACTTATTCAATACTTAAGACTGACTAGCTGTGTCAATTCACTGTAGTCAGACACAGAATTATTTAACGTCAAAGATTAGAAGTCTGGCGATTTAAAGTTGCGTCTTGCAAAGAATTTTTCTGGCTCCATTGAAATTAATTGTATCTTAAGGTAGATGTTGTATACGGCTATAGATATATGTTTTTTTGAACTATATATTGTAAAGCTGTTGCAATAATGTATGTCTTGCTACACTTTTTTCCATAACAAAATCCCCGCCTTTGATTCAAAAGGCGGGGAGTTAAAGCTGTGAATTATTTCTAGTGAATTTAGTAGATTTTATTGAATAAAATTAACCATAGATGTAGATATTAGCTTGATAAAAGTTGGTTATTAACTAATACCAAATTGAAGAATGATTGCGCCAAATGGATTGTCCAAAAGCTTACCAGTAAACCTTTTTTCAATCTAGAACCCAATATGGTATAGTCCCCTGGCTGATTCAACCAGGAGTAGTTCAGGCAATTAAATATACATTTACAATCGCTGGAGTAAATTTAAACCATGAGTATCAGTACCACAGGTATTAAATAAGCCATATTCAATAGCTAACTGTTGCACTTGTTCTGATTCTTTGTGACTTGGTTTCCAAGGGTTGGGGTTATTATAAGCGTAGAAACTTTCTACACCATCAATTCCTTGTTCCGCCGCCGCCGCAATTAAATCAAAATGCGATCGCCGATAACGTGCGGGGTGTGCTAAAACCGCTAATCCACCAGCTTCATGAATCGCTGCAATCACGTTAATTGCTTCATATTCTCTACCAGTGACAGCGTGTCTTTGCAAGTAAGGTTTAATACTAGAGTGATTTGGTTCAAAGGCGTAAGCCAAAATGTGAACCTCATTATCTAAGAGGTTGGCATTAATTTCTGTACCACTCCACAAATCAGGAATATTACTATCAGGATTGTTCCACTTCCAGTCTTCTAACCAAGCTTTTGCAGCTAAATAGCCACCAATATTGTGATGATCAGTAATCGCTAATCCTTTTAAGCCAATTGCGATCGCTTGTTCCATCAATGCACTCGGCTCTAACTTCCCGTCAGAATAGACAGTGTGCATGTGAAAATTAAAGAATCTCGGACAACTTTGGGCATCTATCTTCTGGAATACTTGTTTTAAAAGTTCGCAAGAAGTCGATGTCCGCGTACAATTCATCACCATAAATATCCTCTGCACAAATATACGCAGTTATTCACAAACTCAAACACCACACTTAATAGATAAGAAATCACCAGCACGGATAATCAGTACTAGCAAGTATTCAGTTAGCTTACTCAGCTTAATTTTGCAATATGTTAAGACTACGTTAGCAAATCTAAATGATAATGAGCATGAGTATTTTCGATTGCTTTAATAAGTGTCAGTTAAAAATATTTCTCAAAAATTCAGGTAAATACTGACACTGGTTTTTAAAATGAATACCAGATGAGGGAAGGGAAGGGGGGGCTAGGGGGCAGGGGTGCAGGGGGCTAGGGTGCAGGGGAGAAGAGGGGGATAAGGGAGACAAGGGAGACAAGGGGGACAAGGGGGCAATATTTCTATTTCTACCTTGTCTCCCCCACTCCCCACTCCCCACTCCCCACTCCCAACTAAACCAATCCCTCCAGCGTACCTGTGCCGGAAATTACTTCGCCAATTGCGAAGGCGGAAAGATTTTGTGATGTAAAAAAGGTAATTGTTTGCTCTACTTGCTGGGGTGGAACTAAGAGTACAAATCCAATCCCCATATTGAAAGTATTAAACATGGCTTCGTTGCTGACTGCACCAACTTCAGCTAACCATTGAAATGGGGCGGGAATTTGCCAACTGTTGGGGTTAATTTTAATTGCTTGATTTTTGCCTAAACATCTGGGTAAGTTTTCTGGTAAACCACCGCCTGTAATATGCGCCATTCCATGAATTTCTAAACCAGCTTGACGGGCGGCGAGGACTGGTTTGACATAAATGCGAGTTGGTTTGAGAAAAGTTTCACCGATGGTTTCGCCACCTAATAATTCTGGGGTGTCGCTCCAAGCAAAACCACCATCACTAATAATTTTACGGACTAAACTGACACCATTACTATGTATACCAGCACTAGCAAGTGCGATCGCTACATCCCCCACTTGCACTTGGGAACCATCCAACATCTGACTTTTTTCGACAATTCCCACACAAAACCCAGCCAAGTCATATTCTCCGACTTGATAAAAACCGGGCATTTCTGCTGTTTCTCCGCCTAATAAAGCACAACCAGCCAATTTACAGCCAGTAGCTATACCTGCTACTACCTGTGTCAACTGTTCTTTATCTAATTTACCTGTTGCTACATAATCTAAAAAAAACAGGGGTTCTGCACCAGATGTCAGCACGTCATTGACGCACATAGCCACTAAATCAATTCCCACGGTGTCATGACAGTTGAGAGTTTGGGCAATTTTCAGCTTTGTACCAACACCATCAGTTCCCGAAACCAACACGGGTTCCTTGTAACCTGTGGGGAGTTGAAAGCACCCGCCAAAACCACCTAGTCCACCGAGTACTTCTGGTCGAAAAGTACTTTGAACTAAATTGCGAATTTGATCAACAAAGGCTCTACCAGCCTCAACATCAACCCCTGCATCCCGATAATCCATAAAAGTTAGTTAATCGTCAATGGTCATTAGTCATTAGTCATTAGTCAATGGTCATTAGTCAATGTACTATCAACTATTGACCCTCCGAATTTTAGATTTTGGATTTTGGATTCTTTAGGGTACAAGCCCCACCCCGCAGAACTTTGGATTTTGGATTTTAAATTTTGGATTTAATCTAAAAGACGCTCCTGCGTCGCTAACGCTGCGCTATCGCAAATCTAAAATCCAAAATTGTTTATCCCTTGTGGTCGGGGTCAATCCAAAATCGCAAATCTAAAATCCAAAATTGGTTGACTATGGACTATTGATATTACCGCATTAGAAGACCTCATCTTCTATACCGCGCCACCATTCACCCAAATTCATTAAATCTTGGTGAATATCGGCTAACTCATTCGCGTAGGTATCTTCAGAAATTGTGTCGCGGCGTTCTTGTAATTTCTTCAGGCGTAGTTGTACCAGCATCCAAGGTTTAGTGATGCTATCCGTGGCTTCGAGATATTGTGCTAGTTCTGTGCTATCCATAATATTTTGCTTTTTTTAATGTTTTTTTTGGCAAAAAGAATTAAGAAGTTGATTACCGACGCGGCTTTCAAATTCCGACTCTCTATCTTTCAAGATAATTCAGAGGAGCGATCGCTTCTACCGTGTTCGCAGAATATTTAACTGAAGCAAAAACAGCCACGAATATAAGTCGTGACTGTTGCTGATATTTTCGATATCAATTGAATATCTGTACTTTAGATATCTAGCAGAAGTGTACAATCACCTTCTGCCAGATAGATATTATGCTTTAGCCAAATTTTCCGCAACGAAGTCCCAGTTAACCAATTGGTCTAAGAAATTCTTAATGAATGCAGGACGCGCATTGCGGAAGTCGATGTAATAAGCATGTTCCCAAACGTCAAGGGTGAGTAATGCTTTTTTGCCGTGGGCTAAGGGGTTCTCGGCGTTAGGTGTTTTAATGACCTTGAGAGTACCACCATCATCAATTAACCAAGCCCAACCGCTACCAAATTGAGTAGCAGCAGCATTGGAGAACTCTTCTTTGAATTTGTCGAAGCTACCAAAGTCTTTGTCAATTCTGGCTGCAACTTCATCAGTGGGTGCGCCGCCACCTGCTGGTTTTAAGCTGTTCCAAAAGAAGGTGTGGTTCCAAACTTGCGCCGCGTTGTTGAAGATACCTGCTTTAGAGGAATCTTTAAAGGAGATTTGGATTACTTCTTCTAAGGATTTATCAGCTAGTTCGGTACCTTCAGTGAGCTTGTTGAGGTTATCGACATAAGCTTTGTGATGCTTGCCATAGTGATACTCGAAAGTTTCAGCTTTCATACCATAAGGCTCTAAAGCATTAAAGTCAAAGGGTAAGGGGGGCTGTGTAAATGCCATTTTATGAAATCCTCTCTTTACAGTTTCCCGGCCTAAAGCTATTACTGGAAGCTTAGAAAATTACAGGTTTTGTGTTTATGAGTTTTGATGTCCTTGAACTCAAGAATCATAAAACTTAACATCGTCATTCTACTACCAAAGTGATAATGAAAACAAAAGACTTTTGCTATAAGTCAAATGCCGATGCTATCAGAGCTTTAAATAAAAACAACTAATATTTAAATGCTGAGGTATTTTAAACATAGAAAGATATTCCCCCCAGAGCCGGGGGGAATGAAAAGAGGTAATGCTTTGGCAATTAACTTTGGTTTTTACAGTCAGAGTTTATAATATTGTGGAAGCAATTTGCCCACACATATATTTAGTTAATTCTTAACCTAAGATACTTCTACCTTAAGGTGTAGTTATGAGAAACTTGGCAACTCAGCCTTAAGTGGGATGAATTAATTTTTAAAGTTCTTAAAATATAATCTACAACGCTAAAGTCAAACTATATATAGTTAATTACAATCAGATATACAAGTGGTGGGTAGGTCATGAGTTACTCACCACTCGGCTGTCAGGAAAACTAGATACTCATCTCTATGATTACCATTGAGATAATTTTTGATGGTAGTAGTTAATGATTTGGGCTGCAACTTCAGAGATGTTCATCCCATCGGTTTGAAGTTCGACTGCATCCGCCGCCTTTTGTAAGGGGGAAACTTTGCGAGTGCTATCTTTCCAGTCGCGTTCTGCTATGTCCCGTTCTAGTTGTTCTAAACTAACTTCGGGTTGACCTTGTTTTTTAAAGTCTTGCTGGCGACGACGAGCGCGTTCACTCACTGAGGCGGTTAAAAAGATTTTCACTTCTGCATCGGGGAAGACATGGCTACCAATGTCTCGTCCTTCGGCGACTAAACCACCTTTTTTACCCCAGTTTTGCTGTTGGTTAACTAAAGCTTGACGTACAGCAGTTTGGGCTGCGATCGCAGATACTTTAGATGTGACCTCAACAGTACGAATTTGCTGTGTTACATCAACATTATCAATCCAAACCCGCACGGGGGATTTTAAATCTTGACTGGGAGTGAGTTCAATTTTACAAGTATGAGCTAATTCGGCGATCGCGCATTCATCATCCAGGGCAATTCCTTTTTGAATCACTAACCAAGTCATCGCTCGATACATCGCCCCCGTATCTAAGTATACTAACCCTAGCTCCGCAGCGACTTGGCGTGCTACAGTAGATTTCCCGGCTCCGGCTGGCCCATCAATAGCGATGATGGGTTGGCGATCGCGCAAAATGGTATTATCAATCAAACGTGTAGAACCAAGACGAGCTGCGATCGCCAGCATTCCTTCCTCCTCAATTGTTTCTAATGACATTAACGTAGTCGGTTCAACCAATTCAATATATTCCAATAAAACAGTATTTACCCTAGCCACTTCTTGTTTTACCACTGCTATTAGCTGGCTGCTATGGCGCACACCAGATTTAAAAGCAGCCTCAGCTTTTTTTAAGCCTCGATATAAAACTGCCGCTTGCTCTTTTTCAGCTGCACTCAAATACTGATTGCGCGAACTAAAAGCTAAACCAGAAGCTTCTCGGACTGTCGGACAAGCAACAATTTCTACAGGCAAATTTAAATCAGCCACTAGTCGTTTAATAATCGCTAGTTGCTGACCATCTTTTTGACCAAAGTAGGCGCGGTCAGGCTGTACCAAATTCAAAAGCTTTGTCACAATCGTTGCTACACCCTGAAAGTGACCCAGCCGAGAACGGCCACACAAACCTAATATCATAGCAGATGGGGGAATGACTTGGGTAATTAAAGAATCTTGTATATTTTTCGCTCTTACTCCCATCACGTCCGGAGTAGGTGCAAAAATTGCATCAACTCCCGCATTTTCACATAGTTTTTGGTCTTGCTCTAATGTGCGCGGATAGCGTGCATAATCTTCGTTAGGGCCAAATTGCAAGGGATTGACAAAAATACTGACAATCACCGTTGAGTTTTCTTGTCTGGCGCGTTTAATTAAGTTTAAATGGCCTTGATGTAAGCCGCCCATTGTCGGTACCAAACCGACTGCTGTCCGATCCCAACTGCTCATTTCATCTGCCACCAGATCCTCTGAAACTGTTAGTTGGCTGTCTGAGCGAAGTTTATTTAAATAGCAGCGTAAAGCTGCGACTGTTGTCAACAGGCGCACAAAATTCCCCTAGTTCTTCTAACCCTCCCCCGTTAGTTTATATCTGAAATTGGGGAAAAGATGTGAGAACTAGGGGAATATCAAAAATAGGTAAATTTGCAGGATGCAGGATGAGATTTTAAATTGAGCCTTTGTCATTAATTTGCGCCAAGCGCGTTGAGGGAAAACACTACGCCGAACAGCCAATAAATTTTGGATTTGATATTTGAGATTTTGGATTGGGAACTGAGAAATCCAAAATTATGTCAAACTGTCCTGGCATCCTGACAAATTACCTCAGACTTATCGTCCCAGTACTTCGATATGCACTGGTGCTACACCACTACCAATCATGCCGATAGTACGAGCAGCAGCAGTAGATAAGTCAATGACTCGACCCCGGATGTATGGGCCGCGATCGTTAATCCGTACTACGACAGAACGACCATTACGGGTATTGGTGACACGAACTTTTGTCCCAAAGGGTAAGGTGCGGTGTGCAGCAGTCATGGCTTCAGGATTAAATCTTTGCCCACTGGCTGTCATGCTGCCTGAGCCATCATAGCCATAAAAGGAAGCCATGCCTCTAAAGGTAAGTCTGACGTTACCAACGGCAATTTGTTGTGGTAACGGTGGGATAGACAATGGTGAACGCGATGGTAAATTAGCGATTTTATCGATGGGAGATGCGTTACCAATCAGTCTGCGTAGGCGGTTAGTTGCTTGTAATGCGTCTTGTGCAAGATTTTTGGTGGTGTCTGCTAGGCGGGTATTTTCGTTGATTTCCACCAATTCTTGGTCTTTGATTTTGATTGTATAGCGATCGCTAGACTGTTGCTGTGCAGTAGAGCTTTTATCTTGGGCGAGATTAGCAGTCTTGCTATCTTTCCAACTGACTGTGATTTCCTTGGCATCAACGTTGTCTTGAATCAGTTGGTTGATTTTGGCTGCGATCGCACTAGCTCTTTGAACTGGGTCATTTTCTAGTGCGCCGACTTGGTTCCCGGAACTTACTACATTGCCAGTACTTGCCACTTGAGTTGAGTTTCCAGCAATAAGGGCGTACGACTGCACGCCCCGTCCTTCTCCTACAACACCTTGTTTCGTTTCACTACTCGCAACTGGCTTGGAACCCACGAAAGTGAGTACTGGTATGTTCCGGATGTACAGGGTTGCCGCCTGAAGACCCCTAATGCTGTGAGTATGAATGCTTGTAATCACAGCATCCGAGTTTTGTTGCTCTGTAGGGGATTGGTACTCACCTACCTTAACCACATCACCTGCTGGTGATTTTCGGGAAACTGGTTGAATTTCCTTGGTGGTTTGAGTTGTAGTTTGAGTGCGACCCATTGAGGGTATCCCGGTAAGAGTCACAAACAAGGCGACAATAGTCCACAAATGTCTTTGGTTCATGCGTCCAATTTTCAAGCGACTGTAGAACAGTAGTTTTTTTGATTAACGGAATTTATTGCCATAAACAGCAAAAGTTTTCCTTAAAATCGAACTCGTTCCGCTTTCACTTTGTTTTTCATAACTGCAACAGACTAACACGAACTTTTGGACTTGGGGATCAGGGTTTTAGCGTAATCAAACTTCAATTTCTCAAATTTAAATGCTCATCAAAACAGTGAAACCTTGTTCAAATGCGGATTTTGGGTGTGTAGCGTTTTTTTCGGCTACGAACATTTTTCTTATTAAAACTTTACAATCCTCTCAGATTCGATTTTGGCGAAATTTGTGCGATTTACCTGTTAGTTTCCTCAAAAAATTTGTATGTTATAGAACATATATTTTTTTTAAATATAAACTATAAGCTTTAAATATATTGAAGTGAAAAAACCAGTGTCAATACTGATTTAGACTAGATTCATACAATCTTTAGAATTGCTTACAAACTTCTTAAATCAAGGTTTTTGGGCAGAATGTATCCTTCGATTGACAAAAAACATGAATGTTTTAAAAAAACTCATGTAGTGAATAATTACAAGGAAATATACTGTTTTTACGAGAAACAAAAGTAATATAGAAAACCCGTATTTTTAGCAGTCAGGAGCAAAAAAAATCGGTGCTTTTACAACTAATATTTTTTACAATTAAAAGAAAAATAAGAATGAGAAAATTAAAAAAAGCGGATGGACGTATATTAACGAGTTTTACAATGTAGCAAAAGTTACCTCAAAATTAAACTAATTGATCATTTATGATTTTCTTATATAAACTATTAGCTTCATGGCAAAACAAGCAAATTCAGGAGATTTAGAAATAAATTCATCATCATTGTTGTCCGTTCTCCAAGACTTGCATTCTAAGTACAAGTCTTTGCAAGAAGGTGCAGTCGCCAACTATATTCCAGAATTAGCCAAAGTAAACCCGGATTTATTTAGCATTTGCATCGTGACTGTAGATGGCCAAGTGTATGAAGTTGGAGATTATCAACAACTATTTACTATCCAGTCCATGTCGAAAGTTTTTGCGTATGGACTAGCACTAGAAGATCATGGGCGAGATTATGTGTTGACAAGAGTGGGAGTAGAACCGACTGGAGAAGCATTCAACTCAATTATTTTAGATGAGCGATCGAAGCGACCATATAACCCAATGGTAAATGCCGGTGCGATCGCCACCACCAGCTTAATTAAAGGAGATGGTGCAACCGAACGCCTCAACCGCGTCTTAAAAATGTTTCGCCGCTACACTGGTCATGATGTATTCGTCGATATGTCTGTATTTACTTCCGAACGCAGCACCGGACATCGCAACCGCGCAATGGCTCACCTGATGCTGAACTTTGGTATGATTGACCAAAATCTTGAAGAAGCATTAGACCTTTATTTCAAGCAATGTGCTGTGATAGTGAATTGTCACGACTTAGCCGTGATGGCCGCGACATTGGCAAACAAAGGAATAAACCCCATCACAGGCGAACGAGCTGTAGATCATCAATATATAAAGGATATTCTCAGCGTCATGTACACCTGTGGAATGTACAACTTTGCTGGCGAATGGGCGTATACAGTCGGTATTCCCGCTAAAAGTGGCGTTTGTGGCGGAATTTTTGCAGTTGTCCCCAATCAAATGGGTATTGGAGTATTTTCGCCACCCTTAGATGCGCGAGGTAACAGCGTGCGGGGAGTTGAAGTTTGTAAAGAACTTTCCCAGCAGTTATGTCTACACATGTTTGCTTGCGGGGGTGGAAGCTCAAAAATCGAGAGTGGGGAGTGAGTAGATTTTTTTGTCAGTTATTTAGAACTGCTATGTTTAATTTCACTCAACAGTCGCAGCGAACTTAGTTATTTTGTCAGCGCCCACTTGATTGCAGCATCTATAATTAATCTTGCCCTATTTTAGTTCGTTACCATGTCGGAAGAAGATATCCGTGCCGCAAGGCTGGAAAAAGTAGACCAGATTAAGCAGTTAGGGGCTAATCCCTACGCCTATCGTTGGGAATCCACCCATAACGCTGCCCAATTGCAGGAAAAATTTGCTGATTTAGCTAGTGGTGAAGAAGTTGACTTAGAAGTTGCGATCGCAGGACGCATTATGGCGCGGCGTGTTTTCGGTAAACTAGCATTCTTCACCTTGCAAGACGAAACCGGCACCATACAGCTTTATCTGGAGAAAAATCGTATCCAAGAAAGCATGGCAGAAATTGATGCTGAAGCTTTCAACCACCTGAAGCAACTCACAGATGCAGGCGATATTCTAGGAGTTAAAGGCACAATTAAACGGACTGAAAAGGGCGAATTATCAGTCTACGTCAAACAATACACCATCCTCACCAAATCCCTTCTGCCCCTACCCGACAAGTGGCATGGATTAACAGATGTTGCTAAACGCTACCGTCAGCGATACGTTGACTTGATTGTTAACCCCGAAGTCCGCCAAACTTTTCGCCGTCGCGCCCAAATCACCGCCGGTATTCGCCGCTATTTGGAACAGCGAGATTTCCTCGAAATTGAAACGCCTGTTTTGCAAAGTGAAGCTGGTGGTGCAGATGCACGTCCTTTCATCACCTATCACAACACCCTAGAAATGGAACTGTATCTGCGAATTGCCACAGAACTCCATCTCAAGCGGTTGATTGTCGGTGGTTTTGAAAAAGTATTTGAAATGGGAAGGATTTTCCGCAATGAAGGAATTTCCACCAGACACAACCCCGAATTTACCTCAATTGAAATTTACCAAGCCTACGCCGACTACAACGATATGATGGCGCTGACGGAAGGCATTATTACCAGCGTCGCCCAAGAAGTTCTCGGCACATTGCAAATTACCTACCAAGGTGAAACTGTAGATTTAACACCACCTTGGCGGAGGGTGACAATGCACGACTTAGTGAAAGAAGTCACAGGCTTAGACTTTAATTCTTTCCAAAGTTTGTCAGACGCAAAAGCCGCAGCCAAAAATGCGGGTATTCCTGGTACAGATGAAGCCGAATCAATTGGCAAGTTACTCAATTTAGCTTTTGAAGAAAAGGTAGAAACAAATTTAATTCAACCTACCTTCGTCATTGACTATCCTGTAGAAATTTCGCCACTCGCAAAACCCCATCGTTCTCAACCGGGTTTGGTAGAACGATTTGAGTTATTTATTGTGGGACGCGAAACTGCTAACAGCTTCTCAGAGTTAACAGATCCTATCGATCAAAGGGAACGTTTAGAAGCCCAAGCCGCCCGTAAAGCTGCTGGTGACTTAGAAGCCCAAAGTGTAGATGAAGACTTCCTCACCGCCCTGGAATATGGAATGCCACCTACAGGCGGTTTAGGTATTGGCATTGATCGGTTAGTCATGTTATTAACTGACTCCGCAAGCATTCGGGATGTCATCGCTTTCCCCTTACTCAAACCAGAAGGTAGCTTTATTAAGGAATTTAGCTATGATTCAAAAACTCAAACGCTGACTCTTGAATTTGATAGTGGAAGTGTTTATCAGTATTTTAAAGTACCTCCTAATGTCAAGGACGACTTAGATAATGCACCATCTAAAGGTCAATATTTTAATAAGTTTATTAAGGGGAAATTTAAGTATGAACAACTAAGTTGAGATATGTGATTAATGAAAGTCCGCGTAGGCGGACTTTGTTTTTATAGCCGCGAATTCCATTCGTCGGGGCTTGGTGCAAGATATGTGATGATTTTGGGTTCCGTTCCTCCACCCAACCTACGCTATTAAAAGTTGATACCGAGATTAAATTTGCACCACAATTCTCATTTCCTCCAGTTGTTGCTGTAACCAACTAGCAAACAAATCTCGGAGAATTTTGCAGCGTAATTTTTCATCTAAATGAGGCTGAATAATTTCTTCAACCCAAATTAGATGCACTCCTTTATGTGTGAGAATGGGCTTAAGAATCTGTGGCGGATGGGCAGTAAAAACATAATTAGCAATTTCTGGTATCACATCACTACGATATCTGATTCCACAATATCCACCTAGACGACGTAATTCTGGTTCCTGGATGTATTGTTGAGCAATATTTTGGAAAGATATGTTATTTTCTTGCAGTTCATAGAATAGCTGCCAAGCTAACTCTTCGTCATCTAAAACAACTTCATAGGTGATAGATTGAGTGTAATCAAGCTGATGTGCCGCAAAGAAAGATTTGACTTGTTCAGCAAAGAGATATTCAGCTAACTTGGCAGACAGTAAAGAAGTTTGAACTAATTCTTTGAATTCATTGAGAGACAGATAATGTTTTTCTAGCCATGTTTCAGTATCTTTGGCTGTGATCAGTTTTTTTACTAAACGCAATTTATCTGCTGTTTGCTGAAGCTCTCCTGCTTTAATTTCTATATCTGCTTTAGTAGCAGCATCAGTAATAATCTTGCGAGTTGCGATCGCAGCAATTATATCTGGCAGTTGGCAAGAAAGCTTGAGTTGATACAATATATCTTCCGAAGCAATAATGAAAACATCATTCATCAATTTATCCCTGTTTGAAAAATACTCTCTATTCATAAGTATTCACAAAATCAAATAATTCTGATAAATTATTATTTTCACCATTTAAATACAAATCATATATTATAATTTCTGAATCTTTCATATCCTTAGTTTCTTGTTGGTTAGAATTATTTTTTTGTTTTGTGGAAAGTCCCATTTGTTTAAGTAACCGACTGATGTGACGTTCGGTAATCTTAATGCTCATTTCATTAGCTAAATGTTTACTTAACCATTGTGCAGTCCAGTTTTGAAACGGATAGCCATATTCTTGAGGATTATGAGTGACTAATTGTTTTAGGCGGTCGAGATATTGCTCATTAATAAGTTTTGGACGACCTATTTTTTGTTCCTGCCATTGGTGAGCTAATCCAGCTTTAGCAATACTAGTCCAATATCTTGCCATGTGGTAAGAACAGCCTAATATTTGACAAATTTTACTTGGAGATTGACCTTGATCTGCCAGCAACATAACTTCGATACGGCGACGATATTCAGGTTGTAAATTTGTTTGTAAATTTTTGAGCAAAATTTTTTTCTGAAAAGGTGTTAAAAGCTTGCTGGGATTGATTTTATAGCTTTCTAAATCTGGAAATTGATTGATTTTATGTGACATATATCCTCAAAACCTTATCCAAAGAGAAAAATCAATCTAAATGGGGATTTGATTATGGCTAACTTAAATTTATGCAATAGATAATTTGTTCCTGATTTGAATAGATTTAATATTAGTAAAACATTTATGCCAATCACAGCCATAAATAGTAGTAAATTAGATGGGTGATATGTACTTTAATTTCTATCTTTAGCAGGATTGAAATTATTATTTTCCTAATAAGTGAAAATTAAATGTATAAAATATTTATGGAATTTAAATTATAAAAAATCCTTAGTCTAAGATAAATACTTAAAACTAAGGAAAGTAATTAATGGCTAACAATCATCAATGAATTTACTAGTAATCATCCGATTTTAGTAGGATTCAGCTATTAATAAATGAATCCTATAGACTAACAAATGACAATCTATCAAACAGCGCCAGCACCACCGTTACCACCGGCACCACCACCAGCACCACCAAGACCAGCAGCACTGAATGACTTGGCGACTGATGCAATATTAGCGATCGCAAATCCGTTCACGCTATACTCTAGAAACTTCTGACCATAGGCAATGTATGGGAGAAACAAAGCTCCTTCTCCTCCTTGTACAGCCATTGCGTCTGTATCAGTTAAGTCTTCGAGAAAGTTTTCGGAATCTGTAAATAATTCAGAACCAGTAGGATTGATAGCAGATACATTCATCTTGACCATTGTTTTTTCTCCGATTTAATAGCGTGAATTGTTCGTTGTTTTGTTGTTGATTTTGAGATTTTTAGTTGTTAGAAAACTACAACTTATAGGTAATAGTGCCACTGAGGCCTGGCGCAGAACTAACACCCCCAGCACTGCCACCATTACCAACACCGCCATTACCGGCACCACCAACACCACTATTACCAGCACCGCCAGTATCGTCTCCATTACCAACCCCAGCAGCACCGACACCAGCAGCACTAAATGACTTGGCGATGGATGCAATATTATTGATTGCAAATCCGTTCACGCCGTACTCTAGAAACTTCTGACCGTAGGCAATATATGGAAGGAAAAAAGCACCTTCTCCTCCTTGTACAGCCATCGCTGCTGTATCACCTAAGTCTTCTAAAAAGCTTTCGGCATCTGTGAAAAGTTTAGCACCCACAGGATTTGCTTCAGATTTATTCATTTTTTCCATTCTTTTTCCTCCAATCAAAATTGGCAGAAAACATTTGTTTATGTATGGATCAAGCTTGCATCGCCTAATTCATACTGAACATTTTTATGAAAAAAAATCTGTTATTCAATAGCGTCAAGAAGATAATTACGTCCTAAAATGACTAATTATGTCCGCAGGTAAAATATTAATTTTACTATGCAATGGATGAATTATTATGCAGATATTTGATAAATTAAAAACAAAGATAAAATCACAATTTTAATTGTAATTTCGATTATCAATATTAGTCACAAGCAATGTGCGATCGCTCGGAAATCTCCATTAGTCAGATTCAATAATTCAACGACATAATTAGACATCTTTTGTCTTTAAAAAAGACAAAAGATGTTGCTATAAATAGAAGAGTAGATAATTGACAATCGCGGCTATACAAACTCAACTCCCTTGCACTGGATAATATAAAGTCTTTGTAGCACCTAACCAAACCTGATCCGAAATATCAAGATATTCGGCAATTTGAGTTGATAAAAAATGATTTATAAATTAAAGCGTAAATTACAGTGAGGTGATTCACTGATTAAGCACTAGTTACTTCTGGCAATTCAAATTTATAACCGTAGCCCCGGACTGTCTTAATAAACTCAGGTACATTTTGATCAACTTCTAATTTCTTGCGTAATTGACCAATGTGTACATCAACAACACGTCCATCGCCCACATAGTCGCAACCCCAAATTTTTTGGATGAGTTGTGGACGACTCCAAGCTTGGCCAGGATGACTCGCTAAAAAATGTAAAATATTAAACTCTAATGCTGTTAAATTTAGCGGCTTATCATTGAGTGTGACTTCTCTACCTTCTGGGTTAATGGCTAATTGCTTAAATATCAAGCGTTGTACAGGAGATGGGTTGATAGAACGTATACGTCTTAACAGTGCTTGTACTCTGACTTCTACCTCCGCGAGACTAAATGGTTTAGTCAAAAAGTCATCAGCACCCGCCGAAAGAATCTTAATTTTATCTTCTTCCGCATTTCTACTGGTTAGGATCATGACTAAGACATTCGTTCGACTCTGCATTTCTTCGCACAAATTGTAGCCACTGATATCAGGTAAATTCCAATCTAAAATTACTAAAGCTGGATCAAATTGCTCAAATAACGATAACGCCGTTTTGCCATCTGCCGCAGACTCTATTTGATATTTTCGACCGAGAAAACGATAGATTAGATTACGGACACCAAAGTCATCATCTACAACCAAAATTTTGGGATTTGTAACAGGAAGCATAACCATAAAGTTCTAGCCTATGATTCATTGGGCAACTCGTAGTTGAGATAGTTTTTTGGGCATACGAGAAGCCACTGTGGAAAAGTCTATCAATTACAAAGATTTTTTAGATTTTCTTGACATTTACCCAAGTTGATTACTTAGACATAAACGAGTTTTTGCCAGACATGGACACTACTCTACTGAGATACACTTAATTTTCTATTAAATTTCGGAAAACTTCAGCCATCATATTGCATACCAAATGTATAAGTTTTGTATGATTTTTGTATGTTTTTGAACATAACCGTATAATTAAGTACTCTTATCTTTAAAAGAAATTCAATTTATTGAGGATTTTTAAAGAACAAATACCCTTCAGACAGAAAGTCAATGGCATATCCAGCTAGACTCAACTGAAATTTGCTAAAATGTTTGACTCTCAATTTTCCAAAGTCAACTGTTTTGGAAAAGTCAAGCCATCTGTCCAGGGTGGGTCTACGTGCAGCTACATTCCTACTTGTAAGAAAATACACTTAAAAAGCTGATTGTATGACCAGCCAAGGACTCCGAGCTTCCTCAGAAGGTATTAGAGCTGCAAAAACAGCTTTAACTGACAAAACTTTAAGCCAACACAAATTAGCCATAGCTTTAGGTATTACACGTCAACCCGTATCCAAGTTTTTTGCAGGTGAACCAGTTTCGCGCAGTTGCTTTGTACAAATTTGTCAACATTTAGGGTTATCTTGGCAAAAAATTGCTGCCCTACCGGAAGATATAACTTCAGATGCTAGTGCTAAATCACAAACTAATAATAGAGATTTAAATATATTGGTGCAGGAAATACGTCAAAAGCGCCAAGACAAAATTCAAGACCAGTGCGGTACTTTACAAATGATGGATATTGCTCAGACAATTCCATTGCGTGATATATATACTCCTATATATATATTAGAAACAATCACAAGTCAAAGATGGTTAGAAATTGATGATTTACTACAAGAATTTAACCAAAAAAAATTACTAGGTTTAGAAGTAGCATCACTTTACTCAAAGTTGATGATATTGGGTAAACCAGGTACAGGTAAAACAATATTCTTAAAATATTTGGCGCTTGAGTGTAATCAAGGTCAATTTCAACCGAGTTATGTAGCTATTTTTATTAACCTGAAAGACTTTGCTGAAGACTTGAAAGATAATAGTGATTTGAGTTTATTGAAGTATATTAGCCAAGAATTTGTTAGTTGTGGCATTGAAGCAGAATCAACGCAAAATGTTTTAACTGAAGGCAAAGGATTAATTTTTTTAGATGGATTAGATGAAGTACCGACGATAGATATCAATCAAGTTAATCAAGAAATTCGGCGATTTTCTCAGACTTATTACAAAAATCGCTTTGTAATTAGTTGTCGCATCGGGGCGCAAAAATATAAATTCCCAGGATTTACTGAGGTTGAAATTGCTGATTTTGATATGCAGCAAGCCGATATTTTTGTAAAACAATGGTTTGTAGTAGTTGCTAAGGAATCTAAGGAAGATGGCGAATCTATAGGAAATTTATTTCTTCATCAATTGAATTTGCCAGAAAACAAGCAATTACGCGAATTAGCGATCGCACCAATATTATTACATTTAATTTGTTTATTTTTTCACACAAAATCTGAATTTACATTTAACGTAGCTAAGTTATATGAACAAGCTTTAAATATTTTGCTGGGTAGATGGGATGATGTGAGAGGTATTTACAGACAGTCAATTACAGAGAACTTCAAGTTATTTAATCCTAAAAAGCTCCTGGCACAAATAGCGGCTATTACTTTTGAGCAAGAAGATTATTTTTTTGAGCAAGAACACATACAATCGTTAATATCTCAGTATTTAAGTCAATTTAATTACTATGCTACTGACTTAGAATTAGTAAATCAGCAGTTGCACGATAGTGAAAAATGGTTGAAAATAATCGAGGTTGAATATGGTTTATTGGTGCAGCGATCGCACGGTATTTACTCTTTCTCTCATCTGGCTTTACAAGAATATTTAACGGCGAAAAATTTTGTCATCAATTACCATGAACAGTCTGTAAATCAGCTAATTACTCATATCACCGAAAAACGCTGGCAAAATATTTTCTTATTGACTGTGAGTATGTTGCCCAATGCAGAAATAATGCTGCAATTAATGAAACAAAAAATAGATAATTTAGTAGCTAATGACCAGAAAATTCAAGATTTTTTCTTATGGCTCAATCAAAAATCAAATTCTGTAGCTACTCAATATAAAGCAGGTGCAATTCGGGCTTTTTATTTAGTTTGTGTCGGTCGTGTTTTAGAAGTGTGTTCGCAAGCAAGTAATTGTCCTCAACAGCAAGTATTTGGTAATTCATCTAGTTATGGTCTGGAACGTGCTATTTTAGGTAATTTAGCATTCAATCCAGAATTGGCGATTGATGAGTTTTTGACTAGTACTTTTGCTTGTGCGGCTGAACTGGAATTTGCCTGTCATTATATTTTGAATGATGCTATTGTCTTTGACTATGCCCATGCGTTAAATATTGCCTTTGATAAAGCCCTAAATTTAGTTATTGAGTCTCAATTTAAGCAATTTCTCCACAACCTCAAGAAACAATTGCCAAATGCTCAAAATCATCCACATAAATTTCGTAAGTGGTGGATAGAACACGGTAAATTCTGGAGTGGAAAATTTAGGGAACTCCTAATTCAATATCGCAATATTTGTCATGATTGGCAGTTTAGTAAACAGCAAATTGAATTAATTCAGCAATATTATAGTGCGAATAAATTACTGATAAATTGCCTGAATGTGTCCCGGAAGATAACGCCTGCAATTAGAGAAGAAATTGAAGGAACTTTGTTGTTAGTAATCTCAGAAATCAAAAGCTGAATTATAGAGTTTTTAATTTTCCAAAACTACCGAATATACCGGAAGAAAGACTTTTATAGTATTCATACCTGAGAAAGAGCAATCTAATAGCTTCATCTCGTTAAATTGCTCTTAGCAAAGTCAGTTAAGGATATTTTATGAATAACTTAATAGGTGGTATTATTCCTCAACAGCCACCAGTTGAGCCGGTATCTGATGCTCATGTTCTTAAGTCGCGTTTGGAATGGGGCGAACCAGCTTTGACAATTTTAGATGTGCGCGATCGCCAGACCTACAACGAAGGTCATATCATGGGAGCCATGCCTATGCCCATTGATGAACTAGCAGAGCGATCTGTACCATCTTTAGACAAAAGCCGTGATATCTATATTTACGGTGGTAATGATCAAGAATCTGCCCAAGCTGCACAAGTTCTGCGTTCTGCTGGTTTTGTGCATGTTTCTCAACTCAAGGGTGGTTTAGCTGCCTGGAAGGCGATCGGCGGCTCAACAGAAGGTATTGTGGAATCTAGAACTCCCGCAGGTGCAGATGACTATAATGTTGTCTCTCGGCTGAAAAACCACGCCGAAAATCAGCAAAAAGAAGTCTAGATTTTGGTCAAATAGCACCAAGCCCTAACGAATAGAATTCGTGGCTATACAAACAAAGTCCGCCTACGCGGACTAACGCTAAATCTGGGGTTTGAAACCCGCGTAGCCCGCATTTCTCACAAGCTTCAGGCGTTTGATGGGGCAGAGGGGCAGAGGTGCGGAGGGGCAGGGGAGAGAGTACCTCATTCTCCCCTGCTCCCCTGCACAGGCTTTGAAAGGTGTAGTGAGAAACCTGCGTAGGTGGGTTTTGTTCGTGTAGCTGCGACTTCAGTCGCTTGGTGCAAGAGGTGAATATAGGAGAATGCTTTGACTCTTGGCTATTGACTTTCAATCAATGTTCAAATAAATCTTTGAACTGTAATAAATCTAATGCAACAATTGTTGGTAAGACTTGAAAGCATTCTTGTGCGAGTTGCCAACGTTCTTCTCGTTTGAGCATTTCACTCAGCTTGTGTTGGACACTAATTAAATAACGCACATCATTAGCAGCATAGCTTAATTGCGCTTCTGTTAAATTAGCAGCATTACCCCAGTCAGAACTCTGGGCGCTTTTATCAAGTTCTACTTGTTCTAATTCTTGTACTACCTCTTTAAGTCCGTGACGGTTGGTATAAGTACGGGCTAATTTACTGGCGATTTTGGTACAAAAAACAGGCTGGACGAAAATTCCTAAGTTGTGGCGTAAAGTAGCAACATCAAACCGCGCAAAGTGAAATATCTTTAGTATATTTTTGGCTTCGAGAAGCTGTTTTAAATTGGGAGATTCTGTTTGTCCTCTGGCGATGCGGATGGCTGTGACTTTACCTTCCGGGTTGCACAACTGCACAAGACACAAGCGATCGCGCTGTGGTAATAATCCCATAGTTTCCGTATCAACTGCGATCACCTCGGCTTTTAAGTACTCACTGAGGGTAGAGTCATTAATGTCGC
Organism: Anabaena sp. FACHB-83; assembly: GCF_014697485.1. Classification (NCBI taxonomy): domain Bacteria; kingdom Bacillati; phylum Cyanobacteriota; class Cyanophyceae; order Nostocales; family Nostocaceae; genus Anabaena; species Anabaena sp. FACHB-83. Next base: position 141,397 of record NZ_JACJRY010000003.1, on the reverse strand, counting down.
GATCGCAAACCTGAAAATCTGGTAATGTCATAAATTACTAAACCATAAATGCAGTGTCTTCCACAAAAGAATACCCTTAGACACTACATAATTTCAGCAAGTCAATTTATCTAGTCAGTAAGAAAATTTGCGTTAAGTAGACTTCACCTTGCTGATTAGTCGCCACACCAACACCAGTTAAGTTGTAATTTCCCTTGATATTCTTCAAATGTCCCGGACTTTCTAGCCACCCAATTACAGCTTGAGAGGCAGGATTACTATATCCTTGGTTGACTGCCACATTTTCGCCTGCACTATTAAAGCGAATTGTAGTCGCCATAACACGCTTTTCAAATCCGTTATGACTGAAGGGAACTTTCCCTTTAGCCATATTTTGACTGTGAATCCTGGCTTGTCGAGAGATATTGGCATTCAAAGTTAACTTTGGCAGTTTTTTAGAAGCTCGATAGCGGTTGATTTGTTCAAAAACTGATTTTTCTAATGCAGTGGTGTTAAAGGTAGTAGTGGATGAGGCTAGTTGACTAGAAGCAATGGGATGAGTTGTGCTGTTGGTAGATGAGTGGCTTGGTATCGGAGTAGTGATAAATCCACTAGCAAGGACAAGCGTACTTAAAGCGATGCCAAAAGCAGGTTGTCGTAACATGGAGAATTACAAAGTATAGATGATTAAGACCTATACTCTACCTTCGACTTCCTTGAATCTGTAACAGGATATTATTAAAAATTGCTCAATCTGGGAAAGAGGGGTTAGGGATTAGTACAACAATTTTTTAACTATTTGATGGACTGTCTCGGTCAAATCGTGCATTTCGCCATGACCTTTTGTGGCGATCGCAATTTGTTCTTGATAAACCATAAATTATGCCAATCTCAAATGAGAACACTTAGCGAGAAATGTTGCTGCTTTGTTTTCAGCATCTGGGTTGTGAATATGGGCTGGTGTTGGTCGAATAATTCCAGAAAACAGGTCATCTAGTCCGTAAGGTGTCAAAAACTCCCATTCACCTTGGCTATTTAACCTGACACCAACAGCAGTGGCAGTATGTAACCAATCTTGTATACCATCTTCAGTACTAGTGTAAGTCCGCCTACCAGCCCGCCACAGGGCAAAACTAGCCTGATTTTTGACATCGAACTTATAGTTAGGGAATTTTTCTGTGAGAATGGTTTTAGCCGCTAATTCCTGAGAGCGATCGCCATCTGCATCAAAAAAGGCAATATCAAAGTCATTGATGACTAAGGCGCAGTCTTCGCCAAATATTGACCGCCAAACGCTGTTACGGACTGCACCTCCAGCTAACCACCAGTTAGGTAAGTTGACTTGGGCGATCGCGGGTAACACAGTTGCGATCGCTGTGTCAGTTAAAATTGCTTGTAAACGAGCATTCGTATTCATCGGCAACTTAAAGAATTCTTCGCTTGAATGTGAAGATATTATGAGTTATCTTCGACACCAAGAAAACTTTGATCAAGATTTTTTGAGAATTTTCATAATTCCCCAACTAAACCTACTGTTATTTGCGGAAAAGTAATGTTTACTTCAGTAGTTTACTGGGTGAAATTAAAACCCTATATTGCTTATTCACCGTACATTTCCCGATTACAACTGTGCTAGGCATCAGTGTAGGCTTGAGTTGCCAAACCCAGCTAATTGGCTGGTTAGTTCCATTCTCTGCCTATTGTTTATTCTTTTTATGTAAAAAAAATATTCCCGATTGTGCTAGACTTGACAAAATTACTGATAAATTACAGTTCTTTCACAAAAACGTGCCAATGCTCCAGATCAACCTCAAGAAAATTGCGGGTAATCACGTAGAGCAAAGCTCATCTACTGCTAATTATCACCAGTATTGTAAGCGATCGCTCGTTGATGAAAAAGCTCTAAAATTACGTTTCAGTCCTAAGCATAATCACAGATTAACGCTACAGTGGTTATCTGCCTGTAGGAATACAAGCTGAGGCGATCGCTGTGTAAAAAATATCCCTGATTTCAGCAAACAACATCTACCATCGTGATTGACAACTGTTGCACAATTACACTAGCTTTCTATTTCAGTACACATTGTGAGTTACACAGTGCAATCAATAGAGTATCAATCATAAATTGTTTCACTGTCTAGCATTTATCCAGGCACAAATATCACGTTTAAGTAAATTTTTTAGGAGTAAAAAGTTTTGATGAAATCAATTAATTCGGCAATAAATAAACTTAAAGAAGAAAATTTTCTCTCAAAACAAAAACTTAAAAAAAAGTAAAGAGTTCAGGCATTTACTCAATGTTAAGACGTGGTTAACTTGTTCTTAATAATTAATAAGAGCCTGAATACATATCATGATTTTGGTACATAATTTTTATTATATGAATCATCATTTGTGATAAATTAACATGGTTTTCCCACAACAACAACTAACTTTTTTTAAACAACTAAGGAAACTCACAAATGTTTAGACAGGGTTATCGAGCAGACAACATCCGTAAAATTAACAAGCAGCACGCTGGACAGAAATTGCCTAATTTCAAAGAAAACTTGGAATTTTGGCGGATGACTTTTTTAGAGTCAGTGCCATTTTTGCTGGCTTGCACTGTATTTTTGAGTGTGATCAGCTTACACAGCCCAGTACTGCTTTTTTGTTTATTAATTGGTAGTTTAATTGTTATATCGATACAACAAATTGGGCAATTAGTCAACTTACCAAATCGGTGGCGGATTGCCTTACAAATATTGGCACCAATCGTAATTTTAAGCTTATTTTGGTTAGATTACTTGGCTGCCCCAGCCCAGGCCCAATTTTTTGGTAAAGCCGAAAGATTTTTCAAAACTAATCTGACACAAGGTGCTAATACCAATACTGCTGGTACAGAAACAGCCGTTAGTTTAATATTCAATGTTCTGAGAGGAATTTATCTACTTTATATTGCAGTTTCGTTAATTGGGGTAATTAATGCCGTACGGAAAGATGAAGACTGGCAAAGTATTGCGAGAACCCCATTATTAGTTGTTTTGGCTGTCACAATTGCCGATGTCATGACAGGCTTCGTGATTGGTAATTAATGGTATGTCTGAAGAACGAGAACAAGATTTTCGACCAGTAAATCAGATTTTAGGCGCACAACCATCGTTAGGGCCAATTCCTGCCGATCAAATTTTTCCTTGGTTAGTAATTGCCCTAACGGCATACTTTATTATTAATGGCGTTTTTGGTGGCTTGTTCACCGATGAATTTCAAAAATGGTTGTGGACATTTTTAATTGCTGGTTGGGGAATCGCTACTTGGTGGATATTATCTGGTGGTAGGAGTTGGCGTTTTTTAAGCAAATTTATCGGAGTTCCCACTTGGACTAGAGGCTTTGCTCGTTATCAAAGCTTGCTGGAAATTAATCATGAAGCAAAAAATCGGAAAAAAGAGCATCGGCACCCCAGGAAACGAAAGTAGATTAACGCCATTTGAAGACGCTTTACACCTAGCAACAATGCTCCGTATTGCAGTGGATGGACGTGATCTTGGCGCTTATATTTTAGCGAAAGGCACGCAAAGAGATAGATTTTGCTTTGTCTTTGGCTTTGAATGTAAAGGCATCCATACCACTTTAAGAAGTGAACAGATAAATACTATATTTAATAATATTGAATCTGGGCTGAAAGATATCCCTGAAGGTGAAAGAATGACCTTACATATAGGGTCTTTTAGTTCCGACAAACAGCGTCAACAAGAACTAGCAGATTTAATTAAAAGCACGCCGTCGAATGACATTAAATATTTAATTATGGCAGAAAGAGCCAGAATTAGAGAACTGACTAACGCTGGCATTCGCAAACCAAAATTTTTACGGATTTATGTTACTTATACCGTAGAACAAAATTCTACTAATGCCGATGATTGGATTGAAAAACTTTTGGCTAGAGCAGAATCTTGGTGGCTGAAATTTAAAGGCGAACTTGAAGAAATTGAGAATCAACGCCTTGAAACTGTAATTACTGAGGCTTATAAACAAGGTTTTTGCCGTTGGGAACAGTTGTTATCTAACAAAATGGGTTTAGATATTAAACCTTTAAATGCAGAAGAACTTTGGGAAGAAGTTTGGTTGAGATTTAACGATACAACCCCCATAGAAATTCCGCAATTACTCACCTTAGATGAAACAGGATTACACGAACAAGTTAACTCTGATTTATCTAGTAGTAAATTATTGGTCGAGAATGTCCACAGTACAACTTTACTGATGGAATCAAGTGTGCCTCGTGCCGATCGCCGTTGGGTATATATCAACAATCACTACGTCGGTGCGATGACCTTTTTAGAAAAACCAGGTGGCTGGCCGAATAAATTTTCGCAACTGCGGTACTTATGGGAATTATTGGCGAGGGAAAGTGTCGTTGATACCGAAATCTTTTGCCAATTAACCGCCGCCAATCCTGCCATAGTCAAGACTACATTACAACGAGTGCTGAAACAATCAAATGTCTCAGCACTTTTGGCACAGGAAAAAAGTAAAACAATTGATGTCAACGCCCAATTAAAATTAAAAAAATCGGTCGCAGCCCAAGAACAATTGTATGAAGGAGCCGTACCGATTCATACAGGAATTGCCATTTTTGTCCATCGTCCCAGCCAAGTCAAATTAGATGAAGCCATCAGATATATTGAAAACTGTTTTCAACGTCCAGCGCAGGTAATTCGAGAAACCGAATATGCTTGGAAAGTTTGGTTACAATCTCTGCCAATTGTTTGGGAAGGTTTGTTAGTTAAACCCTTTAACCGCCGACAGTTGTATTTAACCAGTGAAGTGCCTGGATTAATGCCGTTAGTAATGACTAAAGCCGGCGATAAATATGGCTTTGAGTTGATTGCTGAAGAAGGTGGGACACCCATACATTTAGATATGTTTCACCAACACAAAAACTTGGCGTTGTTTGCTACTACCCGCGCCGGAAAATCAGTGTTGGTATCGGGAATTTTAACTCAGGCTTTAGCTCATAATATTCCCGTCGTGGCTCTAGATTTCCCCAAACCAGATGGCTCATCGACCTTTACCGACTATACCGAGTTTATGGAAGGGAATGGGGCGTACTTTGATATTTCCAAACAATCGAATAACTTATTTGAACAACCAGATTTGCGATCGCTCTCTGCGGAAGAACAACGCGATCGCCTCCTGGATTATGTCGCCTTTCTCGAATCAGCCTTAATGACAATGGTCTTAGGCTCATCTACCGAAAATCAACTCCTCTCCCAAACTGTACGTTCTCTCCTCAACCTCGCATTGGGAGCCTTTTTTGCTGATGAAGGTATTCAAGAAAGATATCGCCTCGCTATTAACGGTGGATTTGGCAGCCCAGAATGGCAAAAAACCCCAACTTTACAAGATTTTCTTTATTTCTGTTCACCAGAACATCTCCGTCTCGATTCTGTGAGTGGTCGAGTTGAAGATGCACTCAGTCAAATTCAACTGCGCTTGCGGTTTTGGCTATCCAGTCGTGTAGGACAAGCGATTTCTTCACCGTCCAGCTTTCCCACCGATGCTCAATTATTGGTTTTTGCACTGCGAAACCTCGCTGACAACGAAGATGCCGCCGTCCTTTCCTTAAGCGCCTATTCCGCCGCCTTGCGCCGCGCCTTAAGTAGTCCAGCTTCTATCTTCTTTATTGATGAAGCTCCCATTTTGTTTGAATTTGACCAAATTGCCGACTTAGTTGGCAGAATTTGTGCCAACGGTGCCAAGGCGGGTATTCGCGTTATCTTATCAGCCCAAGACCCTGATACCATTGCTAAATCGAAAGCCTCATCCAAAATTCTGCAAAACTTATCCACCAGACTCATCGGCCGGATTCAACCAGTCGCCGTTGATAGTTTCATCAGTATTTTGAAATATCCCCGCGATATTATTGCCCGTAATGCTTCTGAAAGCTTTTTCCCGCGCAAAGAAGGAGTTTACAGCCAATGGTTATTAGATGATAACGGCATTTATACATTTTGCCGCTACTATCCAGGTTACGAACAATTAGCGGTAGTTGCCAATAACCCCAATGAGCAAACTGCCCGCAAAAAAGCCATGCAACAACATAGTGATAAATACGAAGCAGTTTCTATTTTTGCCCGTCAATTATTAGCCTCTCTGCGCGGAGGATAACATTCTAGTTTCGTAATCTAAAATCATTTGTAAGAAACTACAAATGACAAATGACAATTAACAAATGACAATTGAAACTTATGCGGAAAACAACTTTATTCACATTATTATTTTCTAGCTTATTAATTTTGCCAGCAATGGCACAACTCGGCAAAGTTTGGACTGATTTTCAATATTATTCGGTAGATTTACAAAACTATCTCAGAAGTAATGTCAATGAAACTTTTAGACCACTAGATATTAGAACTCAAGGGGCGCTGAGTAATTATAGTGGTGAATTGAATTTACCTGATCCAGTTTCAGCAGGTAAACAAGTACGCAGCGATATTATTATCAACTCCATCTCAGGAAGATATGAAAATAATTCCGCAGTCAATGGCGCAGGCGTGAGTAATGAAGTTAATCGCGTAGTTACTCGCGGTGCTGTAGTTGGGGTGCTGGGTAGAGAAGGACAAGTACGCTTAAAAACCAAATTAGAAGATACAGAAAGAAGTATTGAAACTATTGCCCAGACTATTGAAGATGCTGATAATTTTCTGGATGATTTGAAAGACCAGGTATGTAAGATAACAGGTTCAGCCGGCGCTGTAAATGTTGCCAATCAAAGCTTGTGTCAATCGAGTATCCAACAAGATACAACTGTTAAAATTCTCCAAGAACAAGCAAAAATTAACGCGGAAAATCTTGCTCAAACCATCCAAACAAATCAGTCAATACAATACACTAATTTAAATTTAGCGAATATTTCTCAGCAAGTTGAAGAAGCCAACCGCGCTCGGCGAGTTGATTCTGCTACAGAAGCAGCCAGACTTTTAAGAACTGCTTCACAAACAGATTTATTTGGACGCGAACCATAATCATTCATCATCAAACAATGTGATTTAAAATGCAGCTTTATCTTGCACAGGTTTTTCCCGGTATTACAGATACTCTAGAAAATGGAGCAACAACAGCTAAAAGTATCGCTGAAAGCTGGGATAATCAATGGGTGAATTTATTACAAAATGACACTAGTAATAACTTATATGGAGCCATCACCAATTTAGGTGTATTTTTTGCTGTTGGGACACTGTTATTTTTTATGGTGCAGTGGCTAAAAGATGTCATTTACAGTGAATATTCTCGCCCAATATCTGGGTTAATTTGGCCATTTGTAGTGGTAGTTTTATTAAGTAATCCTGGCAATGGTAGCGCACTTTCTAATTTGACTTTGGGTGTGCGGAATTTTATTAATACGGTAAATCAACAAGTAGTCACCACCGCCGATGCTGAACAAACTTATCAGCAAGCCATTAGTATGAGTGTGGCGGAAGAAGTTGCAGGTTCCCTACTGCGTCCTTGTCAAGCACTGACTGGTGAACAACAAACTCAATGTTTAAATAAAGCCACTGAACAAATTGATGACCTCTGGCAAGAATATAGAAATAGATACGGTAATCGAACTTGGATAGATAGATTAGAAAATCAAGTTAATCAAATTAAATTCGGTACAGGAATTATCACCGACGCAGCATTTAACGCGCTGTTAGGCAATACAGGACAAACAACTATTAAAAACTTTTTAATTTCATTACAATATGCTTTTCAAAATTTGCTAGAAGCTACGATGTTGCTGATAGCAGCTTTAGGCCCCATAGCAGTCGGGGCTTCATTATTACCTGTAGCTGGTAAACCTGTTTTCGCTTGGATTACCGGATTTTTAGCGGCGGGAATTGCCAAAATTTCTTTTAATATTGTGGCTGCATTAACATCCGCAGTGATTATCAATGGCCCAGGACAAGATATTAACGCTAGTCCTGATTTAATGTGGTTTATTATCTTTTTGGGAATTTTAGCGCCGTTATTATCGTTGTTTTTAGCTGCGGCTGGAGGGTTCGCAGTTTTCAGCGCGATCAATAATACTGAAAGTTTAGTGAGGAATAGAATATAGCAAAAAAAGTCTGAAGTGTGAAGTCTGAAGTATGAAATGGAGAAACTCTTATAGTAAGGTTTTCAGAAATTTAAAGACAGACTTTCTTCCCCTACTCACCATTCCCTACTCCCTACTCCCTAGATCGTATGGTCAATTTACTTAAAAAAAGACAAGCCAAACAAACAGGAAGTGTATTGACAACTTTTGCGATCGCCACTTTCAGTTTGCAAATCTTAGTGCTAATTTTATTTATTATTCAAGGTTTAAATATCCGGCAACTGAGTCTGAGAAAACCACCTAACTTTGTGCAGATGATTGATGGTAAGACACCCACCGCCACTGATGAGTTAGAACGAGACACGGAAAGCATCAGCCAATTTGTCAGTAAAACCATGACCGCTATGTTTAATTGGTCGGGAAACTTACCACCCCAAAATATTGAAGAAGTCGCCAAACCTAAACCAGACCCAGGAATTCAAGTGCGAACTCTCAAAGGTGGTAACAGAAACGTCACCACTAGCACTTGGATAGCGAGTTTTGCGATTTCCGAAGACTTTCGTAAAGGTTTGTTAAGTGCGATCGCGGAACTTACACCCCCAGAAGTTTTTGCTAACAACTCCCAAAGCATTACTGCTCAATTAGTCATTAAGCGCCTTTATCCACCCCAAAAAATTTCCCCTGGTAAATGGCGTGTCAGCATGGTAGCAGACTTAGTACAAACCAAACGTTCCGATAATCGCCGCAAAGTTACAGCATTTAATAAAGATTTATTAGTCCGTGCAGTTGATTATTTTCCCTATCCCTTGAGTGAAAACAGCACAGACTTACAAAAAGCCATATACAGCACCCGCACAGATAAATTAGAAATTTATGAAATTCGGAACTTATGTTTAATAGACGAATATAATTCCCCAGACGACCAAACCAAGCAATGTCTCAATAATAAATCAAACAGTAATTTTCTCAGATAAATTTTAGCAATAATTAAACCCCATTCTCCACTCCCTACTCCCCACTCCCACAAAAATATTATTCATGCAAATCCTCAAAACCGAAAATAAAAAAAGCAATATTCTTCCCTTATTTGCCGTCGCTACCTTTGGGTTAAATATATTTGCCTTACTGCTATTAATGTTTCATGGGTCAATGTTACAAGCTCTGAAACAACAACTAACGCCCCAAAGTTTGGTACAACTAATAGATGGTCAAGCTGTAACAGTAGATCCTAAACCCAGCGTTGAAAGATATCCCGAAACCATTCGGCGGTTTGTTGGCGAAACCATAAGCCTGATGCTCACTTGGTCGGAACAACAACCACCGCAAACAGCCTGGGATATTAGTTCTCAGATGGTATCCAATAACATTAAACAAAAATTACTCTTAGAAATCACCAGTTTAAAATCAGGTTCACAATTTCAAACTATTAATAAAGGTAGTGAATATGTATTAGTGATTGATAGTATTTCCCAACCTACCAAAATCACAGAAGGAACCTGGAAAGTAGAAATGTATGCTCACCAATTAAGTTTTACAAATTATGACAAACTAGGAGTGTCCAGTCCTTTTAATAAACAAATTCTTGTCCAAGTTGTTGATGAACCCTTAGCATCATTACCAGACAAACCCTTATCCTGGGATTTTGCTGCTTACCGTCTTGGCGAAGCAAGGCTACAAATTTACAATATATGTGACATAAAAGACAAAAATTGTTCTTAAACATTATTACCAAAGCCATATACCATGACTTCATATTCCATTTCTTCAGAACTTAACCCCCAAGGGCTAACAAATCGCTCTCATTCCGATTCGCAAAAACATGCAGAATCTTCCGATTGGGAATCAAAAATCGCCAGATTGGTAGGTTTTGAAGATGAATCAAAAACGGTGAATGTCGAAGCCACCGAAGAACCAGACATTCCCGAAGCTTTAATCGAAGAACCACAAGAAGTTAAAACCACCCAACCCCTATCATCAAATCCTTTTGCTAAATTAACTTTAGTCGGCTCTGCCACCTTAGTAGTAGTTTTGTTAGCTGGTGGCTTTTTATCGCAAATTATGAGCGGTGGTCAAAAATCGGCAACTCGTCCTGTTTCCGTTCCCACTCCAGCCGCAGCCAATACAGCACCCCGCCAGCAAGACTTACAACAACAAATCGAAGATTTAAAAACCAAATTAGCCCTATCCGAACAAGCTGATGAAGTCGCTGCATCCCAACAAAGCTTGCGAAATCCAGTTAGATTGGTTGCATCAGTAGATAGTAGACCGAGCCGTACAGCCAGAAATGTCCGCCCAGCAGTCCAAGGGCCATCTCAGGTAGTGTATGTTCCACGTCAAGTTAATCCACCTCTAGCCAGACCTGCTGTTGTTCCACCTTTTATCCCCGAAACTCGCTCAGTTCCAGACATTCCACCACCACCACAAGCAGTTGTGACAACTCCACCTGCGCCACCAGATCCGCTACAAGAATGGGCAAAGTTAGCTAAATTAGGCAGTTACGGTCAAGTTTCCACCACTGGAACATCGGGAGTAAATATCAGTCAAGTTCCCCCAGTTGACAATAACGATAGAGTTACGTCACCAGAAGTCACACCATCTCCAACCCAACCACAACCTCAAACAAGTCCTGGAATTGGTACAACCCAAACTCAAGGGCCGAAGACAGTAGCAGTTGGTACTAGTACTAAAGCCGTAGTTGCGACAGCGATTTTTGGTGAAACTACCAGAACCAGAGGTAACGCCAGAGATGATGATGATGATGATAAAAATGTCTTTGTCATTCAATTAAAACAACCTTTAAAATCTATCGACGGTCAAGTTGCGATTCCCGCAAAAACTGAGTTGTTAGCTGAAATTAAATCTCTGTCTGATCAAGGTTTGTTGCAGTTGAATGTGACCAAAATTGTCTCCCAAAAAGACGGTGTTTTGACAGAAACAACCTTGCCCAAAAATGCGCTTATTATTCGTGGTGTGAAAGGTAGACCGTTAATCGCAAATAAATTTCCTAATGCCAGTGGTGCGATCGCAAGTATGGATTTAGGGTTATTTGTCTTGGGCGGTATTGGTAAAGCCGCAGAGTTATTTAACCGTACAGAGGCTCAAGTAGTCACAACAACTGCTACAGGTACGATTGTAAGTAACACTAATCCCAGACGTAACATTGCAGCTGGGGTATTAGAAGGTGGTTTTAACTCTGTAATTCCCCAAATTTCCCAACGAAACCAGCAAGCAATTGCCCAATTAACTCAACAAACCAATGTGTGGTTTATCTCTGCGGGTAAAGAAGTGGAAGTCTACGTCAATCAACAGTTACAGTTTTAATTTTGACTTAGTTTAGCGATCGCAGTCATGAAAAATGCCAAATTTCCTCCTTTCCTGTCTCTGGCCTCCTTAATTGTTTCCACTGGAGTGATATTATTAGCTGGCCGTGCTATTGCTCAAAATACCGTTTTGCGTTCTATGCTTTCTTGTCAAGCACAAGGCTTAAGTGGTATAGAACCAACTATTACCGTATCTTATGTCCAAGGTACAAATTTAAGCTTTTTACCTGCTGGTGAAACAATTAAAAAAGTCTGGTTAAATGACCCATCACAAGTAACCATAGACTTTGATGGGCCAGTTTGTACCCAATTCGGACAAAACCAAAATTTTAATTCTGGAGATTGTAAAAACTCTGCCGCCAATGTCATCCAAATGCGACGCATTCCCAAATTAAAAATTCCCGGACTTCCCAACACAGATAAAACACTGTTAACCGTCATTACTGAAGCTCAAGGCAAAAGTAAGCTGTACACATTTCGCGTGCTGTATACAGATTCTGACCCTGGCTATCATACCTTGGCAATTTATGGTGATGAAGCCACCACCGATAACAAATCGCCTTGTCTCAGATATCCACGCTAAAAACCGCAAGTTAATGATGTAGAGGCCAGACACTTATCAAAATCTAGCCTCTAGCCCCTAACCCCTAACCTCTTTCTTCCGTCCTACTATTGTTTAGACTCCCCAGGCGCAGCAGCAGGCGCAGACTCTGATGATGGTCGAGAACGACGCAGTGCATTCCGCAACTTACTAGCACTATCAGATGTGGTAGCAGAATCTGGACGACGACGGCGGCGCACCCTTGGCGCGTTATTTTCACCACTAGATGTTGTTGCTTGACTCGGACGTGATGCTGGCGCAGGAGTTTCAGTACGTGGGCGCAACCGACGACGCAACGGAGTACTTTCGGATGTAGCGGCTGCTTCTCTGATTGTTCTTCTTTCTGGGGGAACATCAACAATAGTTCCAGAAGTTAAACGCCGCCTACGTCTAGTAGTTTCGCTGGTTGTACTTTGATTAGCAGTAGCTGTCGCTTGATTTCTTTGTTCGGTTTCTCTTGCTTGTCTTTGTCGCTTACGTTCTTGGGCTTCTCGATATCTCCGGGAGCCACGAATTGCATAATCTGTAGCAATTGATACGCCTTGTCTACCACTTTCACTTGGCTTTAACTTCCAATCACGAGCTTGTCTCAGGTGGGCTTCATCTAACTCTCGATTACCACTCGAACGAGTTAATCTCACATTAGTAACATTACCTTTAGCATCAGTATCAACTGCAACCTCTACCTTGCCTTCAATACCTCTGCGTCTGGCTTGTTCGGGATACTTGTTATCGCACTGACGGCAGGCGGCACGGCCATTACCGCTACTACGATTGGTCGATGGTGGCGCTGGTGCTTCAATTTTTGGCTGACTGGGAGCAACAGCTACTGGATTAGGATTGCTTGTACCAGTACCGTTACCGTTACCAGTTCCAGTGCCTGTACCACTGCCACTCCCAGTCCCGGTGCCAGTGCCAGTGCCTGTACCGTTACCGTTACCAATGCCAGTGCCTGTACCACTGCCACTAGCAACACCAACACCACTACCACTCCCAGTTAAAATTCCCGTACTACCACTTGATCCTGAACCGCCACCGTTATTAGTACTGGTTGATTCAGATGTAGTACTAGTGCTGGTCGATGTCTGGGTAGTTCTAGCCGTAGTAGTGGAAGGCTTATCTGATGAAACAGGCTGTTTTGGTTGTTGAACAGGCTGAACTTGAGGCTTTTCAACAAATTTTTGGACTGGAGCAATTGCTACTGACTGTTGTTGAGGAATAACAGGCGACCTTTCAGGAATCTGAGTTTCAGACTGAGATACAACTTGATCAGGCGGCTCCTTTTTTTCTTCTATCGGAGCTTTTTCTATTTCTGATTCTGGAGTAGCTGGAGCTTCTACGATCGCTAATTCTACTGGTTCACTATCATTAGCAGGTAATCTTGCCAAAAAGTTACCTATCCCAGAACCCAGCAATGCAATATGCAACGCCAGAGAACCCACCAAACTGTAACCCAGAACAAACTTCAGAGCCTGAGCTTCTTTAGAACGTTGCTCAATAGCAATGCTGGAAAAGCTCATAGTTATTGCCACCTATTATCACTAAACTATGTCATCTTATAACGACCTCTGACAAATATCAAGCTAAAAGATTTTTGAGAAATAATGTCATTTGAGAGAGAAAAATAAAAAATTGGAGTAGGTAGTGCTACTCCAAAAAAATCACGCGGTACGGTACCTGGGAAATTTAAATTTAGAAAGGACTGCTACCTGCAAGGCTAACTCGCTTCATCACGCGGCGTTCATTTGCATCAAAAGCTTGACGGTAGTGTAAGGTAGCTTGATTGTCCCAATAAACAATATCGCCGACAGACCATTTGTGTTGGTAGTAAAACTGCGGTTGATTTAAATGATCTCGCAACTGTTCGATGAGTTCTGCACCCTCTTCTGGTTCTAAACCAACAATTTCAACTTCTGTGGCGTAGTCCAAATAAAGAATTTTCTTCCCGCTTTCAGGGTGTGTTCTGACCAAAGGATGGGGGAAAACAGGACTAATTAACGGAATATTGCGGTCAAGACGATATTTGGTTTTGGGTGCGTTACGTTCCCGTAAAAATGGATTGTAGGTAATTAACTGTAAATCTGCAATTCGGCGTTTAGTTGCTTCATCCAAAGTTTCATAAGCCAAATTCAGGTTCAACCAATAAGTATCACCACCTTGGCTTGGCACTTCCAAAGCATAAAGCAACGAACCAGCAGAAGGACGCGGAGTCCAATGGTGGTCAGAATGGAAGGCTAATTCTCCCGTACCTGTATAACCACCATCGACATTAGAAACGTTAATGACTACTGGTGTGACACCTGGTTGAGAAGCCAACACAGGAACATCATCTGGCGGAACATATAAATCGCCAAAATAATAGGCAAAATTCACCAGTTGGTCATCAGTCAACTTTTGATTTTTGAAGATTAAAATGTGGCGATCGCGCAAAGTTTGTTTCAGTTGTAAAATTACTTCCGGTGCAACAGGTTGACTCGCATCCAACCCAGTAACTACCGCACCCAAAGGTGCATCAATTGGTGTAATTTTTACTTCTGTTAACGTCAATGTTGGCATAATCTCTCCTCACGGTTGCACGAAAAATTTCTACAAAATCCCCTATTCCCCACTCCCTACTCCCTATTTCTCACTTTTTCGCCAACACATCCGCCGGAGTGATTTTGGCATATTCTTCAGGAGTTAAAAATCCGTCTCTCACATTTACTTTTTTCGGTATTTGACCTAATGCAAACCATTTATCTGCAACTTCTTGCTGTTTAGCAATCACTTGTTCGGTAATTGGTTTCAAGCCATAGTCATACTTTTCGTGCATAATTTCTAGGGTAGGCGCATCAAGCTGAGTCACTGGAGCTAGTAATTTTGCGACTTCTGCACGATTCTCCTTAGTCCAGAGTTCTGCTTTTTCTAGCTCCTCAAAAAACACTTTAATGACATCAGGATGTTTTTGATAAAACTCTCTTGTAGTTGAGTAAAAATTACCTGTATCGCGTAAACTTCCCCCATCTAAAAGTACGCGACCAACTTTCTTTTGTACGGCTCTAGTTACAAATGGTTCCCAGATAAACCACCCATCTACTTTGCCTTGGCTAAATGCTACGTTAGCATCAGGTGGAGGTAAGAAAACAGACTGTACATCACTTAATTTTAATCCATTTGATTCTAAAGCTTTAACTAAAAGATAGTGACCAATTGAGGCTTTTTGAAAAGCAACTTTTTTACCTTTCAAGTCAGCAATAGATTTCACAGGAGAGTTACTTGGAACCAACAGTGAGACAGCTTTACCACTAGGTTGCGTAGTACCTAGATAGACCAGAGGTGTGCCTGCGGCTTGGGAAAATACTGGTGGTGATTCTGCGGTTGATGCAATATCAAGTCCACCCGCATTTAAAGCTTCTAACTGTTGTGGCCCCGCAGCAAATTCTGGCCATTCTACTTTATAACCTAGTGGTTCTAATCGTTTTTCTAAATTACCTTGTTTTTCTAAAACAGCTAGTGCTGAAAGTTGTTTTGACCGCACAATTCGCACCACTTTTTTTTCAGTATTAGTGTTAGTTGGTGCGGCATTATTGGGTGCAGATGCTTGCGGTTGATTATTATTAGATGGTGCATTACAACTAAACAGAGTCGTTGATAATGCCAAAGAATAACCAGCTACAAATAGTAGAGAACGACGGTTAATTTTGAGATGTTTCAGAAAATTAAATTTTTCGGGTGAGACTGACATAGTTCGCTGAGTAATGCTTGGATAAAAATTAAGAAATAGGGTGGATATTACTTACCCACCCTGTATTGACTCGATGAGGGACTGAAAACTCAATCAACTGTTAGGAGGCAACTTTTAAAAACTTATATTCTGGAAGGTTACAGATTAGTCAAAATCTCTGACATCAACCTTCTCTTAACTTTTAAATTTTGCTTGGTTAATGCTTCCAAACCACATGAATATTAGCTGTAATTTCTTCTGTAAATTCTCCAGAAGGTTCAACTGCTAATAATGTCTCTTGTAAATCAGCTTCAAATGCTGGAGCATTATCACCAAAGAAAATTTTTAAGGCAAAAGCTGTAGTGTATAAATAGCCAAGGTAACTAGAGACTGTCCAAGTTTTTTGAAATGGAACTTCAAACACTTCTTGACGAGCAAAAGCAGAATTAGCAATTACCACTTCATGAGGTGGATCTACTGGTTTACGAACACCTTGTCCCCTTTGTCCAGTCCGACGTTCTTCACCTAACCATTTTTTGACAACACTAATAGCAGCTTGTTTCCAAGGAAGAGAACTTGACCAAGGGTTTTCGTTAGTATTAATTAGAGCTATGCCACCATCATCAGCAAGTAGCTCATAAAGTTTCTCTAATACTAATTCTCGCTCCATCCAATGAAAAGCTCTACCGATGGTAACTAAATTAAATATTCCTAAACTAGAGTCAATAAGTTCTGCACCTTTTTCTATCCAAGTAATATTATTAGCTCCCTCTGCTGCTGCTTGACGTTGCGCTTCTTGCAACATTTCTGAAGAAGGATCTATCGCAATTACTTCGGCAAATTGAGTCCGCAAAGGAATAGAAATTAATCCTGGGCCACAGCCTAAATCTAAAAGTCTGCCTTGACCGTTAAGCTTAAATATTTCTGTTAATTTAGCAAATAACTCAGGTGGATATTTAGTTCTGTACTGAGCGTAACCTTCCGCAGCACCTTCAAATAAGGTTGGGTCATAATTAGGAAGGGTTTTTAATGCTTGTACCATTATAAAATTTCCTTTCAAGTTAGGAAAATAGGATGGACATTTAATTATGCCCACCCTAGAGTTAACGAGTAGACAACTGTATTGAAGTGTGAAGTCTGAAGTATGAAGTGGAAAATTTTTATCCTTCAGACTTTTACTTCTTAATCATGATTTTTTTGACATGATCAATTGCAGAAAACCTGATTTATGAAGTTGTATTGATTTCAGAATTCATACTTCATACTTCAGACTTTTGCAAATATTTTTCTGCATCTTTTTCAACTGCTGTACCTTTGAAAAAGTCGCGGTTGAGGCTGGTGTACAACTCTAAAGGATGGATGGAGAGGAAATAACGTAAATCTTCTGCTGTGATGATTTCTTGTTCTACCATTGCGTAAGCATTGGCAACAACAGCAGTAATATCCGGCACATCCCAGTGACCAGCATCGGAACCTAAGAAAGCTTTGACTCGATTGCCAAAAGGTAAGGCTGCTCGGTTAAATGCCTGTGATACCCGTGTATCATCGGATTCTGTGCCGAAGTAGAAGTGATTCAAGAAGCGATCACGTACGTCTTCTGGTTTCTCAATTCCAGCTAGGGCAAATTCATCTAGTTCACCTGGGTCTTCAGGAGCCAATAAGTGATGGTGGAATCCCAAACCATCGCCAATTTGATCCAACCGACCATGCACTAATTCGCCACCATAACGCGCATAGTATTCGGTGAGGGCTTCTTTATCTACCAATCTGGGGTCATTCCCACTTAACAAATGCTGTTTGTTGCGGGTTTCCCAATGCCAGATAATATCGGCGTATAAACTAGCACCCCAAGCTGAACCGCCTTCCATAAAGGCAAATTTTAAGGAGGGGAAGCGACGGGTGACACCACCAAAGAATAGGGATTTACAGAGTGCTTCGGCAGCGATCGCAAAGTGGTTGATGTGATTATACTGGGCGTTAGTAACGGAGCGTTGAGTCGTCCAACCTTGGCTAGAAGCGTGAGTCGTTGGTATCACCTTCAATTCAACGCACTTCGCCCAAAATGGATCGTAATCATACTCACTATCCAAGCCAAAGTTATCAATCCAAACCACCTCATTGGCTACTTCCGGGCCATACTTCTCAAAAGCCGGAATCGGACGACGCACGTAACCAGGGATTTGAATTGTTTTCAGTCCCAAAACATTCACTGCATATTCCAATTCTTCAATCGCCTCTTGGGGCGTGTGCATTGGAATAGCTGCAATTGGGGTGATTCTATCAGCATAGGGACGGAAAATATCAGCGTGGTAAATGTTAATCGCCCGACAAACAGCCCGACGCATTTCTTCATTGCCAATATTGGGAGCCATCGTCGCCAAGTTAGGATAGACGACAGCAAAATCTGTACCCGATTCTTGCAGCCGTTCGTGGAGTAACTTCGGCAAGCTGATAGTAGCTAGATTTAAAGTATTTTTGGTAGGACGACCCCACCAGTTAGGCCGATTGGTGCGATATGCAAAACGCTCTTCCCAGCTTTGCTTGTACCACTTAAAGCGGGAAGCCCCTGGTAAATGTTCCTTGAATCGTTCGGCGATCGCACTTCCACCAACTTGTTCTAAATAATCTAAGACTGCTGGTTCAAATTCCTGGGTATGAACATCGGTATCGATGACCGGATAACCCAGCTTTTCCCGAATCTGCGCTGACCTAGATTTTTGTGGACGTTCTAAGGCAATGGTCATGATGGTTTACCTATTAGACTTCTGGTACTGATGTTGGAGAAGAAGAATTTTTTTGTCTCACGCAGAGGCGCAAAGAGTTATGGGATTTATGCAAGAACTCTCTCAAACTCTTCTTCGCGCCCTTAGCGCCCTTTGCGGTTCGTTTCTTTACTTCCTCAAACTGATTGACTTGCCAAATACTCTTCTGCTGCTGTTTCCACCGCCGTTCCCTTGAAGAAATCGCGGTTGAGGCTGGTGTACAATTCCAACGGATGAATCGACAAGAAATAACGCAAATCTTCTTCGTTCAAAATCCCGCGTTCGACAAAAGAATAGGCATTAGCCGCAACCGCAGTAATATCAGGCACATCCCAGTGACCAGAGTCAGAACCTAAGAAAGCTTTGATGCGATCGCCATAAGGATTCGCCTTCCGGTTAAAGGCATGGGCAACACGGGTATCATCTGATTCTGTGCCGAAGTAGAAGCTATTTAAGAAGCGATCGCGGATATCTTCTGGCTGCTTCACTCCTGCTAAAGCAAACTCATCCAGTTCACCAGGATCATGGGGTGCTACCAAATCGGCGTGGAAGCCTAAACCACTCCCCAAGCCATCCAAACGGCCATGTACAAGTTCGCCACCATAGCGGAGGTAATACTCTAAGAGTTCTTCGCGGTTGACATTGGCTGGGTTGTTAAATTCCAGCATGTGGTCTTTATTGCGCGTATCCCAGTGCCAAATCAAATCAGTGTAGAGACTCGCACCCCAAGCCGAACCGCCTTCTAAAAAGGCAAATTTCAAGGTCGGGAAGCGATGAGTCACACCACCGAAGAACAAAGCTTTACAGAGTGCTTCCCCAGCAGAAGCAAAATGTCCAATGTGGTTGTATTGATAGTTGGATATGGAGCGACGTTGTATCCAGCCCATACCACTAGAATGGGTGGTAGGAACAACTTTTAATTCGACGCACTTCGCCCAGAAGGGGTCGTAATCATATTTACTATCTAAGCCATAGGTATCAATCCAAATAGCTTCATTGGCAACTTCTTGGCCATACTTCTCAAAGGCGGGAATCGGACGGCGGACGTGTCCAGGGATTTGAATAGCTTTTAACCCTAAGACTTTGACTGCATATTCTAATTCAGCGATCGCTTCTTCGGGAGTGTTCATCGGGATTGCTGCGATCGGTGTCAGGCGATCGGCATATTGGCGGAAAATGTCGGCGTGGTAAGTATTCACCGCCCGACAAACAGCCAACCGCATTTCCTCGTTACCAATGTGGGGAGCCATTGTTGCCAAGTTAGGATACACAACAGCGAAGTCTGTACCAGCTTCTTGCAATCTTTCGTGTAGTAACTTTGGCAAACTAATAGTGGCTAAATTCAGCGCATCATTGGTTGGACGAGTCCAAAATGGTGGACGTGCAGTCCGATAAGCGCGACGTTCTTCCCAAGATTGTTTAAACCATTTAGAACGAGATGAACCTGGTAAATGATCTTGGAAACGTTCAACAATTTTGCTTCCAGCAACTTGCTCTAAATAATCTAAAAAAGCAGGGGGAAATTCTTGGGTATGAACATCTGTATCAATGATGGGATAACCCAATTTCTCCCGAATCTGCGCCGATTTAGTTTTTTTCGGACGCTCTAATGCAATAGTCATAGGAATAATCCCGGTGATATGTTTTCAGTACATGGCGGGGATGGCAATCTTTTTTAACTCAGACTAGAGATGATGCAAGATTATTTCACCATCCAATCTGATAAAGCAAAGTCTGACTTCGCTAACTTTTGCGCTACCAGAAAATTTTTCGTACCTTCTAAAAGTTTCACTCCTTCAGATGGAAATGGTTCTTCAGGAACTTGATTGAGTGGGTACGATGTCTTGATAATGTTGACTGGATATTTACTAGTCTGAGCGTGATATTTGTAATATTCTTCGGAGTTAGCTTTTAAATCTTTGACAGATGTTGTCAGGATTGTATTGAACTTCTGGGGAAAATCTGGCTTTTGGGCGAGAAACTTTTCTGTTGCAACTACTAATGATGTCCCCGACAAACCTTGATGATCTGCCGATGAATCAATTATCGGAAACCCTTGGGATTTGAGAAAAGGCCCCATATCGCTAGAAGTTGCATAAGCCGCAATATCACCACGTTCTAAAGCAGATTTAGCTTCAGTACTCATTAAGTGAACAACTTTGACATCTTTAGCCAATTTTGTCTGATCTAATAGACCCAACAAGTAACGGTGCATATATGAGCCTTTTTGGGTAGCTATTCTCTGCCCTTTTAGCTCAGTCAAAGAATTTGCCCCGTTTTTTTTCGCTACTAGCCAAGCGGTGTTATTAAATTGAGTAATCCGCAGCAACCTAGTATCAATACCCCTAGCTTTCAGAACGATGGCTGGTGTATCCCCCAAAAAACCAACATCTATTTGTCCTGCAACCAGAGACTCATTTAAATCTGGGCCGTTACCAAATCTGGCAAAGGTAATATTCTGAAATCCAGATTTTTGCAGTTCTCGTTCTAATATTCCTTGTTTTTTTGCCCAACCTAAAGGCCCTGTAGGTTCTGCACTCCCCACATAGCCTATACGTAAGGTAGTTACAGCCGGACTAACATTTTCCGCTTGGACTTTAGAATTATTACTGCCTTGGCTACAAGCTGTTGTTAGTAGCAGCAGGAAGCAAACAACTACAGTTGATATTGTTTTTGGTCTGAAGAAACTATTTCCTACTGCGAACGACAGCATATCTATATTGATTACTCCTTATTTCATCTGTTTTAAGACTTGAAATGTTTGGTCGGTTTTGGCAGTAGAAGTTTGCTGCTTTCCCCAACCAACATTTTTGCGGTAACTGCCCAATAATCCGGTAGCCGCCAATTCTGCCTCGTTAACTGAGGTTTGTAGCTCCGTGTCTGGTGCTACATAAAGAGCGTCAACGGGGCAGTACAATTCGCACATAAAGCAGGTTTGACAATCGCTTTGACGTGCAATTGTGGGCGGTGCATCAGATACAATATCAAATACGTTGGTAGGGCAAACGTTAACGCAGAGATTACACTGAATACATCGTGACTCGCTGACTAACTCAATCACGCTGCTGCTCCTGCTACTGATAAAGATTTATCGGTACTGCTGAGTGGTTGAGTTTTGACCCAAACTTGATCTAAACCACCGCTAATTAAGTAATGCTGTTGATTAGCATCTTGTTGGGGATAGTCTTGGTGTTTGTGCATACCCCGTGTTTCTTTGCGTTCTAAGGCACTGTTGTACATCCATCTTGCTGTCGCTACCATTGCGGCTGCTTCTCGCGCTCGGATGAGTTGACTGTCTTCTATTTGGGTATCGCGGATTATTTGCCACAGGTTATCCAGGCGGGAAAGAGAATCGGATAAGCCTTTTTCTGTGCGGAAGTAATTGCGATTGTAGGGGAAGACTTCGGTTTGTACGGCTTGGATAAATTCGTTGATGTTTGGGCTAGAAGCGTTCTCAGCTTTTGGTTGTAATACTGCTTCACCCACGCCGCGAACTAGGCGTTGATTTGCTTGCTGTCCTAAGCTTAAGGCATACTGCGCCGCCGAATTTCCCGCCCAATAACCAGAGGAAATTGCCCAAGCGGCATTATGGCTACCGCCACCTGTGAACCCACCACAAATTAATTCGCGGGTAGCCGCATCACCAGCTGCATACAATCCAGGAACGGAAGCAGCACAGGTGTCATCGGTAATCCGAATGCCACCTGTACCGCGTACTGTACCTTCTAGGCGTAAGGTAATGCGAAAACGCTGGGTAAATGGGTCGATTCGCGCTCTATCAAAGGGTAAGAAGAAGTTGGGCTGGGCTGAACGCATAGATGAGCGCATTTCTGGGGACGCTTGATCTAAAATTGCGTAAACAGGCTGTTGCAGTAGGGTTTCCGCAATTACAGAACGTCCACGTTGGGAACCTGCGCCAGGTACGGGCGTGCCATCTTCATAGGTAAAGGTAGCCCAGTTGTAGAAGAGGGTTTTGGTGACTGAGGAAAAGGCAGGAGAGATGCCGTAAGCATTGGAAAACTCCATACCCGACATTTCGGCACCTGCTTCTGCCGCCATCAAGTAACCATCCCCAGTTAGGATGTTGCACCCTAACGCTTTGCTCAAGAATGCACAACCACCTGTGGCGATGATGGTCGCTCCTGAAATGACTTTCCACTTTTCATGAGTTTGGCGGTTAATCCCCGTTGCGCCGGCAACTTTGCCTTCTGCGTCTACCAAAAGTTCTAAGGCGGGGCTGTGGTCTAAGATTTTGACTCCAGCACGTTGAATTTGCCGCCGCATTAGCCGCATATATTCTGGGCCTTGAAGCGATCGCCGATATGGTTTACCTTCATCATCGGTGGGGAAGGGATAACCCCAATCAGCTAATAAGTTGACGTTCGTAAATGTCTGATCCAAAACACGCTTCATCCAACTGCGATCGGCTAAGAATCCCCCCAATGATTCTCGACTCGCCATTGCAGTCTCTCGTGCTTCTGGTTCGGGTGGTACATACCACACGCCATTACCAGAGGCCGCCGCACATCCCGACGTACCACAGTAACC
This sequence comes from Anabaena sp. FACHB-83, assembly GCF_014697485.1. Lineage (NCBI taxonomy): Bacteria > Bacillati > Cyanobacteriota > Cyanophyceae > Nostocales > Nostocaceae > Anabaena > Anabaena sp. FACHB-83. The sequence goes on along the minus strand of NZ_JACJRY010000003.1, from coordinate 118,424 downwards.
TTTGTCTACCAATACCACCCTCGCCCCACCAGACGCAGCACTCCAAGCAGCCCATGTACCTGCCGGGCCACCTCCAATTACAAGTACATCTGCCTCTAAATTGAGTGCAAAATTATTTACCAACGTCTTCAACATTCACCTTCTCTCCCCATTGATAGCTGCACACCGGAGAAAATTCTTTTCTTACTCTGCTAACTGCTTAATAACAGTCCTAGTACATCAGTTTTTGTGGCTGATGATTAGCAGATTTGTCTTATTAATACGGTAACTTGACCAATTTACCGTAGTTTTAACCATAACGAAGTCTCTCATGGTTCTCTAAAAAAAGCAAGCCTCTTTGATCAATTCCCAAGTAACGTTATATGAAGCAGCCTTTATGCCCAGACAAATGGCTTGCTTTTTACATTAGTTTATGCAAATATCACAAGAGTAATCCTAAACAACATAAACTCTATCGATTTACCGTTGTTTAAGTATCTAGTATCAAACATAAACCAAGTTTGGGCTATTTATCTATCATTACCAACCCGACTCTGATGTTTGTTGAGTTGGCAGAAATTGATATCAACTAGGTACTTCGAGATATTATCACTAGATTTACAAGCCGAATTATGCCAGTTAAAAATTTTTACTAGAAATGTGTAATTTTCTCCAAACAACTTTTATTTGTCATGAAATTTGTATAAAAATTTGAATTTTTCGCTTGACAAATACACCATAAAATCTGAAAAAATGAATCATCAATAATATTTTATTAGTTCAATCGGGGCAATTGAATTAATAATCTATGGAACTAAAGGATTTGGATTGTCGGAAACAAAATTTATCAGCATCTGCATTGATTCAGTGTTTAATTATTTTTTAAGAATTCAGCAATCAGGAATCATAAATAGGAATTTCCCAAAAATCCAGGATAATCGATTCTTTGCTTGATCAATGTTTTCTGTTTTGTCTCAGCATCTTAACTCCTAAAATTATCATTCCTTCATGCTGACAAAATTGTTTTGTAAAAATTGATTGATAGTTAACAAGTAAATATTGCAACTAAATAACTTGGAAAACATAAATTCCAGGAATAATATCATCCCTATTTTTGCTCTTACATAAGGTTTTATTACCTTTGCTAGAACATAAATCCAGATTTTGTGAGAACAACCCATGTCTAAATTTTTGTGGAAACATTTGCTAGTGATCCCCACCGTTTTTTATGGATTTTTATTTCTATCTTCAGTAGCAAATGCAGATGTTTCTAACGTCACACCAACAGAAACTCAAGCAACACAAGAAATCCCCAAGACAATTACGCAACTTGAGGAAGTCAACAATTCTGCCACTGAAATGACTGGACAAGTGACATCAGTTTCGCAACTATCTGATGTCAGACCGACAGATTGGGCATTTCAGGCTTTGCAATCTCTGGTAGAACGCTATGGTACGATCGCAGGCTATCCAGATGGTACATTTAAAGGCAACCGTGCTTTAAGTCGCTATGAATTCGCCGCAGGTTTAAATGCTGCACTTGACCGCCTGAGTGAGTTGATTGCTTCTAATACTGCTGATTTAGTTAAGAAAGAAGATTTAGCGACACTGGAAAAACTACAAGCAGAATTCGCCCCGGAATTACAACAATTACGCGCAAGACTAGATAGTTTAGAAGCGCGGACTGCGGAAGTAGAAGCCAATCAATTTTCTACTACGACTAAACTAGTGGGTGATGCTGTATTTATAGTAGCTGATACCTTTGGCGATCGCGCCAACAATCGCCCCGCCAATGATACAAAAGATGATACTCAAACCGTTTTTGGCTATCGCTCTCGGTTAATTTTACAAACTAGCTTTACGGGCAGAGACCAACTTTCAGCCATCTTATCATCCAACACTATTCCTAACTTAACCAGCAGCACTGGCACAGCCATGACGCGGTTCACATTTGATAGAGGTAATGATGAAGGCGTATTTCTAAGCCAATTAGTCTACCGTTTTCCTCTAGGGAAAAATGCCACTATTTGGGTAGGGCCAAGAGCATTGCAACCAGCTCTTTATGCTCCAACTTTAAACTCTGCTATAGGTGGGCTAAATGGCGCTGTTTCTCGATTTGCCACATTTAACCCAACTGTTTACAGACCTGGTTTTGATGGTGCTGGTGCGGCTTTGGGTTACAAATTTAGTAATCAAATACAATTGAGTTTAGCCTACACAGCCGATAACCTCCAGGCTAGTGTCCCTAATGGCACAGGTAACGGATTTACTGATGCTAATAACATCATTTTCAGTCAGCTAACTTTATCGCCCAGCCGTCAGTTAGATATTGGTCTCACCTACGCACATAAATATTTTGGGACTAGAACTGGGTTTAACTTAACTGGTGGTACAGGTAGTGCTTTCGCCAGAAATCCGTTTGAACAAAACTCCACCTCAACCGATAACTTTGGGTTGCAATTTAATTGGAGAGCCAGCCGTCGCGTTGTTGTTGGTGGTTGGTTTGGCTATACATTGGCTCATCAAGAAAGTGGACCTGATAACGATGCCACAATCATTAATGGCGCACTCACACTTGCTTTTCCAGACTTATTTAAAGAAGGTAATGTTGGTGGATTTATCGTGGGTGTACCACCAAAAGTTACGAGCAACGATTATCGGCCTAGAGCAAACGCCGCACGTCGGGAAGACCCAGATACGTCTTTACATTTAGAAGCTTTTTATACATTCCGCGTGAATGATAACGTGCGGGTGACACCAACTTTTTATGTGATTACAAGTCCAGAACATAACGATGCTAATGATGCAATTTGGGTAGGTGCATTGCGGACTACCTTTAGCTTCTAAGACAAAAAAAAGAAATTGTCAAATTTGGACTTGTGTTTCTCATGATTTACGGTATAATCATCACTATTAAATACGGTAACTCTACCGAAAAACCGTAGTTTATTAAGTTAGCTTAACAATAATGCAAATTCTTTGGTTTATACCTACGGCGCGTGACGGACAATATTTAGGAACACAACTTGGGGGACGGGATGCAACTCCAGAGTATTTACAGCAAATTGCCCAAGCTGTAGATAACTTAGGCTATACAGGCGCTTTATTGCCCACAGGGCCTTTTTGTGAAGATGCTTGGATAACAGCCGCCTCACTCATTTCTGTTACCAAAAGGATGAAGTTTTTAGTAGCGATTCGTCCTGGAATTAGTTCACCCAGCTTTGCGGCACGGATGGCAGCAACGTTTGACAGAATGTCGCATGGGCGATTGCTAATTAACGTCGTCACAGGTGGAGAACCAAAGCAATTAGCAGGGGATGGCTTGCATCTAAGTCATGACGATCGCTATGACTTAACTGATGAATTCCTCACAGTTTGGCGGGGAATTATGAGTGGGGAAACAGTGGATTTCCAAGGTAAATACCTGGATATTCAAGGCGGTAAACTGTTATTTCCACCCCTTCAAAAACCCTATCCGCCACTTTGGTTTGGCGGTTCATCAGCAGCAGCCCAGCGTGTTGCCGCCAAACACGTAGATGCTTATTTAACTTGGGGAGAACCCCCAGAACAAGTCGCCCAAAAAATTGCTGAAGTTAAGCAACTAGCAGCAGCCCAAGGTAGAAGCGTGCGTTTTGGGATTCGTTTGCACGTCATTGTGCGGGAAACCGAGTCCGCCGCTTGGGATGCAGCCAACGAGTTGATTAAATACGTCGATGAAGATGCGATCGCCCAAGCCCAAAAAGCCTTTGCTAGTTCCGATTCCGAGGGGCAGCGACGGATGACACAACTACACAACGGCAGTCGAGAAACTCTAGAAATTAGCCCTAACCTCTGGACAGGAATTGGATTAGTCAGAGGTGGTGCTGGTACAGCATTAGTTGGTGATCCCGATACCGTAGCCGCCAGAATGTTGGAGTATCAACAACTAGGCATAGAAACCTTCATATTTTCTGGATATCCCCATCTAGAAGAAGCTTATCGGACTGCCGAATTATTATTTCCGCACCTGCCGTTGCAAACTGAACCGGCACCATCCACACAACCAGTTTTGACTTCTATCGCCAGTGAAAAATTTGCGAAACAACTAACGAGTGCCTCATGACTATTACCTTAAAAAACACCAAAAATATCAGCATCTCGCTGAGTGAGTTATTCCAAAATCAGCAAGTCCAAAAAATAGTCCCTTGGATTGTGCCGATTAGTGTAGTCATACTTTGGGAGTTATCATCCAGAGTTGGTTTACTTTCCAATCGGATTTTACCTGCGCCCAGTGGCGTAGTAATTACAGCACTTAGATTAGCTGCCAGTGGCGAATTATTTCAACATATAGGAATTAGTGCCGGAAGAGCAATTTCTGGTTTTTTAGTTGGGGGCAGTATTGGGTTTAGTTTGGGTTTACTCAATGGGATTTTTCCTGTTGCAGAGAAACTCTTGGATAGTTCATTACAAATGCTGCGAACAATCCCTAACTTGGCATTAATTCCCCTAGTAATTTTATGGTTTGGTATTGGTGATCAAGCCAGATTATTTCTTGTCTCTATGGGTGTATTTTTCCCTTTATATTTAAATACATTTCATGGAATTCGTAGCGTCAATCCAGGATTGATTGAAATGGGACGAGTCTATGGATTAAAGCCCGTACAACTTTTGTGGCAAATCATTTTACCAGGGGCATTATCTTCAATTCTTGTCGGTGTACGCTTTTCTTTAGGAATTATGTGGCTGACACTGATTGTTGCCGAAACAATCGCTGCTGATTCTGGATTAGGCTACATGGCGATGAATGCCCGTGAATTTATGCAAACTGATGTTGTAGTTTTGAGTATTTTTATTTATGCCTTGTTGGGCAAATTAGCAGATGCAACTGCCAGATTTTTAGAAAGAAAATGGTTGGCTTGGCATCCTAATTATCAAAATGTCTAGTAATTCTCACTTCTCATCAAAAAAGAGAGTAGGGAGTAGGTTTTCTCACAAACAAAAATGGACAATGTACTAAGGAGGTATTATGAGTATTCATCCACAAGGAACCCAACTAAGTATTTTAGATTTAACGAAGGCTTTCGGTAAAAAAACTGTTTTAAATTCCATTAATTTGGAAGTATCACCTGGAGAATTTGTTGCCATTGTTGGACGTAGTGGTTGTGGTAAAAGTACCTTATTACGCCTTGTCTCTGGGTTAGAAAAAGCAAGTGCTGGCGGGATTCTGTTAGATGGAGAACCATTACGGAAATTGAGTAGTTCCGTCAGAGTGATGTTCCAAGATCCCCGCTTGTTGGAATGGAAGCGCGTCATTCAAAACGTAGGCTTAGGATTACAAAACAATTGGCGCGAAAAAGCCCAGTGGGCATTAGAACAGGTGGGATTGGATGATAGAGGGGAAGAATGGCCATCGGTACTCTCTGGAGGACAAAGACAAAGGGTATCTTTAGCTAGAGCCTTAGTGAGTCAACCCCGTTTATTACTATTAGATGAGCCTCTAGGCGCGTTAGATGCTCTGACTCGAATTGATATGCAAAAATTGATTGAAAAACTGTGGCAAGAACAGCAGTTTACAGCTTTTTTAGTAACTCATGATGTGGAAGAAGCTGTAGCGTTAGCAGACCGTGTAATTTTAATTGAAGACGGCAGAATTGCTCTTGATTTACCTGTCAATCTCCCCCGCCCCAGAGATAGAGGTAATGAAGTATTTGTGAGCATCAGAGAAACAATTCTCGACCAAGTAATGAATCGAGAAGGTAGCTATGCTTACAAGGAATTATTGCAGTTGGGCAGTTATTAATTCAAGAATAATGTGGTGATAGGAAAAGTAAAGGGTGTGACAAAGGAGTGTAGGGGTTGTGATGGTGTAGATAGAACAGGACTTACGCACAAAGATTATCTGTGGAGATTGGGTGTAAGGGTGAAAGGGTTTGGGGTGTAAGGATTTTGAATCAGTACACACGCCACTTGGCTCAAGTCGGGAAACCCGCCCACGCCAGTGGCTCCCCTATACCCCTGAACCCTCGCCATAACCCTTGATTTTTCGTTTTGAGGCGTAAGTCCATAGAAAAATCTACGCCATCATATCCTGATCCCAGTCAAGTTTCCGCACAAGAAAAAACGACCCTGTAATTCGGTGACTTAAACTATGAAAATCATTTTGCCTATCGAAATCGCTGCCGAAATTGAGCCACATCTATCGGCAGATACTAAGGTTGTACTGGTTGATAGTGATGGCAATCTTGATCAAGATGCGACGGATGCAGAGATTTATTTAAGTTGGTTTTTTCTCAAAAGCAATGTGTTGCATAAAGTGTTAGCAGCAGCACCCGCTTTACGTTGGCATCATGCGCCGAATGCAGGAGTAAATCATATTTTGACTCCGACTTATTTAGAACGGGACTTGATTCTGACGAATGGTGCAGGTGTTCATGCAATTCCGATCGCAGAATTTGTTTTAACTTATATACTTGCTCATGCTAAAAATCTGGCTGAATTGCAAGCCTTACAAGCAGAACACCACTGGAAAAGAGGTTTTCCGATTCAAGAATTAACTGATGCTACTTTGTTAATTATCGGTGCTGGTGGTATTGGTCAAGCGATCGCTGCTCGTGCTAAAGCTTTTGGGATGAAAATTATTGGTACTCGTCGCCACCCACAAGAATTAGCAAATTTTGATCAGGTTGTCGGTGTTGATGAATGGCGTTCATATTTACCAGAGGCGGATTATGTTGTAGTTGCAACACCCCTGACAGCAGAAACCCATAATTTAATTGATGAGACTGTATTGCGATCGCTGCCGCCTCATGCTTATCTGATTAATATTGCTCGTGGTGCTGTGGTTGATGAATCAGCTTTAATTAAAGCCCTCACCGAAGGTTGGATTGCTGGTGCTGCTTTAGATACAGTAGTTACAGAACCATTACCAGATGATAGCCCTTTGTGGTCAGTCCCCAATATTTTTATTACCCCTCACTGTTCTGGTCATTCTCCCAAAGTCAAACAGCGTTCAGTGGAATTATTTCTGGACAACTTCAACCGCTACCAAACTTCTCAGCCTTTACGCAATGTCGTAGATAAGCAAGCAGGGTATTAGAAAGAAGGTAGCATTCTTAGCTGATTGTCTGAAATAAACCTGCCCTAGAGTAGCAAGAGCAGGTCAAGGAATTTGTATCAGGAATTCCGTGGAATAGTATTCAACATTATCCTCAGTTTTGCATGATTCGTTGATAATTCTTCACTTGCAAATCAATGCCAGTGATTGCAGTACCAACTACAACAGCATAAGCACCTAAATTTAAAGCGTGGCGTGCCATTTGCGGTGAAGAAATTCCTCCTTCACAAATTATCGGAACTTTTAACTCCTCTAATATCTGAGTTAAAAGTTCCCAGCTAGGTGGAGAATCATTATTAGTTTTGGGAGTATAGCCATAAAGAGTCGTCGCTATAATATCTGCACCAGCAGAGGCGGCGGCTTTAGCGGCTTCAATTGTATCCACATCAGCAATCACTGGTTTCTCTAATTCCTGATGTATGCGGCTGATGATCTCTGCCACTGTCTCACCATCAGGACGATGCCTTGTTGTAGCATCGATCGCAATTATATCGGCTCCAGCCACCGCCACAGCCGTAGCATGATGAAACTGGGGTGTAATGTATACATCGTATTTAGGAATTACTTGTTTCCATAACCCAATAATCGGCACTTGCACTCGCTCTCTTACCGCACGGATATGAGTTGGAGTATCTATACGTACACCAACAGCACCATTATTAACCGCAGCCTGCGCCATTGCAGCAATAATAGTTGGTTCATGTAGAGGTGAATCAACAGGTGCTTGGCAAGATACAATCAGTCCGTTTTTTAAGGTATGAATTAAGTGGTCATTGGTCATTTGAGATAGAACTACTGTATATACAATCTCAATTATTCCAGTTGCTCTCTGAGAGATGGAGTCAGAATCATTAATCCTCTGACAACTTCTTCAGGAGTAGCTGTGCCATCAATTACTTTTGGCGTAATTTCCATCAATTCTAAAGCTAAATGGGTAGGAATCCCCTTGGCTTCTAACCGCTTCAATTCCAGAATGTCAATGCCTGCGGCCAATCCATCTAAATATTCTTCTACACTTACACCTAAGTCTTCAATTTCTGCCATAGTAGAATTTTTATTTGTATTTGACTTTCATATTCACATTGATTACGTATAGCAACCCTAAATCATTTACAAATATCTATCTCCCTTGTCTCCCTTGTCTCCCTTATCTTTACGTGAGCAAATAAAATATTTTTTTAACAACTGAACTGGAGCGATCGCAAAATTCACCAGTTATGACTCACCACTGAGAACTTTCGCAGATTGGGGAGGTATCCAGACAGTAAAAATAGAGCCGATACCCACAGTCGATTCTACTTCAATTCGACCCCGATGCAATTCTACCAGTTGTTTAGTTAAAGCTAAACCCAATCCAGTACCTTCATAACGGCGACGATAAGGCGTATCTAACTGCTGAAATTTCTCAAACATTAATGGTAATTGCTCTTCAGAAATCCCAATTCCTGTATCTTCAACTTGAAAAACAGCAGTATTATCTTCTACCCAAATTCTGAGAGTAACACTGCCACCTTCTGGTGTAAATTTAATCGCATTGGTTAACAAATTCCATAAAATTTGTTCGATACGCTCGGCATCAGCACTAAAGATATCGCGTCGAGGATCAATTAGTAAATCCAGTTTGAGGGTAACTTGTTGGTTATTCGCTTTATCAATTAAGGCGGATATAGCACTTTCCGCTATCTTTGCCAAAGAAAATTCATTAATATTTAAAACTGTTTTTCCAGCCTCGATTTGTGATAAATCCAGGATGTCGTTAATCATTTCTAATAAATGTTCGCCACTGTCGTGGATGGTTTGCAGATAATCTCGTTGTCGTTGGCTCAATTCACCTATCGGCCAACGTAACAAAGTAGAAGACATCCCAATTACATAAGTTAACGGTGTGAGTAATTCATGACTAATGGTGGCAAGAAATTCGTTACGTAAACGGCTGGCAGCTTCAGCAGCCAATAAAGCATCACGTAAAGCCATTGTACGCTCTAACACCCGTTGTTCGAGCGTTTGTTTTTCTTGAGTGAGCGATCGCATTAACTCTGATTGATGAATAGCGATCGCTAATTGTTCAGCAATGGAAGAAAGTAAATTTCGCTCATTGTCAGTCCACTGGCGCGGAATATCGCACTGATGAGCAATTAACAAACCCCAGAGTTTTTCCTCAAACATAATTGGGGCTGCTAACTTTGCCCTAACTCGATTAGCGCGGAGAAAATTCAACAAACACTCTTCCAGCGCATAAGTTTTTTCCACATCTTCCACCACTAAGGTAAAACCTTGGCGATACTTCTCCCAGCAAAGCGAATGGCGAGTAAAGCAAGTTGTCTCTTGGGAATGTAACACCGAAGAAATCTCATCCGTCGCCCTGACTTCATAAACAATGCAACCACCATACTTTTGCCAGTCTGAGATCAGGGATGGAGTAGGACTCTGCCCATTTGCTGTAGAGTTTTGGGTATTGACCCCTGACCTTTCAAATTTATATATTACTAACCTGTCTAACTTCAAAAACTCACGCACTTGGGCGATCGCAGTTGCCATAATCACTGGCAAATCTAAACTTTTGCGAATCTGAGTTGTAACTTGATTTAACAATCGCTCTTGGGAGATTTGTTTTTGTAAAGCAATTTCAATCGCTTGACAAGCATTCTCTGACTGACTGGTATTAAAAGATTCTGTTACCGCCTGATGTTTTTGAGGTAGCAGATACTCTAATAACAACAGCGTGAATCGACTTTGAAGGGTAGCATCATTAGGGCGGAGAATTTGACTGTAGTAGTCAAGATTTTGATAAGTCTCGCAATCACTAGCAAACAAACCCTTCAAATTGTTAACAAAGTCGGCGATCGCTTCTGAATTAAACGTCAAGCTAGTGCTGAGTTGGGAGTTGGGAGTTGGGAATGGGGAGTGGGGATTTTCTTCTGCTTCTTGCTCCTCCTGCGTCAAAGCGCCTCGTAACAGCGCACTAAACTGTTCTGAAACCACCAAAGTGAATCTTTGACTTTGCCATTCTTCAGTTATGAGAACTCTAGCCAGCACAGATTCTGTCAGCACTAGCACAGAACTTTCCACAGATTGAGCCATTTGCTGTAACAATTCCCCAAGCTGATTAAATACAACTAAAGGCAAATTTTGAGAAAAGCTCAAATCAGGTGAACTAAGCATTTTCAAAGTCTAGTGAGAGGGGTTGAAGAACCAGTTTATGGGAGGTGTTACCTCTTGTTTAGCAACTGGCTGTGCTAGGCTGAAATGTTCTTTAAATCGTGTTCTAACCAACAGTTTAAGACGGTAAGGCGGGATCATGCACCGAATAAATGCTAAATCAGTCGGATGGAATCAGTCAGAAAGTTTAATGTTTTTAGAACAAACTCCAGCACCGTTTATATTTATTACGGCTGCGGATACTGACATTCAAACTTTGGCAGCAGCAGTTACCAAATTACCGACGAATTTTCCTGCATTAAGAGTCGCTAACTTATTGCAGTTACAACAACAAATCACTATTGACACATACAGCGAGCAAGTTTTAGAACTTGCCGAGGTAATTATTTTACGTCTTTTAGGCGGACGTGCATATTGGGGTTACGGTTTAGAAGTCGTGCAGGAAATTGTACAACGTAACGGTACAACCTTAATTGTAATGCCTGGAGATGATGCCCTCGACCCAGAATTAGTTGCTCAATCTACTGTACCTGTAGAGATTGTTAACCAAGCATGGCAATACTTCAATGAAGGCGGTGTTAATAATTTTGTTAATGCTTTGCAATTTATTGCTGACACTTGTTTAGAAACATCCTTTCAACCCCTACCACCGCAAATTGTTCCTCGTGTGGGGTTGTATGAATGGACAATTGGGAGTAGGGAGTGGGGAGTGGGGAGTGGTGAAACAGCCTTACTCACACAGGAGGAATACAGAAAGAAAAATCCCGAACTTCCTCTTCCCGATTCCCGACTCCCAACTCCCGACTCCCCAATCCCCAAAGTGGGTATTTTGTTCTACCGCGCTCATTATCTGGCGGGAAATACTCAGGTAATTGATGCTTTGTGTACAGCTTTAGCGCACAGAAACTTACAACCAGTGCCAGTGTTTGTTTCTTCATTACGTGACCCCAGTGTACAAGATGAATTGAGTGAAATTTTCCAGCCAAAAGATGCTGAACAAATAGCCATCCTCTTGAATACTACTAGTTTTTCTTTGGCGCGTTTAGACACAGAAGCACCCGAAACAGAAATTTGGCAAAAACTAGATGTGCCAGTTTTACAAGTAATTCTCAGTGGTGGTTCGCTGGAACAGTGGGAGTCACTGTCTCAAGGTTTGTCTCCCCGTGATATTGCTATGAATGTGGCACTACCAGAGGTGGACGGCAGAATTATCAGCCGCGCAGTATCTTTTAAAGCTTTGCAAACACGCAATTCTGACCTAGAAACAGATGTCGTTGTTTATGAACCAGTGAGCGATCGCATCGATTTTGTCGCTCAACTTGCGGCTAATTGGGTACGTCTCAGAACTAAACCACCACAAGAACGGCGCATTGCCCTAATTTTGGCTAACTACCCAAACCGCGATGGTCGCCTTGCTAATGGTGTTGGCTTAGATACTCCCGCCAGTTGCGTAGAAGTTCTCAAAGCCTTACAAATGGCTGGTTATGCAGTAGATGACTTGCCAAAAGATGGTAACGAATTAATCAAACTTCTTACAGATGGCGTAACCAATGACCCCGAAGCCAGAGAATTACGCCCCATTCAGCAAAGTCTTTCAAATGAAGCATATCAGGAATATTTCGCCTCATTACCAGAATCAGTTAAACAAGGTATTAAGGAACGGTGGGGAGTCGGGAGTGGGGAGTCGGGAGTAGAGAATCAAGAAGAAATTTCTTACCCCCATTCTCCTTTTCCCATTCCCGGAATCCAACTCGGCAACATTTTCATTGGGATTCAGCCAGCGCGGGGTTATGATATCGACCCTAGTTTGAATTATCACGCCCCAGATTTAGAACCAACCCACACTTATTTAGCCTTTTATTACTGGGTAAGAGAATACTTTGGTGCGGATGCTGTGGTACATCTTGGCAAACATGGCAACCTGGAATGGCTACCAGGGAAAAGTTTAGCTTTATCCAGCGATTGTTATCCCGAAGTTGCTTTTGGTGCAATGCCTCACCTCTACCCCTTTATTGTTAATGATCCGGGTGAAGGTTCCCAAGCCAAACGCCGCGCCCAAGCGGTGATTATCGACCATCTCACACCACCAATGACTCGTGCAGAATTGTATGGGGCTTTGCAACAATTAGAAAACTTAATTGATGAATTTTACGAAGCCGAAAGTTTAGATCCTTCTCGATTACCAGCCATCCGCGATCGCATCCGCGAACTCGTCATCAACGAAAACCTCCACCTCGACTTAGGACTAGAAAACAAAGAAGCCATCTTCAACTTTGAATTATCAATATTAAACTCATTAGATGGTTATCTATGCGAACTCAAAGAAGCTCAAATCCGCGACGGTTTGCATATATTCGGGCAATGTCCCCAAGATAGACAACTACGCGACTTAATAGTTGCGATCGCCCGCATCCCCAACCGCCACTCCATCGGCATCACCCGCGCCCTATCCCAAGCCTGGGGATTAGACATCGACCCCCTCACCGACGAATTTAGCGCCCCCTTCACCCCCTCAGAATCACTCTCCGCGCCTTTGCGCCTTTGCGCGAAAATAAAATCCTGTCGCACCATCGGCGATGTAGTCGAACTCCTAGAACAACAAGCCGCCGAACTAGTAGAACAACTCCCCCACTCAGCACTCAGCACTCACACTTCGACTTCGCTCAGTGTACAGCACTCAGCACTCAACACAACCCTAGACTGGATCAACACCAAACTCCTCCCCGCCCTCCAACAAACCCCCGCAGAAATCACCAACTTACTGCATGGACTTGATGGCGGATACGTCCCCAGTGGCGCTTCCGGCGCACCCACACGCGGCAGACCAGAAGTTTTACCCACAGGCAAAAACTTTTACTCAGTAGATATCCGCGCCTTACCCACCGAAACAGCCTGGGATGTCGGTAGAAAAGCAGCAGAGAACTTAATTGAAACTTACACCCAAGAACATGGCGAGTATCCCAAAACACTAGGCTTATCCTTGTGGGGGACAGCAACCATGCGGACTGGTGGTGATGACATTGCTGAAGCTTTAGCCTTGTTGGGTGTGCGTCCTGTGTGGGATGGTGCAGCGCGGCGAGTCATCGATTTTGAAATTTTACCCCTGTCGATTTTGGGTCGTCCGCGTGTAGATGTTACCTTAAGAATTTCTGGATTTTTCCGTGATGCCTTCCCCAATCTGATTGACTTATTTGAACAAGCAGTGATCGCAGTCGCCGCATTGGATGAATCGCCAGAGGAAAATCCCTTAGCAGTGCAAGTGCAGCAAGATACAGAGTATTGGGTAACGCAAGGATTACCAGAATCAGAGGCCAAGTTGCGATCGCGTTATCGCATTTTTGGTTCTCAACCCGGTGCTTACGGTGCGGGACTCCAAGGTTTAATGGAATCGCAAAATTGGACTGATGACCAAGATTTAGCCCGCGCCTACATCAACTGGAGTTGTTACGCCTACAGCAGCATTACTGCCAGCCAAGAAAAGGGCAAACTCACCGGAATTGCTGCGCCAGAAGCATTTGGGCAACGTTTACAGCAAATGCAAATTGTTCTGCAAAACCAAGATAACCGCGAACATGATTTGCTCGATTCTGATGATTATTATCAATTTCAAGGTGGTTTAACGGCTGCTGCCCGTTCTTTGCAAGGTAAAAATCCGCAAATTTACTTCGGTGATCATTCTATTCCCGCTAATCCCCGCATCCGCAAACTGCAAACAGAAATTGCGCGAGTATATCGTTCCCGTGTGATTAATCCTAAGTGGATTGCCGGAGTTATGCGCCACGGTTATAAAGGTGCCTTTGAAATGTCAGCAACTGTTGATTTTTTATTCGCCTACGATGCCACGACCAAATGCGTAGAAGACTATATGTATCAAGGGATAGCGGAGTCTTATTTATTTGATACTACCGTTTCCGAATTTATTCAGTACAATAATCCTCATGCGTTGCGTGATATTGCTGAAAGATTACTTGAAGCACACCAGCGTGGTTTATGGGAGAATGTCGATATACTGACACTGGAAAATTTAAGAAATTTAGTACATCAAGCAGAAGCAGCCATCGAAGAAAAATATATTCCAGACAAATCAACGGTGTAGGAATCTACTATGGACAACCTTGCATATTTGCACCTAGCTTTCGCCTATGAAGACTGTGAATCCAGTGACTTGGTGTTGCTGAGTGATTTATTAAACAAAGCCTCAGCCCCAGACTGGAGTAAACTCTCTGGTAAGGCTTGGAAGTATATGTTACCTCTGGCGCTTACCTTGTCTATTCTCAGTAGTGTTAATAGTGTCTTGGCTCTAGAGCGAGGAGATCAAGGCCCTTCTGTGAGAAGTCTGCAACAAAAACTCCAACAAGCAGGCTTTTATCAAGCACCTATCACGCAAGTTTACGATTTCCCCACAGAAGAAGCTGTCCGACGCTTCCAAAAAGCTGCGGGTTTACCTGTTGATGGCGTGATGGGTGCAAGTGCAATCCAAAAACTAGACAACTGGCGTAAGTCATCTGCAACTAACCAAGCTAAAAAGCCAACAGTTGTGCGGACAACTCAAACCACAAGAGTTGCGGCTGCTAGTACATCTAGTACAAAAAAACCAACAGTTGTGCGGACAACTCAAACCACAAGAGTTGCGGCTGCTAGTACATCTAGTACATCAGTCAACAAAACCACAACCCAAGCTACCAAACGCAGTAATTCTCAATACCTGATGAGAGGTGATGAAGGGGAACAAGTGAGAGTTCTGCAAGAAAAATTGCGGGTAGCAGGTTACTACTACGGAAATGCGACAGGGATATTTGGCCCCATTACCGAAGAATCGGTGAAGCGGTTCCAAGAAGCCTATAAACTAAACGTTGATGGGATTGTTGGCCCGGCAACTATCAGCAAACTGCCAGGGAGTGGTGTAGGTTATGGTGAAGATGCTCCGCCAAGACGTGCAGCTGATAAAGATAATCTTCGCATGGGCGATCGCGGTGAAGCCGTGAGAATGCTGCAAGAACAATTAATTAAAGCCGGATATTTACAAGGAGAACCAAACGGCTACTTTGGTTCTTACACTTCCGATGCTGTACGCCGCTTCCAATCTGACAATTACTTAGCCGCCAGTGGAATTGCTGGCCCTACCACCAGAGCTAGGTTATATAGTAAGGTGAGCAATGCGCCCAAAAGCGACTTTAGTGTTTTAGAAATTCAACGACGGCTACGAGACAAGGGCTTTTATAAAGGAAAGCTCAATGGTGTTATGGCAGAAGACACAAGAAAAGCCATTAAGCAAGCCCAAGAATTTTACGGTGTCAGTCTTAGTGATATTAGAAGCGGACGCTTTTAACATCCGCTATGGCTTGTCGATGTGAATCCCCAATAGGTTGCTTCCCTCCGATAACTCTGCCAATTTTAGATTTTTTGGTCTATCACCAATTGAGTCTTAGATTGGCTGATTGATCAATCCAAAATCCAAAATTTAAAATCCAAAATTCTTTGGTTATCCTGCCCCAATGCTATAGCGGCATTAATGCCCTTTGGCACTTGGGGCATACTGCATGAATGGTCATTTGACAGTCGAGTAAATGAAACCCTTCTTTTTGAGCAGTTTTCGCACCAATTTTTAAAATCGAATCGTTTTTAAACTCAATTGTACTGTTGCACCGGACACAAATTAAATGGTGGTGATGGTGCGGGTAAGGTTGGTTAATTTCGTAATGTTTATGACCTTCGCCTAATTCCAATTCCCGCAAAATGCCCATCCGTGCCATCAGCTTCAACGTCCGGTAGATAGTTGAAAGGCTGATACCTTCGCCATCGGTTTCTAATCGATGGTAAAGATCCTCGGCACTGAGGTGTTCACCTTGTGGTAGCTCTTGAAAAATGTGTAAAATTGTTTCTCGTTGGGGAGTTAAACGCCAGCCTCTTTCATTTAACTCTGCTTTGAGTGAAGTAGTTGTGTAGACAGTCATACTAATTTTTCTCAACAAAGCCTATTAGTTGAGAATATAACAAATGTTCGGAGCAATTTGCAACAAACAATGCTTATTGACAATCTTTGTTAAGTTCCCATAAATAATCCGTAAAGTTCTTAAATCCCTACTTGAGTAGCGATCCCATACTCTCGGACAATTCAGCAGCAGTGTCTGGCAGTATAGCCAAGACTAGCTGCAAAAGTTTTTCATAAGCTAGAGAATTTTTAGCACTAAAATCCAAATTAACTGTGCTAAAACGGAAGAATCCAAAGTCAAAAATCTATAGAAGTGTAAAGAATGAAGGATAAAACTTCATCTTCATACGTCACGCTACCCTTCTTCCCAAGGGAGATGCTACGCGAACAGGAAGCCACGCAAAGCGCGTCTACACACTTTACACTTCATACATCAATTAGCTCAGAGACTCTAGATAGTCGCGGATGAGATTACGACGCTTGGGTTGACGGAGCTTTTGCAAAGCTTTCGATTCAATTTGGCGTACTCGTTCCCGTGATAAATCCAGGGCGCGGCCAATTTCGGCTAAAGAATAAGGATGACCATCAGCTAAACCAAACCGCATCAGAATGACATCTCGTTCGCGGCTAGTTAAATCAGCTAACAGATTTTGCAAGTCTCTTTGTAAAGATTCTCGCATTAACATTTCTTCAGGAGTCACGCTATCGGTTTCTAGCAATTCTCCTAACTCTGTATCTTTATCTTTACCAACTTTGGTTTCTAGAGAAACAGAACGTGGCACTCTCAACAACACTTCTCTCACTTGAGATGGTGTCATTTCTAATTCAATTGCCAAGTCTTCTAAAGTCGGAGTCCGACCTTTTTCTTGAGCAATTTTGCGTTGCGCTTTTTTAATTTTGTTTAATTTTTCTGTAATATGAACTGGGAGGCGAATTGTGCGACTAGAAGTTGCGATCGCTCTTGTAATCCCTTGACGAATCCACCAGTAAGCATAAGTACTAAAGCGATAACCTTTGGTGGGGTCAAATTTTTCTACGGCTCTTTCTAAACCAAGAGTTCCTTCTTGGACTAAATCTAATAATTCCAAGCCACGATTTTGGTATTTCTTGGCAACAGAAACCACAAGACGTAGATTCGCCTTGATCATGTGTTCTTTAGATTGCAGTCCTTGAGATTGAATTTGCTCCAATTCTTCGACTGTGATTTTGGCAATTTCTGCCCAACGGCGTTTACCTTCTGACAAAATCGGCTTGAGATCCGACACTTGCACACCAGCAGTATTAGCCCATCTTTCTAATGATGGACGGTGGCCAAGCTCCGATGCTAAACGCTCTTGAACTTCAATTAATCGCAAATAAGGCTCAACTACAGCATCACCTTGCTTGGCAGCATTGGCAAGTACTGTCCGCATCCGTAGGTAACGTTGAACTTTTTGAGCTTCTGAAACTTCTTCATCACGCCCCAACAACCGGACTCGTCCAATTTCCTGAAGATATAGACGTACCAGGTCTGTACTGCGGCGATTAGTATTTGCGCCAAAACTAGCAGGGTCAACAGAAACTATCTCCAAATCGTGAAGCTCTTCGACCGATAAATCACCGTCGTCAACCGTGATATCTGGGTCTAAAACCTGGCGGGACTTTTGGGAATTGTAGGCGGCATCCGGGTAAAAAGATGTTGCTGGCATATCGTCTCAATGGCTCCAGGTAACAATAGATTACGGTGAGTCAGCGCGGCGGGAGGATATAACCTCCGTAAGCGACTGCGTTCCCCGAAGGGTCAGCTAATCAAAATCAACTGTTGCTATTGTTCCCGTGATTCACGATGAAATAACACGGTAGAGGATTCCAATACAATTTTTTTTCAAAAACTGCACTAGTGTTTCCAACATTAATGCCGAAATCCTTCGGCCGTTGAACATTTGATTGAACCAATAGCTATTCAAATCTACAGATAAGCTTTAAATTCTGAGCTACCTAATCAGCATTTCGACGTAATATGTATTAAGTGTTACTTTTTTAACTGGTATAAACATCTGTCAGTAAATTTATGTTTAACATTGGGTTAGTCATATCTACATGGTTATTAAAGTAATTTCCTGACGATTTAGTATTTTCTGTCTAGGGATTTTTCGGGAATATGTGAAGTAAAACAAAGGCAGAGTTTAGACAGGCAAAGTAGGCAACCGAGGAAAAAGTAATGATGAATAGCTTTTCATCCCAGTCAGGTTGCTACACCAATTTTGGGCGATCGCACCCTGGACATTATTCTTATATCTAATGTAGCCGCCTCAACTCGCTACCAAACTCGGTTGAGTATAGGAAGGAATCCGATTTGATTTCTGAATCTAGTTGTGTGGTGCGCGTTCGCAAAGCGTCTCGCAGAGAAGCGCAGCGCAAGCGCGATAGGCAGGGAGTAGGGAATGGGGAGTAGGGAGTAGGAAAAAAGCCTGACCTGGGTGTACTGGTTTTTTTCATAAATCAAATATGAGTCCTATATCATCTGTAATTGATAGCTGAAACCATCGTCTAATTCAGCAGAGCTTCATACTCGTCATGATTACCAATCCAGAACCAATAATAATCGTCGCCCTTTTTCAAAGCTAATGCGCGATAACCACCACTAATACGCGCAGACCATAGATTCTTGTCTACTTTTTTGAAGTGTAAAGAAGGATGCACAGGATTTTCTTGCCAAAGTTGATATGCTTTTCTTGCTTGTTCCTTAACTTCTGGAGCTAATTTTGCATAGGCCTGCCAAAAGTCAGGGGTTGTGAAGGACTTCATCAAGATCCCTTACTTTGTTATCTATAATATCTGCCTCTGCTTTAGCAATCAGCTTATTCAACTTTCCTGACACTGCATCTGTTTCAATTTGCTGATCCCACATCTCATCCAAATACTCTTGTAGCCACACAGAGAGTTGGCGGATATCACTTTCAGGTAATTGTTTGATGGCTGCTTCAATGTCTCGTAAGGTAGCCATAAGAAAAACTCATGCTTCAGGTTGAATTTATGGTATCACAATCAATTTTTTGCATAATCTCTCAAATACTCAGTAGTACAGGGAGAAAAAGCATAACAGAAAGTTCCATGTAATCTCCTTTATCTCTAACTTTTTACTTTTGACTCACTCAGTGATATTCCGGCTTGATATCTCGTAGCATTAGTTCATCGAGTGCTTGTCGAGGAGTAACTTCACCTTGGAGTAAGCGATAAACTTGCTCTGTAATTGGCATATAAATATTTTGCTGCTTGGCTAATTGCATCAGAACTTGGCAAGTGTTAACTCCTTCGGCCGTTCCTGGCAAATTAGCGAGGACATTTGTCAGGGTTTGACCACCAGCCATTTGATAGCCGACTTGGTAGTTACGACTCAAAGGACTATTGCAGGTAGCTAACAAATCTCCCAGACCAGACAAACCATAAAAAGTTTCCGTTTTCGCACCTAAAAAATTGCCGATGCGAACCATTTCTGTAAGTCCACGGGTGACTAAAGCAGCTTTGGCGTTGGTTCCCAATTTTAAGCCATCGCAGACACCAGCTGCGATCGCCATCACATTCTTGAGTGTTCCCCCTAATTCCACACCCAGGGGGTCGGGATTTGTATAAACCCGGAAACGTGGTGCAGAAAATATTAACTGCACTTTTTCCGCCGCAGTGGTGATGTTGCTGGCCACTACGGTTGCAGCTGGTAATGATTGTTGAATTTCTGCTGATAAGTTCGGGCCAGATAATACCACTACTGGATGATCAGGAAATGCAGCTTGCCAAATTTGTGACGGCGTAGCAGTTGTTTGTGGTTCTAAGCCTTTGGTTGCTGTGACAAAAATTGTTTCTGGTGAAAGGGGACAAGATTTTACTTGCAAAGCAACATCTCTTACCCCTTTCATGGAAATAGCAGATAGCACTATTTGAGCATTTTGGAGAACAGCTTCTAGTGTTTCTGTGCCATGACGTGACCATAGTCTAACTTTGTGACCATTGGCCTCTGCTAGATTTGCTAAAGCTGTACCCCAAGCACCTGCACCTAAAATTGCAATGGTAGTTTCTTGCACCACTTTTATCAGTTATCAGTTATCAGTTATCAAGTCTACTCCCTGTTTACTGATGACTGATAACTGATTTATCAGCACTCAGCACTCGTCGAGGATAACGTTCCATTAATTCCCGGACTTGTTCTGCATGATATGAACTTCTGGTTAAGGGAGAAGAAACGACTTGTAAAAATCCGAGTTCTTCACCAAAGGCTTGCCAAGCAGCAAATTGTTCCGGGGTAATGAACGTATCGACTTGCAAATGTTTTTGACTGGGTTGGAGATATTGCCCAATTGTCAAAATATCACAATCGACTGCCCGTAGGTCTTGCATCACTTGGCGAATTTCGCTATCGGTTTCGCCAAGTCCTACCATGATGCCCGATTTAGTATAGAGCCAAGGTGCTATTTGCCGCGATCGCTGCAATAATTCCAATGTGCGATCGTATTTTCCTTGGGGACGCACCCGACGATACAGGCGAGGAACCGTTTCTGTATTATGGTTAACTACTTCTGGGTTAGCTTGTAGAATTATTGCCAAAGCATCCCAGTTACCACATAAATCAGGAATTAATACCTCAATTGTGGTTTGAGGTGACACATTCCGCACCGCCGTAATGCACTCGACAAACTGCGAAGCACCACCATCAGGTAAATCATCTCGGTTAACAGAAGTAATCACCACATGATTTAGCCTCATACGGCGGACTGCTTCGGCTAATCTGGCTGGTTCTGTAGGATCTAAAGGTTTTGGTTTTTTCTCAAAATCAATGTCACAGTAAGGACAAGCACGGGTACAAGCTGGCCCCATAATCAAAAAAGTGGCAGTACCCGCATTGAAGCACTCACCAATATTCGGACAGGATGCTTCCTCGCAAACCGTATTGAGTGCTAAATCCCGCAAAATTTCTTTAACGTTACCAACGCGCTCCCATTGAGGCGCTTTAACTCGCAACCAGTCTGGCTTTACTGTCACAATCCGCTTTTACCACTGAAAGTTATACAAATCTAATCCTAGCAAGCAATCTATATATATAGTTGTCATTGGTTATTTTGTTGTGATGACATCTATGCAGTTTTAGATCAGCTAATTTTCTGGTTGCTCTACCTACTCTCTTTTTTCGGACATTTATGATATCATAATCAAGATATTGCCTTTTTTTGGCGGGATGTAGCGCAGCTTGGTAGCGCACTTCGTTCGGGACGAAGGGGCCGCTGGTTCGAATCCAGTCATCCCGATTTAAAGTTTTAAGCTGAAATCATTACTGTAAGTAGATAGAAAAACTTGTTTCTTTTTCAGGGAACTTTTTGTGAGTTATTTAGTCTACAAGGCTGAATTATCTTGTTGTTATACCAATTGAAATCAAGATACTTTCAATTCAACTTGCATGCAATATCATTCCAAAGATATATTGACTTAAGACAAATCAATTTGCAACATTTTTATTAATAGATAAAAATTGCAAGTACATTAGGAACTCAGGAGCCAAAATTTAGGTAAGCTGATGCCACTTATTATCAATCAATAGATAAATCATCCTGACTTACTTTTACGTTTTGATCCTACGATAAGCTCAAGATATTGCTTGTGACTCCTGATTGCTTAATCCTTGCTGAGTATATGTTTGCCTATTTTCCGAGTTGTAGTTATTGTTCCAAGATTACTCGAACAAGATATTAATTATTTGTGCAGCAAATAACTGTATCATTAATTCCAATTACCTAATTAATAATTGATGGATTGATTACTTTAATTACTACCTCAATTTTGTAGTGATCAATGATGAGAGTAATTAATTGTTGACAGTCAGATTAATTGATTATTTATATTACTTCACAATTGCTTTATAAAGTTAGCGAGTTTTAAAACAAAGGATGAAGATATCAAGCTTACGTAACAGTAATTTCCACAAGGGTGATATAAATTGTTTTTAGTGTGAACAGTTGAAAATCAGTGATTATACTATAAAGATGCCAACAAAACTAAGTTCATCAGAAAACTTAAGTGTAGTAGCCTCTAGAGAGCAAATCTGTTCAGACTTGCAAGGAGAGGTGGTAATTCTTGATATTAAATCTGGTGCGTACTATGGTTTGAATCAAGTAGGAGCAAGTATATGGAACTTCATCCAATCACCAAAAACTGTCCAAGAAATTGAAGATGCCATCCTAGCGGAATACGAAGTAGATGCGGATGTCTGCAAACGTGATATATCCGCTTTGCTAGAAGATTTAGCAGATCAAGGATTGATAGAAATAAACAATGAAGCGGCTGCTTAAATTATGGCAACTCAGCAATAGCGATCGCCAATTTTTATTGAGGACGTTCGTTTTGCTGGGGTTAGTGCGGCTGGGAATGTGGTTACTATCGTTTAATAAGTTAAGAAAACTGATCAACAAAATCAGTAAACCAAATTTCCAGCTAGAACCAATTTCTCTGCACAAAATTGTTTGGGCGATAAATGTTAGCACGCGCTACACACCAGGTGGAGCCAAGTGCCTAGCGCGGGCTTTAACTTGCCAAGTATTAATGACTCGTTATGGTTACAAACCAGAATTGCGAATCGGAGTTGTTAAAAGTGAAGCTGGCAATTTAGAAGCTCATGCTTGGATTGAAACTCAAGGGTATGTTGTCATTGGCTATCTTCCTGATCTCTCGCGCTTTACTCCATTACCGTCTTTGGCAAGGATATAAATCATGAGCGGTATAGTTGGCATTTACAATCTAGATAATCAGGCAATTGAACAGAAAAAGCTGGTCTTGATGGTAGATGCGATCGCTCATCGGGGGCCGGATGGTGCAGATATCTGGTGTGCTGGTGCAGTTGGCTTGGGTCATCGGATGCTGTGGACAACACCAGAATCACTGTTAGAAAAACTACCTTTTGTTGATCACACCGCTAATTTAGTCATTACAGCCGATTTACGCATAGATAACCGTGATGAACTAATCTCTGCCTTATCGATTAATCACTGTCCACCAGAAAAAATCACAGATAGCCAGTTAGTACTAGCAGCTTACGAAAAATGGGGTGAACAATGCCCAACCAAATTGCTTGGTGACTTTGCATTTGTGATCTGGGATCAAAATCAACAGAAATTATTCTGTGCGAGAGATCATTTTGGCATCAAACCCTTATATTACTGCTATCAACCAGGTAAGAAATTTTACTTTGCTTCGGAAATGAAGGCGCTGTTGTGTTTACCGGAAGTGCCGAAAAAGGTGAATGAAATTGCGATCGCCAATCACCTACACCCATTCACAGAAGATAAATCAATTACATCCTACAAACATATACATCGATTACCTCCGGCGCACACAATGACAGTGAGTTCCACAGGTAAATTAAGAACTCGCGCTTACTGGGCTTTAGAAATTGGTGAAGAGTTAAAACTCAACTCCGATGCTGAATATGCCGCCGCTTTCCGAGAGATATTTATCGAGGCAGTGCGTTGTCGTTTACGCAGTGCATTTCCTGTTGGCTGTCATTTGAGTGGTGGTTTAGATTCTTCCTCAATTGCTTGTGTAGCTAGGGATATCTTACAAACTAAAGGTATCAAGCTGCACACCTTCTCCAACATCTTTGAAGAAGTTCCAGAATGCGATGAACGCCAATACATTAACCCTGTATTAAACCAAGGCGGATTTGTCCCCCATTACGTCCACGCTGATCAATCAGGCCCCTTATCAGAATGGCAGAAATACTATCAATATATAGAAGAACCCTTTATTGGGCCTAGCCATTTTCTGGTGTGGGAATTAAATCGTGCCTCCCAACAAGCAGGGAT
The DNA here is from genome assembly GCF_014697485.1 of Anabaena sp. FACHB-83. NCBI lineage: Bacteria > Bacillati > Cyanobacteriota > Cyanophyceae > Nostocales > Nostocaceae > Anabaena > Anabaena sp. FACHB-83. Next base: position 94,438 of record NZ_JACJRY010000003.1, on the reverse strand, counting down.
TCGGATTTCTTTAGATGGTTTTGATGGTGATACAACCGTATCTCATGGCGTGACATACTTTGCCGAATTAGCACGTCAAGGAAAATGGCAGAAATTTATCCAAGAAGCTCAAGCCGTATCACAACACTTTAATACTTCATTAGCCGCCCTTTTTTATCAATATGCCATTACCTACTTACAAGAATTAGTCAAACAGAGAAAATATTTCACCTTTTTGCAAACTGTTTGGCAAATTGGACAGCATTTTCGAGTGTCGCGGCGGAGATTGCTTGTTAGATATGGAATTAAACCCTTAGTTCCTGAGTATATCTTAAAGATTTGGCGATCGCTCCGGGGTAAAAAGCAAAATCAACCCCAAGTCACTTCTTTAATCAACCCGCAATTCGCCAAACAAGTGGGGATAAATCCGCAAACACCATCTCAGGAACAAGCCGTCACAGTGAGAGAAGAACAGTGGCGTACCCTAAATTCTGCCCTATTTACCACAGTACTAGAACTGGGAGATTTATGTGCGGCAGCATTTTCTCTAGAGTCGCGTCATCCCTTTATGGATAAACGCTTGATTGAATTTTGCCTGTCTTTACCACCAGATCAAAAACTTTATCAAGGATGGTCTCGCTTTATTATGCGGAGAGCCTTAGATGGTATTCTTCCCCAAGAAGTGCAGTGGCGTGGTGGCAAAACAGATATGACACCAAACTTCCAGCGCGGTTTATTACATCTTGATCGCGCATTGCTAGATGAAGTGATTACTAATGATGTCAGTAATATTCAAGAATTTGTGGATACCAACTTGCTCTACAGATTCTACAACAACCTGATATCGACAACAAAGGAGATAAACGATGATTCATTAATGCCAGTTTGGAACGTGCTAACACTTTCTCTGTGGCTAAATCATACTCAAAAAACCATAAGTCGGACTAGGGGCAGTGCAGTCTCAGCCTGCTCCTACCTAGACTGATTTGGTTAAATTTCAAAGCCAATATCTAGTCCAGTCAAAAACCAACAAAACAACAGGAGACTTAACAATGAAAAAAGCTTACGAAGCGCCTCAACTGACAAACTACGGTAGCGTACAGAATATTACCAATGCTTTTGGGAGAAGAGGCGCACAAGATAATTTCATCATAGGAAATGAAACTTTTCCTGCTGTCGGCTTCGAGGGTTCTAGAGATGGTGTAGTTACTCCCGCACCCAGACCATAGCTTTAGCAAGGTTATAGGTGTAATAGCATCACGGATACTATTATCCTTAAATCCAATCTAGAGCTAAGAAAGAAGGTAATCCTAAAAAAGTAAGTTAGTTTTAGGATTACTGCAAAATCTAAATGAGATGTTTGGAAACATCAGGAACGCTATTTCCTGATGGCTTCCTTTATTACAGATTGTCAGAGCTTTGTCAATTCAAAAGTGATAGTAAAACTGAGTTTTGCGTAAATAAAAATTCACTCGTTATCCAGCAATATTTTAGATGTACGTTTACACAGCATACAACTTAGGCATTCACTCGGAATTACCCTTACCTGAACTCATCCCCAGTGACAAACCAGCAGATGTAGTCATCCGTTTTGGTAAGTTAAATGATCAACAACAAAACTTTAGTGATGGTGGTAACTACCTGTTAGCGAGAATTGCCCAATTCGGGATGGTGTTGCTGAAAGATGGAAAAGAAATTGTCCTTGATCCCGATCCTGGTGTTGATGAAGCATTAACACGGACTTTTCTGTTGGGTGCGATTATTTGCGTCTTGCTCCGACAGAGAGGCTTGCTTGTACTTCATGCTAGTAGTGTAGTCATCAATGGTAGTGCAGTTGCCTTTATGGCTGACTCTGGTTTTGGCAAGTCAACTCTGGCGGAATGTTTTCACGCTCACGGCTACAGCATTTTGACAGATGATGTTTTGGCCATTCAAGTTGGTGAACAACAGCCACTAGTCATTCCGGGTTTTCCTCAAATTAAGCTGTGGCCTGATGCGGCGACTTCTTTTGGTCATGTTCCAGATAGTTTACCTTTACTAAATTCCCAAACCATCAAGCGGGTTCATCGACTGCAAGATGGTTTCTTTCAGAAATCTGTACCCCTGAAGAAGATTTATGTGTTAGCTGGCGGAACCCAACCAGAAATCGTTCCTTTAGAACCAAAACAAAGCTTTGGTGAATTAGTGCGACATTCTAGGGAAATGCAAGCCTTGACAGCACCAGAATTTCTCAAAGCACATTTCCAGCAATGTCTGAGTGTAGTTCAACAAGTGCCGATTTGTAGTTTACAACGGCAACGTTCTTTAGCTGCACTACCGGAGTTGGTGAAGCTAGTGGAAAATGATTTGGCTGAAAGAAACTTGTCTCCAGTTACAATCAAAGTTTAAGAAATTAAATTTAGTGCGATCGCCATTTTAAATATGCAACTAGGCAAAAAAATTCGAGATAGACTGCAAAATACTCTGCGACTTTTGCCGGCATTGCGCTTAGTATGGCAAAGTAGCCCCCGTTGGACGATCGCCCGTGTCGTTTTACTAATAATTCAAGGTATCTTACCTGTAGTCTCAATTTATCTTTCAAAACTGATTATTGATACGGTCGCTGCTAACTTGAGCCTAGCAGATAAAACATTAGCATTTCGGAATGTCTTAGTATTAATTGCGCTGGCGGGTGGAATTACTTTATTAACAACCTTGGCTAACTCCTTAACAGAACTAGTCACCACTGCCCATTCTCAACGGGTAACTGACTATATGCAAGGAATTATTAATGCTAAATCGATTGCGGCTGATTTAGAGTATTACGAAAATGCTTTATATTACGATACCTTACAAAGAGCGCAACAAGAAGCACCTTATCGACCACCGCAAATTCTCAATCGTCTAGCACAAATTGGTCAAAATAGTATTTCCTTAGTAGCAATGATTGGGTTGCTACTAACACTCCATTGGGGAATTCTGGGGGTTTTATTTGTAGCTGCTTTGCCTGCTATGTTAGTGCGGATTAAATATAGCCGCATTATGTATGATTGGCAGCGAAAATGGACACCAATGCAACGCCAAGGTTTTTATTTAGCTTGGATGTTGACATCAGACCAATTTGCGAAAGAAATTCGCTTATTTGATTTAGGTCACTACTTTAGTGATTGGTATCTTCGCATCCGCAGACAAATCTATAAAGAAAGCCTGAAAATTTTCACTAGGCGCTTTATTGCTAACTTTTTCGCCGAAGCGATCGCCGGGGTTCTCATATTTGCGATTTATGCTTTAATTATCTATCAAGCGATCAATGGTGTGCTGCGTTTGGGTGATTTAGTGCTTTATTACCAAGCACTCCAACGAGGGCAGAACGATATTAAAAGTTTATTAGCTAACGTTTCAGCACTCTACGAAGATAATTTATTTTTAGGTAATCTCTACGAATTTCTTGACCTCCAACCAAGATTAGCTGACCCAGTAAATCCCAAACCAATACCGCGACCAATGCAGACTGGGATTGTGTTTCATGATGTGAGTTTTCAATATTCTACTACCACTCGTCAGGCACTCCATAATATTAATTTGAGTATTAAACCAGGAGAAATAGTCGCACTGGTAGGTGAGAATGGTTCGGGAAAAACGACTTTAATTAAATTGCTGTGTCGTTTGTACGATCCATCCTCTGGCTGCATCACAATTGATGGTGTTGATATTAAAGATTATCAAATCTCTGAATTACGCCGTGACATCAGCGTGATTTTTCAAGACTATGCTAAATACAACTTTACCGCACAAGAAAATATTTGGTTAGCTAATATTGACTTGCCAGCTAATAGAGAGAGTATTATAGCGGCGGCGCGTCGTTCTGGTGCGGATAATGTCATTAGCAAATTACCCAAAGGTTATGACACAATTTTGGGTAAACTATTTGACCAAGGAGAAGAATTAAGTGTTGGTCAATGGCAAAAAATCGCTTTAGCGCGGGCATTTTTACGAGATTCCCAGTTGATCGTTTTAGATGAACCTACCAGTGCAATGGACGCGAAAGCGGAATATGAAGTGTTTGAAAAATTCCGTCAACTTATCCAAAATCAGGCGGCGATTTTAATTAGTCATCGCTTGTCTACTGTCAAAATGGCCGATCGCATTTATGTGATGGAAAACGGCACAATTATTGAAAGTGGGACTCATAACGAACTGATACAAATGGGTAATCGCTACGCCTACTTATATGAAACTCAAGCCAAGCAATATCGTTAACATCAGCAAAATAGGCTACTGTTCAGCGAGGAATTTATAAATATCACGCTTTACCTGAACAAGCAATTCCTTGACTCGGTTTGCTTGTTCTAAATTGCCACTGCGACCAATTTGTGCGACGACATCATGTAACTCTATTAAAGTTTGGCGCAACTCAATCAATTCCGAAGGCTTGTTTTCTGCAAAACTGTCATAAGGATTTTTTGAAGGAGATTGCTGTTGGCGATCGCTTAGTAACTGTCTACCATTATCTGTAATTGTGTAGATGCGCTTACCTTCGACTTGTTCACTAGTCAAATAACCGCCTTCTTCCAACATTTGTAGTGTTGGATAAACTGAGCCTGGACTCAGCTTACGAAAGCCTCCACGACGATTTTCTAGCTCTTTAATCAGTTCATAACCATGCTGGGGACGCTCCGATAAAAGCGCCAGCAGCATAAATTTGATGTCACCGCGCCGGGTGCGTGGCTCATCTCCCCAGTCACCACCAAATGAACCCCGGTGTCCATGTCCATGTCGTCCACTCATAGCAAATTGATGGGCAAATTTATGCTGGTGATGCTCCGATAAAAGTCCCAGCAGTTTCAATTTGATGTCACCGCGCCGGGTGCGTGGTTCATCTCCCAATAAATCTCTGTGTCCACGTCGTCCACCGCCCGAAAATTGCTGGGAAAATCCTTCTCCAGCGTGGGCTGGTACAGGAAAACGTGAATGAAATGGTCTAAACATTATGTAACTCCTTGTGTTTGTTTGACGTATCACGATATATCGTTATCGTTAAATAAAATATATTCCGATATATCGGAATTGTCAACAAATAATTTTCAACACAGCAGTTAAAGCATAGATATAGGACTTACGCGCAAGGTTGTTTGTTGAGATTGGGTGTGAGGGTATGGGGGTGTAAGGGTTTGGAACACTTACACCTTTACTCTTTACTCAGCACTCACAAAAAGACTAGTACAGGTCGGCTTAAATACAATACGGTTCTGCTCTACCTATTAAACAATGAGAAAGATTTGGGGGATTCTCCACGCCACATGCTTCAAGTCGGCAAAGCCGCCCAACGCAGTGGCTCCCCAAGCCCCCGATTGGGGGACGGTTGCGTCCCCCAAACCCCCTCCAAAATCATTTGGCTGTTTTTTTTGAGTTATCATTTACTGGTTTTGTTGTAATTTATTTTTCTTACCTGAACCGTATTGGGCTTAAATAAACAGACCACACTTCGACCACGCGGTAGTTGAATCTCGACACTTCTCTTCTCCTACCGGAGACGCTACGCGAACGACAAGCTCAGTGCATCGCTTCGCTCGATTACCGCGAAGCCGAAACTCAGTGACCATAAGGAATTGCTAAAAGGCTTGTGGTATCAATATTCTTTCTTTTTCTTTTTGCCCTTCGGGTTCACCATTTGACGACAGTTGCCTCAAGTCGGGAGACCCTTTCAGCAGTTCCTCCTGGGGGAAACCCCCAAGACCGGACTGCTTCACCACGGCACTGTCTCCTTTATGCCGGGAAACCCGTCCACCGCAATGGCTCACCTTTTTACTTTTGCCTTGTTGTACTAATTTTCCATCAACATCAAACGCAGAGGGTCTAAACACACGTACCAAGGGAAAGGTTTGTCTTTGATATTCACCCATTTCTCTTTGAAGACCTCTGCTTGTAGGTGATAGTCTTGCAGATTATTAGGGGCGGTGTGTAGTTTTAAAAATAATGTCATCCTATGGGGTGTTTCGCTGGTTCGCACTAACCAACAGGGAAAGGTATTAACGGGAGATTCATCTGCGGAAAAGATAAGTTGATGAGCGCGAATCCCGATGTGAGAGAGTTCATCAGGAATTGGTTGAACAACTTGCAAATGACAACCCCAATCTAGGGCTTGGATTGTTTGTGTTCCTTGAACAGCAGCACGAGAAAAGTTTTTACAGCCAGTTAATTTAGCTACGCTCACACTAGCAGGATGCTCGAAAATTTCATATTTGGAACCGTGATGTACTGCTTGACCTTGTTCCAAGACTAATAAATTTGGACAAACGCGGTAAGCTTCATCCATGTTATGGGTGACAAATAAAGCTACACCTTGGTAATCGGCTAGAGTTTCGGTCATCTGTTGTTCTAGTTGACTCCGCAGATGAGTATCGAGGGCGGAAAATGGCTCATCGAGAAGTAATGCTTCTGGTTGACTGGCTAAGGCTCTGGCTAAGGCGACCCGTTGTTGTTGACCACCGGAAAGTTGATGGGGATAGCGATCGCCCAATCCAGGTAACTGCATTGCTACTAGTTGTGCTTCGATTTGCAGTCGGACACTTGACGCAGATAATCCCTTGGGTAAGCCAAAAGCGATGTTTTCCGCCACTGTCATATTCGGGAACAGAGCATAATTTTGGACTAAAAAACCAATGCGGCGATCGCGGCTAGGTACATTAACGCCTTTTTCAGAATCAAATAACACCCTACCATTCAAAATTATCCGCCCTCTAGTTGGGGTTTCAATTCCTGCAATGCAACGCAGAATCATACTTTTACCTGCGCCGGAACCACCCAACAAGCCTAGTGGTTGTTCGTTGGTACTAAAGGAAACTTGCAAATGAAAACTGGGTAATTTTTTTTCAATGTCTACAAACAGACCGATTTCGGAAGTTGGCGCAGACACAACATAAGATTGAGCCACTCGTCTTTCTGATTTTCTTGTTCCTGTTTCCTTGTGTCTTCCCTTTTCTTTGACTTCTTGCCAAAAATTTACCGCAATAATCCCCGACAGGGAAATTACCATAATTGCGATCGCCCAAAACCAAGCTTCATCCATTGCGCCTGCTTCCACAGCAAAATAAATTGCCATTGGAATCGTTTGGGTTTGTCCAGGAATATTCCCCGCCAACATTAAGGTTGCGCCGAATTCACCCAAAGCACGGGCAAAAGCCAAGGTTGTCGCGGCTAAAATTCCCGGTAAGGCTAAAGGTAAACTAATTCGCCAAAAAATTCTCGATTCACTTGCACCCAGGGTTCTCGCCACCCGCAGCAGATTACCATCAATTTGTTCAAAAGCTCCCAGGGCTGTTTTATACATTAATGGAAAAGCAACCACCGTCGCTGCGATCGCTGCACCATACCAAGTAAAAACAATCGTGAAATCAAAAGGTTCCATGAATTTCCCCACAGGCCCATTCTTGCCAAAAAATAACAGCAATAAAAAGCCGACAACTGTGGGTGGTAAAATTAGCGGCGCAACAAAAATACTCTCAATTAAAGATTTAGCCTTACCACGATAACTGAGCATCCAATAAGCCGCCGCAATGCCCACAAAAAAAGTGATAAATGTTGCCAATAATGCAGTTTTTAGCGATATCCAAAGCGGTGATAAATCCTGTGGCATAGTTTATATAATCAAATATTTTCAACTTTTCCCAAGAGATAATGACAAAAAATATAGGGATACGGTTTGATTCCTGAATCTAGTTGTGTAAGCAGGAAATAGGGAATGGGGAGTAGGGAGTAGGGAGTAGGAAAGACGGCTGATCTGGGTGTACTGATTTTTTTCATAAATCAAATATGAGTCCTATAGCACACAATATTTTCTTATTTGATGTATTCCAAATATTGCATCTTGTTGATGAGCGAAGTCGAACAATGGTTAGTGAGCGAAGTCGAACAATGGTTAGTGAGCGAAGTCGAACAACGGTTAGTTATCGCCATCGAACCAAGATTGGTGAGCGAAGTCGAACCAACCTCTAAAATCAACCTCCAGCCCACACAAAACCCTGATTTTCAAATACATTTTTAGCTTCATTATTACTAGATAAAAACTGCTCAAATTCTTTAGCAGCATCAATGTTTTTACTACTTTTAATCACTGCAATGGGATAAACTATAGGAGAATGACTATTTTCAGGTGCAGTAGTTACCACTTTAACTTTTGAACTACTTTTTGCATCGGAAAAATAAACTAACCCAGCATCAACATTACCGGATTCTACATAATTTAAAGCTTGGCGTACATCTTTAGCGTAAACAACCTTACCTTTAAGTTTGTCAGCAATTTTTAACGAAGTCAAAACTTGTTGAGCATATTGTCCCGCAGGGACACTTTTTGGTTCACCCAAAGCAACTTTCTTAATTTGATTTGAAGTTAAATCTTTAAAATCTGATATATTTGTCGAGTTTTGTGGGGCAATTAATACTAGTTGATTTTTTAGTAAATCCTTCTTAGTACCATCAACTAACAAACCCTTTTTATCCAGTGCATCTATTTGTTTATTTGCGGCGGAGATAAAAACATCAACTTTTGCACCTTGTTCAATTTGCTGCTGTAAAGCACCCGATGAACCAAAGTTATAGGTTAGGTTCACGCTTGGTTTTGCCTGATTGTAAATTGGTTTGATGGCTTCAAGTGCATCTTTGAGACTAGCTGCGGCTGAAATAGTTAAAGTGGTGGTTTGGGCTTTTGGACTAGTAGTTGTGGCTGAGTTGGGTGTATTTGCTTGATTACAACCAATAACTAATAGACAAGCGAAGAATAACCAACAACTAAAAGCTAAAATGCGTTTAAAACTCATTGCCAGTTTTTAATTCATCTAATTACCAACCTAACACGAGAAAAGTTGGTAAGTAACAGTAAATTATTTAAATACACGAAAATCTGGAATTTCTGTAACGAAGAGTTCCAAATCTTAACCTATTACTCTGAATGATTACATCTGTTCAGATTCCCGACTTCTGGGATCTAGCGGCTCAAAACTTTACTATAGCTAGGTTGCAAATAAAAAGCCCCCGGTGTTTACCAGGGGTATCTATCTCTATCAGCATCAACCTATTCCTACATAAAAGAGAATCGCACTTATCAGGGTTTATTGCATCCGCATTCATGTAATAATTGCATATTTTGAATTGAATTTTTGCATAACAATATCAGGTATGGGCTGTAAAAGTTTTTCACACCTACACCCTGACACCCTCAAACCCCTAAACCCTTGATTTTTCATCTCACTGCGTTATTCATTTTCAAGAAAAAGGCTTAACGTTTTGTTAAGCCTTAAAATGTCCTAGTGCTTAAGCAGACATCCGTGATTAATGTAGAAATATTAGCTTGACAGTTCATCTCTCTAAAGGAAGTCATTTTTACTTACAGAAAAAACTTGAGAAAAATTACACATCGCGTTAAGCTTCCTAAGCGTAACTGCACGCTGTGACATCAGGCGATGACAAATCAAAACTCCCACGAAATTCCTTCTTGTACTTGGAACCGTCCCATCGGGTTAGGTTGGGATAAACCTTATACCGTCCGCTATGCCAGTAATCTTGACGATGGCCCTTGGCATGGAATGCCTTTGGGTGGTTTTGGTGCAGGCTGCATTGGGCGTTCGTCGAGGGGAGATTTTAACCTGTGGCACATCGATGGCGGTGAACATATCTTTAAAAATGTGCCGTCTTGTCAATTCAGTGTGTTTGAGTCCAATGGCACAACTTCTCAAGTTTATGCTTTATCGACTCAATCACCGGAAGATGGTAGTCTCCAGACTTGGCAATGGTACCCAGCGAGTAGTGAGTCAACTTCCACCGGGACTTATCATGCTTTATACCCACGCAGTTGGTTTGTGTATGAAAATGTCTTTCAAGCAGAATTAACTTGTGAGCAGTTTTCGCCGATTTGGGCAGATAATTATCAAGAAACTAGCTATCCGGTGGCGGTGTTTTTGTGGAAGGCGCATAACCCCAGCAATGTACCAATTACTCTCAGCATTATGTTGACTTGGGAAAATATGGCGGGCTGGTTTACTAATGCGTTGAAGTCGCCGGAAGTCAAGATACGCGATGATGGTAGCCCAGTTTATGAATATCAGCCGCGCTGGGGCGAAAGTCAGGGCAATTACAATCAATTAGTGGAAAATTCGCAATACTTTGGTTGTGTTTTCGGAAGGGTTGGAATTACGGAACCTGTGCAGGAAGGTGACGGGAGTTGGTGTATTGCAACGGTGAAACATCCGCAAGTGGAAGTTTTTCACCACAGTAAATGGCATCCTGGAGGTACAGGTGAGGAGGTATGGCAAAGCTTTGCTAGTGATGGTTCTTTGCCTAACTATCTAGATACCAATCCGGCGGTAGAAAATCAACAGTTAGGAAGTGCGATCGCAGTTCGCTTTACTCTCCAACCAGGAGAAACTTTAGAAATTCCTTTTGTGTTGGCTTGGGATTTACCAGTGACGGAATTTGCGGCGGGAGTGAATTATTACCGCAGATATACAGATTTCTTTGGTAAAAATGGCAATCATGCTTGGGAAATTGCGACTACTGCTTTAGACAATTATCAAACATGGCGATCGCAAATTCAAAGTTGGCAAGCACCAATTCTCAACCGCGAAGATTTGCCAGATTGGTTCAAAATGGCGTTATTTAACGAATTATACGACTTAACTAGTGGTGGTACTCTCTGGAGTGCAGCTTCAGAACTCGACCCTATCGGCCAATTTGCCGTGCTGGAATGTTTAGATTACCGTTGGTATGAAAGTTTAGATGTGCGGTTGTATGGTTCCTTTGGCTTGCTGTTGCTGTTCCCCGAATTAGAAAAGTCGGTGATGCGGGCTTTTGCTAGGGCAATTCCTCAAAGTGATGACCATCAGAGGATTATTGGCTATTACTATACCATTGGTGCAGATACGACAACTGCCACCCGTAAAGTTGCAGGTGCAACACCCCACGATTTAGGCGCACCTAATGAACATGTTTGGGAGAAGACGAATTACACCTGTTATCAAGACTGTAATTTGTGGAAAGATTTAAGCTCTGATTTTGTTTTGCAAGTTTACCGCGATTATTTGCTGACTGGTGCTGATGATGTAGAGTTTTTGGCAGATTGTTGGGATGCAATTGTCCAAACTCTCGATTATCTGAAAACTTTCGACAAAGATGGCGATGGTATTCCAGAAAATTCTGGCGCACCAGACCAAACTTTTGATGATTGGCGGTTACAGGGCGTGAGTGCTTATTGTGGCGGGTTGTGGTTGGCGGCTTTGGAAGCAGCGATCGCAATTAGTGATATTTTAATAACGAACCGCCAAGGCGCAGAGGGCGCGGAGAAAGAGAAGCAAAAGTTTATTTATGAGGGTTGGTTAGCGCAATCTCGTCCTATCTATGAGGAAAAGTTGTGGAATGGACAATATTATCGGTTAGATAGTGGCAGTGGTTCTGCTGTGGTGATGGCAGATCAATTATGTGGACAATTTTATGCCAGATTATTAGAGTTACCAGATATTGTACCGAGCGATCGCGCCCTTTCTGCCCTGAAGACTGTTTATGATGCTTGTTTCTTGAAATTCCAAAATGGTGAATTTGGTGCGGCGAATGGTGTACTTCCCGATGGTTCCCCAGAAAACCCCAAAGCCACCCATCCTTTAGAAGTGTGGACAGGAATCAATTTTGGACTAGCGGCTTTTCTCGTGCAGATGGGAATGCAGGATGAAGCTTTACGAGTCACACAAGCTGTTGTGCAGCAAATTTACAACAACGGCTTGCAATTCCGCACCCCAGAAGCCATTACCGCCGCCGGGACTTTCCGCGCTAGTACTTATCTTCGTGCAATGGCAATTTGGGGTATTTATTTAGTGATGAGTAAATAGACATCTGGTGAACATCAATGTAGAGACTTTATACAGCAAATTCGATGTTTATGAGGTACAAAAAATGATTGAAAAAAGTCAGGAATTACGCAGAATCATGAAAAAAGGAACCGCAAAGGGCGCAAAGGACACGAAGTTAATAGGATTCGAGAGTGTTTTTGCGTAAGTCCTAAAAGTAATGAGTAATGAGTAATGAGTCATAAATTTACTTATAGCGTTTCTTATTCTAGTGAAGTACAAGCAAGCCCTAATTAAACGCAGATGGACGCAGATAAATTTGTACCTCAGCAGACTAGGAAAGGCTATATTACTCATTACTCATTACTTAATACTCATGCTGTATCTCACTTACTTCAAAAGTGATGTATATAACGTCTCTACATTAGTGAAATCTTGACTTGGTTAAAATCAACATATTGAGAAGTTGAAATATGACTAAAATATTACAACCAGGACAAAGTTACACTTTTAGTAATTACTTCCAAATGTCCTTTCCAGTAGAAGATATATTAAAAGAGCTTGACTACAATTATACTAGTCAAAAATTAGACTTACCTGTTGTCGAGAATCTTCCCAGTAGCTTTGAGCAGTTAAATACAACTATCAACAGAAATCTACGGCTGACTAGTTTGTTGACAGAGGATGCTAGAAAACAAGCGGCGATCGCTCCGATATTATTCGAGGTGTGCGATTATTATCAAACTAAGCTGAACATTGAGTATCCGGTGAATGCCGGTGAATATTTAAAAGGCACATTAGATTATTACATCAAAAACAGCAAAGAATTGTTAGTGGTGGAAGCTAAAAACGCTGACTTGACTAGGGGTTTTACTCAACTAGCTGTAGAGTTGATAGCATTGGCAAAAATTAATGAGTCGGAATCAACCAAGATTTATGGTGCGGTAACAATTGGTAATATCTGGAAATTTGGTTTTCTAGAGCAGCAAGAGAAGTTAATTTATGAGGATTTGAATTTTTACATAGTACCAGATCAACTAGAAATATTGTTCAAGATATTACTAGGGTTGCTGGGTACACCTGTTGTAGAATAACAACAATATAAAACAAAAGAAGACACGAAATCTCGTGTCTCTAGATAAGATTTGCTTTGCTGAATTATTTAAGTTTCCAGCACTTCTCGCAACAGAGAAGCCAATTTATCCGCACTATCAGGAACTGCGATCGCTTTGGCATTTTCCCTCATTTTGGTTAACTCGGCGGGATTTTGCAATAACTCTAAAACTTGAGTTTGCAATTTTTCGGCGGTTAACTCTGATTGTTTATCTGTAATTGCTGCGCCAGCTTTAGTAAATACCTCGGCGTTGTAAGATTGATGATCTTCCGCCGCAAAGGGGTAAGGGATCAAAATTGCAGGTGTACCACACACGGCTAATTCTGTTAAGCTACCAGCACCAGAACGACTAATTGCTAAAGTTGCACGTCGCAACAGCGCCGCCATATTGTCATAAAAGGGTAACTCTATATATTGCGAATGTTTAAAAATCCCGGCATCGGGATCGCGATCGCCTGTTAAATGCACAATATAAGCACCAGTATCTAACCAAGCACTCGCCGCTTGACGGACGAATTTATTTACAGCCACTGCGCCTTGACTACCCCCAAAAACCACAATTAACGGTGCATTCTCAGGAATATTTAAATCGAGCGGGGGAACTGCTGCTGCTAAAAATTGCGATCGCACTGGTGTACCAACACAAACATTTTTCGCTTTGGGTAAATACTTAGCAGCCGCTTCAAACCCCAGCGCCATTGCATCGCACCAAGGGCCAAAAAACCTTGTTACTTTTCCTGGTAAAGCGTTAGATTCGTGAAAAACTACAGGTAAACCCAAAGAACGCGCCGCAATTACCGCAGGCCCCGCAATATAACCGCCTGTAGTAAACACCCCTTGAAATTTCCCCTGTTTGAGAATTCGTCGAACTTCTATAATCGAACCAGTGAGTTTACCCAAAATCTTTAGAGATGCAAGTCCGAACCCTTGCTGGAACCCTTCAACTTCAATAATATTCAAGGGATACTGTTTGGGAACAAGTTGCGTTTCTAGTCGATTCGGCACACCCAACCATTCAATTTCATAGTTTGGCAGTTTTTCTGCCAGTGCGATCGCCGGAAACAAATGTCCACCAGTCCCACTGGCAGCTATGAGTAATCTTATCGGTGCGTTTGTCATCAAACCTCTACCGTTTAGCGCCTAGCTTAACTAAGATAAAACAATTTCCCGACCTTCATGAATAAAATCAGTAAACTGTTACCAATGACTAACATTATTCCTATATTCCGCAAACGCCAACCCCGATTTTTAACTCCAAGTTGGCTGTTATTATCGCTACTCACACTTGGTTTAACTAGCAGTTTACACAGTGTGCAAGCCGCTACTCCCCAAGCTGCACCAGCAGAACTAAATAATTTACTAACGCAAATTGATACAGCCGCTAGTAAAGGCAATGCTCAAGCCGTACTTCAATTCTATAGTCCCAATTTTACCAATGGAGATGGCTTAAACCGTACAAACTTGGAAAAAGCCCTGGTGACTCTTTGGAAACAATACCCCCAATTACGCTACACCACAAAGCTGCAATCTTGGAAATCAGAAGGTAATGCCATTATTGCCGAAACTGTTACTAACATTTCTAGCGCCCCATCCACTAACGCTAATAATTTGGCGTTAAATGCCACAATTACATCCCGTCAAAGAATTGCAGGCGGCAAAATTGTCAGTCAAGACATCTTAGGCGAACGGACTCTGATTACTAGAGGTAATCAGCCACCCCAACTTGATGTTAAATTACCCCAGCAGGTAAAAGTTGGGCAGCAGTATAGTTTTGATGCCATTGTGAAAGAACCATTGGGAGAAGATTTTCTGCTAGGAGCAGCCACGGAAGAACCAGTCAAAATCGAAAAATATCTCAACCCCGCACCTTTAGATTTGCAATTACTCACATCCGGCGGCATTTTTAAGGTTGGACGCGCACCTGCTACACCCGGTAATCAATGGGTTTCCGCCGTGGTTGTTCGCGGTGAAGGAATCACAATGGTAAGTCAGCGTTTAAGAGTAGTGAAATGAAGTCGGAGATTTGAAGCACATACTATACAAACAAACCCCGTATTTCGGCAATCGCAATGACCGCCTGCGCGGTTTGTAGATCCTCCTGTTGGTGAGCGCAGTCGAACCACCAACTCCTTTCATCTTCACCTTGGTCAATAGTTCAGAATTATTGGACAATTAACACTGGACTATTGACTATTGACTAACAATGATTTCCCTACAAAATCAAATTGTGTTAATTACTGGCGCAAGCAGTGGAATTGGTACTGCTTGTGCCAAAGTTTTTGCAGGTGCTGGTGCAAAGTTGATTTTAGCGGCGCGACGGCTAGAACGTTTGCAGCAGTTAGCAGACAGTTTAAATCAAGAATTTGGTACAGCCACTCATTTATTACAGCTAGATGTGCGCGATCGCCCTGCGGTAGAATCAGCAATCAATAATCTGCCTGCTGAATGGTCGAATATAGATATTCTCATCAACAATGCCGGTTTGAGTCGCAGTTTAGATAAGTTGCACGAAGGCGACTTTCAAGACTGGGAAGAAATGATTGATACCAATATCAAAGGTTTGCTTTACCTCACCCGCTACGTCGTTCCCGGAATGGTCAGCCGTGGTCGTGGTCATATCGTCAATCTTGGTTCCATCGCCGGACATCAAACTTACCCTGGTGGTAATGTTTACTGTGCAACAAAAGCTGCTGTTAAAGCCATTTCCGAAGGTTTAAAACAAGACTTGTTAGGTACTCCAGTCCGCGTCACTTCTGTTGATCCTGGGATGGTAGAAACAGAATTTAGTGAAGTGCGGTTTCATGGCGACACAGAACGCGCCAAGCGAGTTTATCAAGGCGTAAATCCCTTAACGGCTGATGATATTGCTGATGTGATATTTTTCTGCACCACGCGATCGCCCCACGTTAACATTAACGAAGTCATCCTTATGCCAGTAAATCAAGCCAGCGCCACTCTCGTTCATCGTCATAATTAGTACTGTCTTAATATACGTAAACAATTATTAGATAGGACTTACGCACCAAGATTGTCTGTGGAGGTTGGGTATAGGGGTGAAAGGGTATGGGGTGTAAGAGTTTTAGATACATACACCCCTATACCCCTACACCCTTAATATTTCGTCTTACTGCGTAAGTCCTAAATTCTTATGTACCACTTGTGAATAATATTCCTAACATTGTCTAATAAAAAAGGGATGATTTATTCATCCCTTTCTATAACTAACTTTATCTACACCCATAACAATTAGAAAACTCGGAAAATAAACGGATAACGGAAAGGCTCATCAGGATTACTGAAACAGTGTAAAAGTGCAACAATTGTTAATCCCCAGTGTAATAAAAAGCCAAAAGCGACAACGGGAAAAAACAAAATTCCACCAATACCAAAAGTCAGCCAAGATAAAACAGCAATGGGTACACCAACTACAGTTGCCCAAAACCAAACATTGAAGTGAAAATTAATTGATTCCTTAGCGTTACTTTTAACAACTGGGTCATCCGAGATAATGTTAATAACAATCGGCACACCAACTGAAAACAACGCCGTACTAAAAAAAATCGCCCCATGACACAGAGATGATAGCAACTTGCGCTTATCAGAATCGTATGAAACTTGCATCCTGCAAGGCTCCTCAATTTGTTTCTTGTCTTTTATTCTAAAGGCTATTTGTTAAGCATTGTATGGTAGTTTACCGTACTCAGTAAGTTATCGACTATTTCTTAACTATTGATTAACTTTGCTACTACTTATTAAATTATGAATAATGGTGTTTACCGTACCTTGAGGTTAAAAGTTTCTTTCGTTAATTTATCCATAACTGAAATAAGTTGAATAATAAACTCAAGCGTCTCAATCCCAGGACTGATTGACTATGTATCAAACTGACCCACCCCGCCCTCCCAAAGAATTCTTACCCACGATGTATGATCTCAAAAGTGAAGATCCAGAGGAACCTGGTTTGCCAGATCAGTTTCATTTATTACAACCACGCTTGTTAGACGAAACATTTCGTCCGCCAAATTACCCCAGCGACCAAGTATTTACCGCTAGTGACTTAAACTTATATTACGATTTGCATCATCCACTGTGGTACAAGCGACCAGATTGGTTTGCAGTTGTGGGTGGTTCGCGGCTTTACGAACAAAGAGATTTGCGTTTAAGTTATGTGGTTTGGCAAGAGGGAGTAAACCCCTTTATTGTGATTGAATTGCTGTCTCCTGGTACAGAAAAAGAAGATTTAGGTCAAACCTTGCGAGACATAGAACAACCGCCTACAAAATGGCAAGTTTATGAACAAGTTTTGCGAATTCCTTATTACGCAATTTTCGATCGCTACAAATATGAGTTAAAAATCTTTAAATTAAATGGTGGTCATTATACTGAAGTAGCTTTAACAGAACCACGCTTTTGGATACCAGAATTAGAATTAGGCTTGGCTATATGGCAAGGTTGCTATCAAAGTGCTGAACAGCCTTGGTTACGTTGGTATGATCATCGAGGCAATTGGGTATTGACTCCGACTGAACAAGAAAGTCAACAAGTACAATACGAAAGACAACGCGCCGAACAGGAACGACAAAAAACAGAAAGATTAATTGCACAATTGCGATCGCTTGGCGTTGAACCTGATTTAGACTGATGAATGTTAAATCATGCACTCATCAATGCTCAAGGGAGAAATTTTCCTGAAAACTGGCACTTTATGGACAAGTGTCAAAGAAACTACGTTACATGCTCTCAAATGTGGGGCTTTGCTTTCTATTCCCACAGAATTTGAATTTGTTGAGCAAGATGGCGTTAACTTTCTAGTCCGAATTTTATTGAACCTAACCCGCAAAGACGCAGCCAAGAAACAGCAAGATAAACAAACTAATGCTGGTAAGGATTTCAACCCTTTTCTTCCCTATGAACAAGATTTATTTGTGGCGGAAATTTCCGATACTCATGTCTGTATTTTGAACAAATTCAACGTTGTTGACTATCATCTACTCCTCATTACCCGCGCTTTTGAAGAACAAGAAAGCCTACTCACCCCGGAAGATTTTGCGGCTTTATTGGCGTGTTTAGCTGACTTTGATGGTTTAGCTTTTTACAACAGTGGTAAAATCGCAGGTGCTAGTCAGCGACACAAACATTTACAGATAGTACCTTTGCCACTCGCTCCTGCTGGAGTGCAGATACCTATTCAACCATTACTAGCGTCAGCAGAATTGAAAGATGGTGTGGGAAAAATATCGCAACTACCATTTGTTAATGCTTTTGCCACTTTAGATCCTAATTGGGTGGAATCTCCGTTAACTTCAGCAGAAGCTATGTCGCAGGTATATCACAATTTGTTAAGTGCTGTGGGGATAGAAATAGTTGATAGTCAAACACCATCTGCGGCTTACAACTTACTAGCAACTAAAGAATGGATGTTAATCTTACCGCGATCGCAAGAAAAATACCAATCAATTTCTGTTAACTCATTAGGATTCGCTGGTGCTTTACTAGTACGAAATGAACAAGAAATGCAACTCCTCAAAAACACAGGCCCAATGAACATCTTGAAAGAAGTGGCTGTCCAAGAATCAATAGTCAATACTAATTTAAGTACTAAAAATCACTTTACCGTTTTGGACAGCTAATAATTTCACGCGCAGAGGCCCGGCTGTGTATGTATCTTCGGCGGCGATCGCTTTAATATCTAAAGGCTGATCATATTGTCTTAGCTGGTTAATAAAGCGCAAAAATGTGCCATCTACTTGCACGCCTTCTACAATGCCGGCATTTCTGGCGCGAAACTGGGAAGCCGAAATCAGCAAATCTAATCTTTGCCGTAACTGATAAGATGTCATGGTTTTGGGGTCGGCGCTAGTACTGGCTAACACCTCTCCTCCCGCAAAGACTAAGACATTACGTGCGGCATCTGCAAAAAATTCTATCTGTTTTTCGCCCCGGACGTAATTACCTGCGGAGAAAATTCGCACGACATACTCCCTACCATCACTAATTTGTCTAATCAACTGCTCAACTCTTTCGGGAGTGACGCGCAATATTTGGGTATTTTCTGGCGTTGCACTCGGTTCAGTTAATTGAAAGATGGCATTTTGGTTAGCATCGCCTAAAAGTTGCAACACCGCCTGACGCGCCGCCGAGGCTTGACTGACTTGAATTACTGCACCAGCTAAAACTTGACCACGCACTAACGCCAACTTGCCTAAACGCAGGTCTTGATAAGACTGATAATATTTTTCGAGTCTGGCTACTTCTTGTTCTAAATAATCCTGTTGTCTTTCTAATTCTTTGAGGCGAGCTTCTCTGGTTGCAATTACCTGTTCTCTGGCAGTAATTTCTAAATTGCGATTTTGAATGAGTTTATCTAATTGGGCGATTTTGCGATCGCGCTGTTCAATAATTTCTTGACGATTGGCGAGTTCCTGATCTCGTTTGGAAATAGCTGTTTTCGCTTCATCAATCGCCTTTTTCGCTTCTGCGTACAATCTTTGTTGTTCTGCCTTTAATTGTCCTACCGCTACTTGTAAGGCTTTTCTTTGGTTATAAACGTTTTCTAATTCTGACCGCGCTTGCTGATATTGAGTTGCAACTTGATTCAAACGCCCTTGAGTGCTTTGTAATTGCCCTTGGATCTTTGCTTGGCGGCTTAGAGTTTGGTTAAGTTTTGCTTGGGTTTCCCGTTGTTTTGCATTTGCCGCTTGCAAAGATTTATTAATTCTTTGTAAGTCTTGTTGCGCTTGGGTTTGTTCTTTTCTGGCTTGACTTAATTCTGTTTCGACTTGGCTTTTTTGGGCTTCTGCGGTTTTGAGTTGTTCCCGCTTGTTTCGCAAGTCTTTTTGAATATCTTCTAATTCAAAGACTCCCTTACGCAAGCCTTCATCCGCAGCAAACAAAATGCCCAAAGTTGATGCAGAAATCAAGCCACCAGTAAAAATCGTCACCACCACCGCCGTATTTTTGGGACGAAGCTTAAAGAGTGAGAGGCGAGCTTTGCCAACCCGTGTGCCAATGCGATCGCCCACAGTGGCTATTACGCCTCCCAAAATTAAAATTGCTGCAATGAGGATGTACCCGGTGGTCATCTTCAGCTACCGAAATGGTTCCAGATACAGCCTACTACTTTCGACCATTGTCTGTGGAGGGTTGGAAATTGGCAATAGCGAAGATTTATCAATTTATGATTTGCCTCCAGCTATGGGTATTATCTGCAAAAACACCAGACTTGCCAACTTCATTACCTCCAATTGCTTTGAACAACCAACAATGCCAGAGTCAGAAAGCCCAAATGCAGAATGAATCAAGGTTTGATTCTGACTTCTGACTTCTGTTTTAAGTGAACTGCCTACTTAAGCTAACAGGTTTATGCACAGTAATCTTCTTTTTATGAATAGAAATCATTTTCTTTTCGCGTAAATCACCAAGTAACCTAGTGACTGTGACGCGAGTCGAACCAATTGCTTCTGCGATCGCTTGATGAGATAGCTTCAGATCAATTGTGATTCCATCTGCACAAGGAACACCAAAATCACGACAAAGAATTAATAAAAAACTCACCAATCTAGAACCCATATCCCGGTGAGCGAGAGTTTCAATCATCATCTCTGTCTGTAAAATCCGCGAAGATAGACCCCGCAGCATTAACATAGACAATTCTGGATTTTCCTTGAGTGCTTGCTCTACTTGTTCGATTGGTGCTGATAGCAATTCTACAGGTGTAAATGCAACAGCATGGTAAAACCGATCTGACTTATTTCCAGTCAGCAAAGACAAAACACCAAAAACACTATTTTCCCGTAACAGTGCTACCGTTATTTCTTCTCCTGCTTCGTATACCCTGGAAAGTTTTACAGCACCCTTAAGAAGAAAATAAACTCGTTCAGCAGGATCGCCCGGAAAAAAGATCGTTTTGTTTCTTTCAAACGTTTCCACCACTGGCGGAAACGCCCCAGTTGCCATCTGACGAAAAACATTTGCTAGGGCTTTATCTTGTGTCACGATCATCTCCCTTCCCCTACCCAATGCCGGAAAAACAAATAAACTGATTACCTAAGAATACACCTGAAAAATCAATAAATCACCGTCAACCTTTCTGTACTTTCCTATACTCAAAAGCCGAACTTCAGACTTATTTGTTCATAATGATACATAATTTTTCACCTTTTTAGCTAGTAGTTGTTATAAGTACTTACAAACTCCTATTCATCAGGTTTTTTGCTAAAAAATTCATTATATCTTGAGAATATCTTCAGGAATAGCAGACAATTTTTATGCAGCAAACACACCAATTGAATTAAAGAAAAATTCAGATAGCAGAATTGAAGACGCAAAATTAGTCAATGGAGAAAAACACTCACCACTTAATTTGCTGTGTTGTTTGTCGATTCATCCACTAGCCTCACAGAATTTCACCCTCAATTCAGGCTTCTGGTTTCTTGATTCTGGCCTGTGAAACATGATTTTGATAAATCAAGAAAAACAGGCCTCAGTTTCTAGTATCCTCCTAAGAGGATGTCTGAAAAAGTCCCAGGTGATACACTCAGCAGTTGAAGTATCCTCAATTCCCCTAGAAAATTTAGACTTCTGGCTGTAATTGCCTTTGAAACAGAAAAGTGAACACAGCCACACAGCAGTCAAAAACAGTGATTAGGGGGAGCAAAACCCGAATTTCTCACGTATGGGTAGGGGATGTGGGGAGTGTGGGGAGTGTGGGGGGAAAGATTTCTTCACCATCCTCCCACTCCCACATCCCTGGATTTCTCTCTTGTGAGAAATCCAGGAAAAATCTTTGATACTGCTCAGACATCTTTTATCATGATTGATCCTGTTAATAATTTCTATGCTGAATCTGACTGGAAAAAACGCCCTCGTTACAGGTATTGCCAATAATCGCTCCATCGCTTGGGGTATCGCCCAACAACTGCACGCAGCAGGGGCGAACTTAGGTATTACTTACCTCCCCGATGAACGTGGCAAGATGGAGAAAAAAGTTGCGGAATTGGTAGAACCTCTGAATCCCAGCTTATTTGTTCCCTGTAATGTTCAAAATGATGAACAGATTCACTCTACCTTTGAAGCGGTGCAAGAAAAGTGGGGTAGATTAGATATCCTCATCCACTGTTTAGCTTTTGCAAATAAAGATGATTTGACTGGAGGCTTTAGCCAAACCTCCCGTTCGGGTTTCAATACAGCTTTAGAAATTAGTACCTATTCCCTAGTCCAGTTAAGTGGCGCAGCGAAACCGTTAATGACCGAAGGCGGTAGCATTGTCACCTTGACATATTTGGGTGGCGTGCGAGCTGTGCCGAATTACAACGTGATGGGAGTTGCCAAAGCAGGTTTAGAAGCAAGCGTGCGTTATCTTGCAGCAGAACTCGGCCCGCAAAATATTCGGGTTAATGCTATTTCGGCTGGGCCAATTCGGACTTTGGCTTCTTCGGCTGTTGGGGGAATTTTAGATATGATTCACCATGTAGAAGAGGTAGCGCCTTTACGACGTACTGTAACTCAACAAGAAGTGGGTAATACTGCGGCCTTTTTGTGCAGTGACTTAGCCAGTGGTATTACCGGGCAAGTGCTGTACGTGGATGCAGGATATGAAATTATGGGAATGTAATAAGATTTGGGGAGTAGTGAGTGGGGAGTGTGGGGAGAGAGGGGAGTGTGGGGGGAAAGATTTCTTCACCATCCTCCCACACCTCCCACCCCCCTGGATTTCTCTCTTGTGAGAAATCCAGGTTTATTCCCAACTCCCCACTCCCAACTCCCAACTCCCTCAATTAACTATGCAAATCAGCGATACTTCTCACAAAGACTCAATTCTGCACCAAGTTAACTTAACCACGGCGCGTATTGCTTCGGTTCACCGTGTGACTGGTGAAACTGATGTGCAAGTAACTGTCAATTTAGATGGGACAGGAAAATGTCATGCTGCAACGGGTATTCCATTTTTAGACCACATGTTGCATCAAATTTCCTCTCACGGTTTGATTGATTTAGATGTCCAAGCCAAAGGAGACTGGGAAATTGATGATCATCACACTAATGAAGATGTTGGGATTACTTTAGGTCAAGCTTTGCATCAAGCGTTGGGTGATAGAAAAGGAATAGTTCGTTTTGGTAATTTTTTAGCACCATTAGATGAAGCATTGATTCAGGTGGCGTTAGATTTTTCGGGACGGCCTCATCTCAGTTATGGTTTAGAAATTCCTACCCAAAGGGTTGGTACTTATGACACTCAGCTAGTGAGGGAATTTTTTGTTGCATTGGTGAATCATAGCCAAATGACCTTACACATTCGTCAATTAGATGGTATTAATTCCCATCACATTATTGAAGCAACATTTAAGGCTTTTGCTAGAGCTATGCGAATGGCTACAGAAGTTGATCCCCGTCGCGCTGGGACAATTCCTAGTTCTAAAGGTGTTTTATAAAAAAGGCACAGAAAAGTCAAAAGTAAAAAACCAAAAATCAAAAGTACTCTTGATCTTTGACTTTTAACTTTTGCCTTTTGACTTACCGCTACAAGGTTGAGGCAGGAGGTAAATATTATTACTCTACCTGCCATTTGTGCTTTTGAAATGTCCTACCTTATGCCTAGACTGCTATATTTAGATGTGTTTCCAGGCTAGACAGCTACTTATTTGATTCTGACTCCTGGATTCTAACTTCTAACTTCTTCAAGCAGATTGAAACTGACATAATAACAAACCAAACCACTGATTTGTATCAGTCCATGTTTGAACCGGAACTAAACCACGGCTTTGGAGTTGTTGTTTAATGGTGTTCAGGTTAAATTTGCGCGAGATTTCGGTCAAGATAGTTTCGCCTGTGGCAAAGTTAACGGTGAGGTTGAGAGATTTTAATTGCACAGTTTGCGATCGCATACTCCGCAAGTGCATTTCAATTTGATTTGCGGTTTCATTATAAAATGCCCAATGTTCAAATTGTGTGGTATCAAAATTGCCTTCAAATCTGCGATTTAAATGCTCCAGCATATTGATGTTAAATGCTGCTGTCACACCTTGGCGATCGTTATAAGCTGGTTCCAAAATTTCTTTTGGTTTTTGTAAATCGACTCCCAGTAAAAAATATTCACCTACTTGCAGTGCATTGGTAATTTGCGAAAAGAAAGCATCACACTCTTGGGTTGTCATATTTCCCAAAGAACTACCAATAAAACCAATCATCCTACTTGGTGACTGTTTTGGTGGGAGTTGTGCTAAAGCCATTTCATAAGTTCCCGCCAATGCGTAAACTTGCAGTGAGGGATATTCTTCGAGTAACTTTCTCGCGCTATTTTCCAACATTCCCGCGCTTATATCTATTGGCAAATAGCACTGAAGCCCCCCTAACTTTTGATAAGCATCCAGCAAAATTCGGGTTTTGGTCGAACTCCCACTACCCAGTTCTACTAATTCACAAGCACCTGTGATTTGAGCAATTTCATCTGCATACTGTTGCAAAATTGCTGTTTCTGTGCGAGTTACGTAATATTCGGGCAATTCACAGATTTGTTCAAATAAATCAGAGCCTTGGTCATCATACAAGTAGTATGGAGGTAAATATTTGGGGTTGTGCGTTAATCCCTTGACTACATCACGTCCTGCTGTTGATGTGACTACTTTTGTGGCTTCTACCAAACGCTGTATTTGCAAACGTTCTTCTAGGCTGGTTAGAGAAGTAACTTTGCTGTTGACAGCTTGAGATATTGTCATTTAACCTCCGTAGAGTTGCAGTAGTAGATTGCTTGGCAACCCAAGCTTTCCTCTAGCTAGTGAAACACACAGCCACAGCTGCTAACCTCACGCTTAAGCTAGATCAATCAAGGTTTAACACTAAATTTGCGTATTTACCACTAAAAAAGCCATAAACTTTCGTTAATTAACACTTGTAGCACAGCGAAAACCTGTAAAAACTTGGCGTACACAGGGATAGTACCAGTTCCGAAAACTACAACGTGCTACCCAGGGACGAGTTGCCCAACTACCGCCTTTTAATACACGGTGTTGGTGATCAAAATAAACTTGCGAGTAACCCACATAAGGGTAACTTTGAAAACCTTGGTATGGTGTAAACCAAGAAGCTGTCCATTCCCAAACATTGCCGAGGGTATCTAATAAGCCGTAGGGACTTTCGCCTCCAGGGTAGTTACCGACTGGGGTTGTCTGACCGATGAGGCGATCGCAATTACAATATTTTTGTGAGGGCATTTCTTCACCCCAAGGATAGGTGCGCCGACGTTGAGCTTGAGCATCCCAACTAGCAGCTTTTTCCCATTCGGCTTCTGTGGGTAAACGCTTGCCAACAAACCGCGAATATGCTTCCGCTTCGTACCAACTTACACCGCAGACTGGATGATCATCATAACTGCGATCGTTCTGCCAATATAGCGGTTCTGTTACCTGTTCTACTTGTAGCCATTGCCACCCAGCATCAGACCACCACTCAGGATTTTTATAGCCTCCCGCCGCCATAAATTCCCGATACTGCCCACAAGTCACCGGGTAACGGTCAATCCAATAAGTATCCAGATATACTCGATGACAAAAACTCTCATTATCCAACGCATCCAAAGAATTATTTCCCATTTCAAATTCCCCAGCCGGAATCATCACCATCTGGGTGTTGAGTGCTGAGTGCTGTACACTGAGCGGAGTCGAAGTGTGAGTGCTGAGTGCTGTACACTGAGCGGAGTCGAAGTGTGAGTGCTGAGTGCTGAGTGTGATGTTATTCCCTTGTACCCCTACACCCTCGCACCCTTGCTTACTGAGCGCAGTCGAAGTAGGGTTACTGAGCGCAGTCGAAGTATGCACCCCTACACCCTTTCCTCTTTTCGACAATTCCAACACATAGCTGAGAATTTCACAGTGTTGACTTTCGTGCTGAATTAAAAATCGCCACAGACGTTCTTGGGGTTTAATATCAACCACTTCCAGATATTGCAGCACTTTCTCGCGGACTGTCTGCAAGTAATAACGGATTTCGGCTAAGTTTGGTAATTTGACACGTTCTGACTTGGGTAAACCATCAGCCGCAAACAGCTTACGATATTGCGGAAATAAACACCTTAAACCCGCACTATGTTCTAGCAACCATAAAGACTCAGTGTAAGCAATATGTCCTAAGTGCCAGCCAATAGGACTAAAATCAGGATGATACTGATTGCAAAATGTAATATCGTCTAGCTCATCCAACAGCTTTAAAGTTCTTTTTCGACAATCATTTAAAGCATAATAAATAAATTCTTTGGTGCTAGTAGATTTGCTCAATTTTGATATCACAGTCTTCTCCCACACTGATGATGCTATTCTCTGGGCAAGGATTCCAATTACCAGGAAATAAAGGTTCCGAAGCAATAATTACTGAGTTCGGGAAATTCAGATCATCTCGTATCCAATACAAAGACGGATTTGCTGCACCAATAGCAAAACGCGAAGCTATCAAACGTTTACCATCACTGAAAATAATGTTAGCTAAAACCTTGATTTGATGACGTTTCGCTAGTTCAGCAATACCTAACAAAGTAGTGCGTAAGGCATATTCTGGCGGACGATGTTTGTTAATTTGACGCTGAGAAAGTAACAACGCAAATAAATGTTCAGAATCTGTACTGCCATAAATTTTGTCGTAAAATTCTGGTGCTAAAGTGCTACGAATTCTGCGGTGTAATGTTTGCCGAAAATTTTCAATGAATCCGTTATGCAGAAATAGCCAATTTTCGTGATTAAATGGCTGACAATTGGCAAAATCTAAAGCTTGTCCGATTGTGGCACTGCGGACATAACCTAATACGCAACTTGATTCTACGTAACGGCTCAGATGGGGTAAGTTAATATCATTCCAAATCGGCAATGTATTTTTGTAGATGTAGGGAGCAGTATCTTTGTGACTATGATACCAACCCATACCAAAACCATCTGCATTTACTACCCCAGAATTCATTTCACGGGGTTGATAACTTTGGACAATCAAAGAATGTTCTGGTTTATACAGAAGATGTTCCAAAGATACAGGCGAACCAAGATAGGCAAGTAAACGGCACATGATAAAAGTATTTACTCCCAATTGCAGTACAGAATAAGCTTTTTGGCTGAGAATTTCCTGAATTGTAAATGAGTTTGCCCTATACTTGCCGTCTTCACCCTGCCAACCTCCTGATACACTACAATTTTTTCAAGTTATATTATTCTCTAGTAATTAGTAACCTTGACTACAAAATTATTTACCAATTACTTAACCGATAATTGCTCATGACTAACTCAATGATGGTGATTTTTCCATACAGGCACAATCAAACATGGGTATTTGATGATGAGCGTCTGGGTTTGGTGCAAGAACCGTTTGTGAGTGGTGTACCTGAGATGATTGATATTCTGGTTCAGGGTATAGCTAATGTGGATGAAGGATTTAAACTGCTGTTTTCTGCTAGTCCTTTCCCTGGTTATCAAGCCGAATTAACTTGGTTACGTGAGGAGTACAACGGTAATTGGTATTTGTGGCGGGAAAAAGGTCTGGAAGGTTGGTTATGTCCAGCGTTATTTAAATATTTTGAGCAAGCGCCAGCAAAAATATATTGTCAAGCTGAAGGTTTGTATTCCTAAATTATGCGTGAAATACAAAATCCCCGAATTCTTAAAAAAATCGGGGATCTGAGCATATCGATATTTAGCTATATTTACGAAACGCCAGGTATCAGAGAACGCAGAGTATTAATAAAGTTTTGCGCGTAGTTCTGGGTGGAAAAATCGAGGGCGCGTTGGCGTGCAGCGATCGCGACATTTTGGGCAAAGTCTTGTTCATCTAGATAGCGGAGAATTGCGATCGCCAATGCTTCAGAATCACCGTAAGGTGTTAATAAGCCATTCACTCCGTCGGTGATAATTTCGGTGGGGCCGCCAGCATTACCCGCAATGACAGGTTTACCTAGCGCCATCGCTTCGATAATCACAATGCCAAATGGTTCTTGATCAGAAGCATGGACAAAAACATCCATCGCTTGCACCCATTCGGGGATATTGCGCTGGAGTCCGGGCAGAATGACTTTTTCTTGCAGTCCTAAATTTACTATTTCTGATTTCAGAAAGTCTTCGTAGTCTGCTTCTAAGTCATGCTTACCACCAACTACCACACAATGAGCATTGGGATATTTCTGTAAAACTTTTGGCATTGCTTGAACGAGGACGTGCATTCCTTTCCAGCGTTGCATTCTGCCGACAATGCCAATTAGCGGCCCCTGTAATGGCAAACCCAACTTTTGCCGCGCCATAGCAGGAGTAGGCAAAATAGCAGGATCAAAACGATCTAAAGCTACCCCTGGATACACTAAAGATACTGGTAGTTGTGGGGTGATTTTTGATTGCGCTGCTTGAATAGCTTTGGTAATGGTGACTACGCCACGCGCCGGCATTAGATTAACTAAGCGTTTTAAAAAGTTCTTCCCATCAGGTGTTTCTTGTTGATACCACAGTGCCGGTTTACCTGCTAGTAATCCTGCCAGTCCGCCTGTTAAATGGGATAGCCACATCCAACTGATAATTACATCTACCTGTTGACGTTTAGCTATGAGTGCTATCTTGATGGCTGTGGCAATTAAACGGTGTAATTGACGGACACGACCACTAGGAAAAACCTGTGCATCAATACCAAGCGATCGCACTTGTTTGACTAAGGAACCATCTTCACCAAAAATTACTAACCACTCAATATCACTATTTCGTCCTTGCTGCAACAGATCCCAGAAAGTCATTTCACTGCCACCGCGTTGTTCAGCCAATGGCATCAGGATCATCACTTTCATATAATTAACCTCTAATGAAGTTGGGTGATTTTTTGCGACTGGTGGTATTTATGTCCTGCCATCGCCATAGCCAAAAATCCCCACAGAATTATTCCGGCGATACTTAACATCCCACTGCCGATAACTAGCTGGGCAGTAGCACTAAAACCAATGGCACGGGCTGTACTTATAAAGCTATCAAAACGTGATTCTGTGTAATTAGCAACGCTAAAAAGCGTCAAGATTAATCCACCCAGATAAAATACGGCTCCAAACCAGCCAAGGGTGAAAAACATATCTAAAATACCACTGTCAATTACAAAAACTTCGATTTGTCCAGTCTTTTCATTGACTTTCCAAGTATTGCCGATGCCATTACCTAATAAATTAGAAAGAGCTAAACTGAGGTTTCTGTCGTAACTTCCCGATCTATCCCTAAAGCTAGTATCTTCTTGCAGATTCGTAAAAGTCTCTAAACGCGCTGCCACCACGTCAGAAATTGGCTCGATAGTAGTCAATGGCACAACACAGGCGGCTATAACTAAAATCAAGATGATGAGTCGCATTTGAATACGGGCTTTGACTGAACCCATAATCATGATGACTCCTAATAACCAGCCTCCCCAGTTAGTCCGCGCTTGTGTGAGTAAAAATGATAAGTAACCAACAGCCGAAGCCGGAAAGATTAAGGGGCCTGAACTGGTAAATAACAACAAAAGGCCTGCTTGCATCACCGCACCAAACGGCCCGACTGAGTGCAACGTACTCCAAACACGCATTCCGAATGGTACAGGGTCGCCAGAACTGGTAAATAATTTTGACTGAATTAGCCAATATCTATCCCATTCCGGGGCGACGACAAATTGATAGATGCCGTAAGCACCAGTTAGCAATACGCACCAAAGAAATGTCCTTTGTAAATTTTGGCGATAACTGGGATAATCTCGCCAATTCATGAATAGGTGAAAAGCAAAAATAATTGGACTGAGCCAGTCTAGCAAGCCGCGTGCAACGGGGACTGGAGTGTTATAAATTAAGCCGACGAGAAAACCATAAATTACGCCGACAAAAGCCAATATAAAAGGTAAACCTCCCTGACGAGAGGCTTTAGGAAAGTGTCGTAAGAAGGTGGCAATTGTGACAAATACAACTAAATATGGTGCAATCAAAATTTGGCGGGTAGGGTCCCAACCAACCTTATAATCAATTAAACGGGCAACTAAGGGTGTGATAAACCACATCCACCAAGTAAAACCGATGTATAAAATCGGATGTCGCAAGTATAAAAATATCGCTACGATTAAGGCGGTGACTGGATAAATTAGGCGTAAACTACCAGCTACACCCGCAAAGTAACAGGTTACACTCAGCAAGATAAAACCGAGGATGGCACTCCAACCTTGTAGCGATCGCTGTTTTGGTGAAAATGGTGTTTCTGAAAAACTATTAAAAAGTAATGATTGAGATATCATACCAATTTGTTATTTGTCATTGGTCATTTGTCATTGGTTATTGGTCATTAGTTCTTTGGCTCCCCCTGCACCCCGGTCACTGAGCGCAGCGCCGCCCTGAGCCTGTCGAAGGGTCGAAGTGCTGCACCCCTGTAACCTGTCACCTCTAACCTGTCACCTGTAACTTGCCATGTCTGCCATCCTTGCCAGCGACCGCGCCAGGAGGCTAAAAGTTTGCGGGTGGCGAGTCGGCCTTGGCTGGGGAAGAATCTTAGCCATTGCAGGCAACCAAAACAATCTCTAGTACCAATGAAAACTGCCCACAGCAAGAAGATGAGGCGACGTAGGGGTGATAAATGTTCGAGTAATACTAAAGTTTCGTTATGAACTAAGTTAATTTGTGCGATCGCATTAAAATTATTGCGTTGGTCTTCGTCAAATCGCTGGGCGGGATAGTGGTCTACTGCAACTTGTGGGTCATAAATGATCTGCCAACCAGCACGTTTTAAAGCGAGGGTGAATGCCATTTCAAAATGTACCTGTGCGCCTGAACCTCTCATTCTCTCGTCAAAACGTAAGTTGGCGATCGCCTGAGTACGGAAACTCATGTTCACACCTTTGAGGACATCGACTGGACGAGCTGCGCCGACTCCAAGATGATGGTTGCCAATTACACGCCCAAACCACTGCAATTCACCCACCACAGCGCGAGATTCATCTTCAATTTTGTCACCATAATGTATCCAATCACGCCCACCAACACCGCCTATTTTGGCATCTGCGAGTAAGTGGGCGTTAATTTTCTCTAACCAATCAGGACGAGGTGCAGCGTCATCATCAGTAATAGATAAAACATCTCCCTCAACGGCTGCAAGTCCAGCGTTGAGGGCGGCGACTACTCCAGGAATGGCGACGGTGACGATTTGTAAAGGTAAATGATGGGCAGGAAAGGCTTGGAGAAATTGCCAAGTTTGGGTATCTGTATCCCGCACAACGACGATAACTTGATCAACGGGTTTAGTTTGCGCTTGCAGTGCCGAAAGGCAACGAGATAGATCCAGAGGACGGCGATAGGTCGGGATGAGAACTGTGTTCTTCATGCTGTTGTAACTCCTCAAATAGATCCATATAGGTTTGGGCCATTGTTGACCAACTGTGTTGTTGGGCGACGGCGCGGGCGGCTTGACCCATTTGTTGCATCAAGGTGCGATCGCTGGCTAAAGATGACAAAGCAGCAGCTAAGGCTTCCACATCATCTGAATCTGGTAAAACAATTCCACATTCAGGTGTGACTAACTCTGCCCCACCGGTAGCTGTGGCGGTAATGACAGGCAACCCAGAGGCGAGGGCTTCTAACAAGACCAAGGTGCAAGCTTCATAACGGGAGGGGAAGACAAATAAATCTACCGCCCGCATGATTTCGGCAATATCCCGGCGATAACCGAGAAAATGTACCCGTTCGCTAATGCCTAAATCGGCGGCTAACTGTGGAAAGGGACTACCATCAGTACTCCCGACTACGGCTAGGTGTAAATCAGGTACTTTCACTAAGGCCTGTAAGACGCTATCTAAATTCTTCCGTGGTGTACGGATGTCTCCGGCAAATAATCCTAAATTTACATTCTCTGGTAAGTTTAATTTTTGGCGAGAAGCAATACCAGGGATAAACTCTTGCAAATCGACACCATTGACGATGACTCGGATGCGATCGCGTGGTACGCCAATTTTAATTAACTCTTGGGCAACTTTCTCTGAGACAGCAACTACAACTTTAGCGCGTTGAAAAGCTTGTTTTTCCCAACGGGCATTTAAGGCGGTGTACAGCCATTGATAAAAACCGTAAGCATCGCGGCGAACACGAGAAATATGTACAGGCGATCGCAACCAAGAACTATGCACAAAATGTACAGCATTCACATCTGCTGCCACATTGGTAATTGCGCCATTGATTTTTAATAAATCGATTTCTGAACGATTTTTTTGTAACCAAGACGCACTTTTATAAGCAAAGATAAAATTCCGAATGAACTCGCTCGGATAACCATCAACAGGAATTTGTACCCAATTAACTTGATTATTTTGGGCAAGTTCTGGTGATATTTCACTAGCTAATAATGTTAATTGATGACCACGAAGAATCGCTTCTTGAGCAACTTCATAGTTGACTCTTCCTTGTCCATCACCTTTTTTAAGTTTGTGGGTAACAATGCAAAGTTTCATTGATTTTCATAAGGATAACTACTATAAACAATCTGATTAAGTGAAGAACAATTAAATAAATTAAAACAAAACCTTCTTCACTTCTGCCTCCTGCTTCTGGTTGGTGAATCTCGACACTTCGACAAGCTCAGTGCATTGCTTCGCTCGATTACCGCGCAGCCGAACCACTGCCTCCTGCCTTTACCTAACGATAAATATTCATGCTGTTCTACTGACTTTGAGAAATTGATTAGCTAATGGTTGCGGAGTAAAACTAAGTATCAGTGCTGCTAAAGTTCTGGGGTTCAATTTTTGTCTTTTAAATGCTTGGAATAAGTAAGGACGTGCTGCTGTTGTTTGATGATTCCGCAGTAAACCAATGCCTAAAGTGGTATGTGATTCTAACCATTTCGCTTGAAAATACTCATGAAATTCTTGCAATCTGCCATCTTCCATGAATGCTTTGTAGCAAAAGATTTCGCTTTGGGCTTTGCGAATTTTGGCGTTAGCATTTCTACTCCCACTTAACATTGTATCGGTGAGTTCATGGGCGCGATAATAAGTTAATCTTTCGGGATAATAGTACGCACCATAACCCGAAATGCAGCAGAGATAAGTTAGATATAAATCCCACATCCCGCCGACTTCTTGCGGAATGCTATCCCAATCAATGACACCATTACGAATTACACAAGCAGCAGCCGTGGGGATACTTTTATCAATTAAACCAATTTTAGCGAAAAATGTATGAATACCTGGGGCTAAAATATCTCTTTTGAAACCGCGTGTATTTGCTTCTGTACCAAGATGATTGATATTACTGTCACTATCAATAATATATTGGTCAGAAAAAGCCAAAATCACATTAGAATGAGCTTCCAGTATTGGCACAAGTTTCGCTAAAAAATCTTCGTGCCACATATCATCATCATGGAGACTGGCAACATATTTACCTTGTGCCATTTTGAAAGCATTCATTTGATTAGACAACATCCCCACATTTTCAGGATGTTGCCAAAATCTAATGCGTGAATCATCAAAAGATTCGATAATTCCTTGGGGGCTTTCGTCACTACAATTATCAGAAACGATGATTTCAAGATTCTGATAAGTTTGGTTAACTGCACTGGCGATCGCTTGCTTTAAATAATCTGGTCGATTGTAAGTTGGGATAACAACACTAACCAGAGGTTGCTTTACGTTCTGCTGTAACATATCCCTTCACACTGATAAATGTATTGATTAATAAGCTGTAGATAAAACTGAATAGCAATGCTGCGATCGCTCTTACACTCAGCTTTTTCTTTTGCCAGACATACCAAAAATGAGGGCGTGCTGATTCTGGCTGTCCAGCTTTTAATAAACTCATACCTAGATATTGATTAGCTTCGATTAATCTCTGCTGAAAATGTGGATATAACTCTTTTAATCTGGTATCTTGCATAAAATGTTCATAACAGAAAATGTGATTTTTTGCCTTACGGATATTAATTTGAGCATTATCTGTTAATGTATCTGTTAACTCATGTTCACGGTAACGAGTGAGTTTTTCTGGAGTATAGTAAGCGCCTAAACCAGAGCGAGAACAGAGATAATTGATATACAAATCGTAAAAGCCACCCACCTCTAAAGGAAATGCTTGCCAATCTACAACATCTTTACGAATAACAGCAGCATTGGCAGTAGCTACAGACATATTTTCGATAGCAATTTTATAAAAAGGCTGATGAATTCCTGCTGTTAAATCAGCTCGTTTCCATGTCTTGGAACACTCTTGAGTCAGTTTATCATCTATCTGCCCATCAGCTTTAATCACGTAATGATCACAAAAAGCTAAAGCCAAATCAGAATTAGCTTCCAGAGGGGGAACAAGCTTGGCTAAAAAATCAGGTTCCCACATATCATCATCATGGAGGCTGGCCACATATTTACCTTTAGCGATGACAAAACCGTTAATAATATTGGCAACCATCCCAATGTTATGTGAATTGCGGCAAAACCGAATTCTTTCATCTTGAAAAGCTTCGACTATTGGTTGAGGACTGATATCACTACAGTTGTCACAAACAATAATTTCAATATTTTTAAATGTCTGATTGACAGCACTGGCGATCGCCTGCTTTAAATACTCTGGGCGATTGTAAGTAGGAATAACAACACTAACTAATGGTTCTGTTAATTCAATACTGCTAGACATACAATTAAATCGTTATCTTTTTTAATAGATTTATCTGGAGACTAAGCATCCCTAGTTATTTTCTAAAAACCCCATTGATGATTGCTAAATTTCGTATTTTCTACTTTCATCAAAGTATGAAATTCAGCAATAGTCTGGGCATAAATTTGATTTAAACGCTGAACATGAACATCAATCGTAAATTCTTCTTGATACCAAGCTTGTCCTTTTTCACCCATTGTTTTCGCTTTGGCATAATTGGTTGCCAATTCATTAATTGCCGCCGCTAATTGTGCAGTATTATTAGGTGAAACTAAAAGCCCAGTTTTGCCATCTTTTATATGTTCAGGAATGCCCCCGACAGCACTGGCAATTACTGGACGATAACGCGCATAAGCTTCTAAGGTGACTAAACCAGCAGGTTCTGGCCAAAGACTGGGAAAAATCACCGCCAAACACTGTTGATATAAAGTTTCTAATTGTTCAGAATTACACCAACCATGCCAAGTAATGCGATCGCCTAGACCCAAATCATCGGCTAATTTTTCCATATTGGCTTTATCCCAACCATCACCAGCAATATCTAAATGGATATGTTTTTCAGTTTTGCTTAAGGCTTTGAGTAGCCACTCTAAACCTTTATCGGGAACTATCCGACCAACAAAAAGAATGTGCTGATTTTGATAAATTGTTCGACTCAGAGGTTCTGTCTCCACCTTGGGTAACTGCACACCGCAACGTAGTGTAATCACTCGTTCTGGTGATATTCCAGCACTAATGATTTGCTGACGAACATATTCACTATTAGCTATTACAGGGATTTTCAATTTTTTCAGGGTATTTAAGGGATTGTAAGCATTCCACCAATTACCTAAAATTCTGTGTGGTCGCCGACTACCACAACCATCAACTACATGACCCCAAGCACAGCCTAAAGGATTCATGACGCGATCGCAAATTTTACCTCGGTCTGCTAAATATTTGGTTCCACTCGGACAGTAACTACAATGATTGTGCAGGGTAAAAATAGCTGGACATTCTTCGCGTAAATCCGCTAAAAATTCTGGGTCGTGAAGGTGTAGTAATTTAAATTGCTTTTGATCCTCTGTCTTAATCGACTTGAGAATATGTTGATGTACTGTTGCTTGTTTGGAGATATCACAAGATTCTGAAATTTGTGAAAGTGCTAAAGAAGCCACATAAGTTTCAATTCCCCCTCCTCCGTTAATATTAGTGTTTGTGCAGTGGTAAATCATCTCTGTATGGGTTACATTTTTGCTCATTTTACTGGTAATCGGAAATCGGGGATAGAAAAGAAAAATATCTGGATTTATGTAATATTTTATTTAGAAAAAGCCAGGATAAAGTTTGAATTTTACCTGTTGCTTATTCCTTGTTTCCTTTCACAAACCGACATTTAACCACAATTTATGTCTAACATCATTGACATAATGCCTCATGGCAATCTTTGGACTGGCAAATTTATCTGGATAAATGAATTGGTCTTCTACATTCAAAATATATTTTTGCGAACAGAAAGGTTTAGCATGATTATGGTGCATTGTTAAATGGGCAATTGTTTGTTCTGTAAAATAGATAGGCTGATCTGGCAATTTTGCCAACCGTTCAATTGCCCAACTCCAATCTAATTGATGGTTAAATAAAAGAAATCCAGCATTAACTGGCTGCAATTTTTCGTTTTCATCATAGATCAGTCGTTCATCTAAAGAAGCAGAACAATCAGGAAGATAATAGCAAGATTTATCAGCTACCTTAGTGAAGTTATCTAAATCTACACCACCAGGAAAGAATAAAATATCGGAATCTGTATAAATAGTTGTACCGTTTACCGGAATTGACATCAATGCAGCTAACTTTTTACCTAATGGATGAATTTGAGCATAATTAGTAACACATTGAGGTAAATCATCCCGAATGAGTTTCGTGACAGGGACAACATCTACACAAGGATGAATCCGACAAAGTAATTTACAGCTAGAGTCGCTATAACTACCATCAGAAATAACAATAAATCTTTTTGGTATACCAATATTCCGAATAAATGAACGAATACTAGCGACTTGTTCTGGTAAATCACGCTCGCAAGAAAGCGAATAAACTGTGATATCAATCTGGCGAGTTTGCTTGATTGGTAAAGTGCTAATTATATTAATAAACTTGGTGTAGATGTTACGGATAAATCTACCTTGCATTCTAGCAGCATGGTAGCCAATATTTACCATTTATTTAACCTCAAAATATTAGAAGAATAATTAACCGCACATAAATAACAGAGGCTAGGGACTAGGGACTAAAGCTTTTGAAAATGAGATTTAGTGAGTTAACTAGCCTCTAGCCTCTAGCCCCTAATTCTTACCCTGCTTGTCCCATTTCATACTGAGTTTTGTGATATTCCCAAAGCTTACCTTTTAGCTCTAAGAGTTCTTGATATTTACCTTGTTCGACGATGCGTCCTTGTTCTAAAACAACAACTTTATCGGCGTTGGCGATAGTAGAAAGACGATGAGCGATCGCAATTACCGTCCGACCTACCGATAGCTTTTCGATGGATTCTTGAATCAAGCGTTCAGTCACAGAATCGAGTGCGCTGGTGGCTTCATCTAATATCAAAATTTCTGGGTCGCGTAACAAAGCCCGCGCGATCGCTATTCGTTGGCGTTGTCCACCAGATAATCTTACGCCTCTATCTCCTAATTTGGTGTCAAAGCCTTCTGGCATTTCTTCGATAAATTCTACAGCGTTGGCTAACCGCGCTGCTTCTCGAATATCTGCGGCTGTCGCGCCTGTTGTCCCATAAGCAATATTTTGCCAAACAGAAGTATTGAAGATAAATGTATCTTGACTAACAACGGCAATTTTTTGCCGTAATGAATTGATATCAAATCTTTGGATATCAACTCCATCAATCATCACATGACCTTCTGTGGGGTCGTAAAATCTCGGAATTAAATCAATTAAGGTACTTTTACCAGCACCCGTGGCTCCTACTAAGGCTGTGGTTTTGCCTTTTTCAATACTGAGTGTGACATTATTTAATACTAAATAATTGGGGTCATAACCAAAATCTACAGACACAACATCAATTGAATGTTTTAACCCAATAAATTGAAGTTTGCCATTCTGTAAATAGGTTTTATCATCAGTCCTCACTAAATCTTTAATATTGTCGGCTGCACCTGCTAAGGTACTCAAATGCGCTCTCGTACCATTAATATCCTGCACAATCGGCACTACCCGAAACAGCACAAAGAAAAATGTTAGTAAAGACGCAACTTGCAGTGTGCCATTCACAACAAAAACTGTAAAAGCAAAAATGATCATCCCGATGAGAATTGTACTAGCGATACTTTCTGCTAATGGTCTCACCATTGCCCAAATTAAGATAACTTTTTTGGA
Source organism: Anabaena sp. FACHB-83 (assembly GCF_014697485.1). Classification (NCBI taxonomy): domain Bacteria; kingdom Bacillati; phylum Cyanobacteriota; class Cyanophyceae; order Nostocales; family Nostocaceae; genus Anabaena; species Anabaena sp. FACHB-83. Next base: position 56,517 of record NZ_JACJRY010000003.1, on the reverse strand, counting down.
ACTTTTAAGTACATTATCACTAGCCTGATAAAAACGCTGACGTTCAAAATTTTGCGTCCCAAATGCCTGAACTGTACGAATCCCGTTAATAAATTCTATGGCTGTGGAAGTAAAATGACCGTTAGCAATAGAAGTACTAAAACTACTTTCTCGCGCACGCGCATTGAGAGTTGATAAGCCGACACCAGCCAAGGTAAATAGTAATAAAGATGCAATCGATAACTGCCAAGATAGCAAAAACATCGAGATAAAGTAGACAGTAGCGGTGATAGTTCTGGTCATTAAAAATGCCGTACCACTAAACCACTGTTTGATGCGCTCAATTTCTGTCGTAATTGTATTAATCAGTTCCCCAGAGCGAGTTTTTGCGAAGTAACTGAGGGGCAAACTTTGTAACTGTTCAAAAATCTGCTTCCGCAGGCGATCGGCTAAATATAGCTGAGTGCTTTCTGTATAGACTTGCGCTAAATAATTAAAACCAGCCCGGAACCAAGTACTGAGTAAAATCAGCAAAGATATCCGATACAACCGATTAATTGCCGAACTATTTGCAGCTAAAATCCAAGTATCAAACCACTCGACACCAGTTTGAATTGGTTTTGCATTGGGGTCAGTTAAGTTTTGCAAAAATGACAGCAAAAACCCAATACTAAAACCTTCAAATGTTGCCGCTATAAAAGAGAAGACTAAAGCAAATATAGCAACCTTGCGAAAATGTTTAAATTCTCGCAATATTAAATAGTTATTTTGCCAAAATGTAGTAGCTTTAAATATATTATTTAATTGTTGGTTTAGTTTAACAAGCATGAGTTTGCGAATAAATGTTTTCTAATTTCTACAGGTGGCTACAGATGCTCTATGATATTTAGCTCTAGCCTAAGTGCGGCAAATGATGTGATCAATTACCGCACTGTTTGTAGAGGTTGTTAGCTAGATAGAGAAGACGGCAGTTAATAATTATGAATTATGAATTATTAAGTTTGATTCCGCCTGGGCTGACCAAGATTTTGTCATCACAGGTAATTGATTCAGGGAAATTTGAGCTTCTGAACTTAATCTTATTGCTGTTGCTAAAGTCCAAGAGCGAGACCCAATAAAACCCATATCACCCCGCAGTACATTGAATAACTGTGGTAAGTTTTCTAGACCAGATTTACGCATCCAAAGAGTTAAGGGTGTAAGCTTAGGTTTGCTTGTAGTGGAGAATTTAATAGCTTGGAAAAGCCTACCTCGTTCTCCTACATACCACTCAGTAGAAAATAGAGAGTCAGGTGAGGTAATTTGCAACAACATTACTAATCCCAACATAGCTGGACTTAGTAATAGCAGCAGAAATAAAGCTGCTATCCAATCAATCAGTCGCAGGAACCATCCCCAAGGTTTACTATTTTGTTTAAACAGTAAATTTTCTGAAGATCCGTAAAGAAACATGGGCTTATGAGATTTTTTACAAGCATCTGCCCAAAACTTTACCCAAGTCTCACCAATTTGAGGGTCTACGCTCACCAAATTTACAGGAGAATGTTTTAAGCAATCGATTAATAATTGCTGGTTTTCTAAAGCTGGCAAATATGGCTGTTGAAATTTACCGGGAGATTTCACTAACAATTTATCCCGCCGCCATTGTAGTGTGCAGTATGAGGTAGCTTCGGTTGTAGGTTGTAGAGTTACAGTCTGTGGAGTACGAACTAATGAGCTAGTCATGTGTCTTTGGATTAGTACGATAGTAAGTTGCTGATCTCGAAGGCGATTCATGCCAAAGACTTTGATCTGAATCTTGTCTTGCTCTTAAAATTAGTAGATGAATGATTAGTAAGAATTCAGTACCCAGGAGTCAGAAGTAATTCAGTATGATTGCTAAATTTGATGGGAGCAAACTTGTTGTTGATGCTGATGAATATTCTGAATATAACGCGATGTGCGACTTATTCTTGAAACCCCTCTCCAAACCTCTCCCCGAAGCGGAGAGAGGCTTTGAATCTTGCCCCCCTTCCCTGTCTGCGACACGCTGCGCGAACGTAGGGAAGGGGTTGGGGGTTAGGTTTGAGAGAAAGTTGCACACCACGTAATATAGCAATCCTAAATGATTTATAAACTTCTTTCTCCCTTGTCTACCCTGTCTTCCTTGTCACGCCACTGAGGGAGTCGGCAGAGCCGCCCAACGCAGTGGCTCTCCCTTGTCTCTGTTGTTTACATATCAAATGGAACTGATATAGCAATCAATATTTAGGGAAAACTTGCAGGTAAACTTGGTATTTTGTGAGTAAAAGAAATATTGGATAGATGTAGAGGCAAATCATCCAATATTCCTTTAGGTTATGGATGAGAACTATGTTGAACTTTATCTACCTTTGTTATTGATTTTCTCAGTTGAGAAAAACTAGTCCACTGTTGTCTTTTAGCTGCTTGGAAGGGGCTTTAATCTCTAGGATATAAGAGTCTGTAGAATTGACTATATACGGAAGCAAATTCTTTATTTAGTCTTTAAAATCATGAGACTTAATCATCATAATTATAAAGCTGAGATAAATATACTGATTTTCCACACAGTAAATAGGATTTAATTTTGACAATTAAAATGTTTAATCAAGACATTAAAAATAAAAAACTTAGATCCCCGATTTCTTGAATAAGTCGGGGATCTATTTTTTCCAGGACATAAAAAATATGTGCGATCGCATCCACCAAAAGAGCGATCGCACATATCTATAAACTTCCAAGTTGTACTATTTTTCTACCGCTTGTTTCAAAGCCAAACGGTATTCTTTGGGATAATGGACAAAACTGCTATCTGAGCTAGAAACACCATTAGCCACTACCCCAATCAGATTTAACCGACTCAACATTCCTGTAGCTTGAGCAAGTTGGTTACGAGTCACCACACCCATACTAGCCACTAACACCACACTCCGACAGGACGATGCTGTTAACATTGCATCTACCAAACCCAATACAGGCGGCGCGTCTATCAGTACCAAATCATAATTTTCTTCAAAGGTTCTCATCAGTTGCATCATGCGCGGAGAACTCAACAAATGGGCGGGATCAGTCGGTTTTGGCCCAGCCGTCAAAATATCAATATAAGCTGAACCCAAAGATTGAATGCCAATCTGATTCGGTAAAGTAATCTCGCTACCCAGTAAAGTGGAAAGTCCTTGCTCATTAGGCAAATTTAGCTGTTCGTGCAGACTGGGATTGCGTAAGTTAGCATCAATCAACAGCACTCGTTTGTGTAAGCGAGCCGCACTCATCGCCAAACCCAAAGCCATACCTGATTTAGCTTCATCAGGTAAAGCCGAAGTAATCATCAAAGACTTCAAACTAGATACAGTATTGAGCAGTTCAATGTTTTTGTAAATTAAGTCTAGAGATTCCCAACGTGGAGGCGACTGTAACACCTGAATTGTCCAAGGTGCAGGGGTTTCTGGCTTCCCAAAGGGTAACTTGATAATTGAATCTCTGGCTTTAGCGGGGGGTAATTTTGGCGTTGTTCCCAACAAAGGTAAAGCAACTTGCTTTTCTAACTCAGCCGTTGTATGTACCGCATCATCAGAAGCCTCACGTAAGAAAGCTGCAATTCCGCCCAACATTAACCCCACCACAGCACCTAATAAAAGGTTTTGTTGCAAGTTGGGGCCTAACTGCACACCCACATGGGGTTCTTCTACAACTTCCCAATTAAATCCACCTTTAGCTAATTCTTGGCGCAGTTGTTGTTCGGCTCTTAACAACTGCTCAAATCTTTCGCGGCTAAATACCAACTGTGGTTGGATGCGATTGTAATAAGCCAACAAAGGCGGGAAGCGTTTGATTTCAAACCGTAATTGAGTTTCTTTTTGCGCCAAAGTTTGATCACGGGCGCTCAATGCAACTATTGTTGTTTGAGTTTCTACTAGTTCACTCGCCAAGTTCAAATCAATTTGGCCAAACTGTCCTTGTTCTAACAGCGAGTCTCTAGAACCAACTACACCAGATGATCTTCCGCCTAGAGTTCTGCCTACTTCTTGTTCTAATAATGCTTTTTGACTACCTAACTGCTCTTGTAGCTTCTGTACATTGGGAGTTTCATCAGTAAAGCGCAAACGTTCTTGAGCTAAAGCTAATTCTGTTCTTTGAATTTCGTTGAGTAAGCCTTGGTAACGTGTAGATTGGCTCAACCGGGAAGCAACGAGGGCATTTTGGGGAGAACGGTTCAATTGTTCTTCTAAAGATTTCTGTCGTGCTATAGCTTCTTGATATTGAGCGCGAGTTGTACGACGTTCTTGCTCAACATTATTCAGTGCATCTTCCAAAGCTTTGGCTTGAGCTACCGGGTCGATTAAATTTTGGTTACGACGGAATCTTTGGAGGTTAGACTCAGCCGCATTGACTTCTTCACTGGCCTTACTCAACTGTTCCCGGATAACTTGTAGACCTTTTTGCAGCCTAGAATCTTGTTGTTGTTTGTTGTATTCCACATAAACTTCCCGAACAGCAGTTAAAACTTTTTGGGTTTTGATGGGGTCTCTGTCGGTGTAGTCTACTTGGAAAATTTTGGTGGCGATATTATCTTCTTTGGTTTTGAGTTGATTTAAAGCTAAAGCGCCTTTAATCTCACCTACAGTGATGTCTGGATATTCTTTACGCAGTTTATCCACTGCCTTTTGAATCAGCCCTGAACTCTGCATGAGATTTAGCTGAGTGCCTGTGTCTATTTCTACATTTGATTCAGTAAACTGATTTTCAACTCCACCTGCTTCTTGTTTACCTTGATAGTTAGGTTCTACTAACAGTTGCATTGAGCTTTTGTAAGTAGGTTTAGTCTTAGCAGTCATAATTGCTGCCATCGCAATTGAAGCTACGAATACTGCGACAAACCAAGGAAACCTACGAATAAAAACTGCTAATAGTTGTCCATAACCCGGCTCTGTATCAGTAATTTTATTTACACTGGGATTAAGACTAGTTTGAACCACTTTTATTATCCTTCTCTGCGAGACGCTACACGAACAACTAACAAGCCAGATGAATAATTAGAATAGAATTCAGGAGTCAAGAGCCAGAATTGAGTATAAATTCTGTGCGACTCGTGGATGAATAAACGGTTTTAAAACTACCTCTAAATTGAAAATTGAGAGGTTTTCCATTAGCTGCGGGTATAAATCACGCACTAATTGATTCTGACTTCTTACTTCTGAATTCTTCTACATACAAGTTTGATCAATAAGTTGCTCAACCTTCCTAAAAAATACTGGTTCTGAGAAATTGTTCACTGCATGATTACGAATATTTTCATAATTCCAAGTGATGCGTCCGGACTCTAGTAATGCAGCTTGTAGAGAGTCTGGTGATTGTCGTTTAAAAAAGACTCCAGTTTCGCCGTGAATTTGGGTATCTAAAACACCACCAGCACCATAGGCAATAACTGGTGTACCACTAGCATTAGCTTCTACAGGAACTAATCCATAATCTTCTAAGGCGGCAACAATCACTGATTTGGCTTTTGCAAACAAATCTTTACGTTTGCGATCGCTAACATGACCTAAAAATTCAATATTATTTAATGCCTTGGCTTTGAGGCGTGCTTGTTCTGGGCCGTCACCTGAGATTAATAATCGCCACCCCAACCAATTAAAAGCTTCGATGATTATATCTAGCCGCTTATAACTGATCATCCGTGCAGATGCTAAATAATAATCTTCTTTGGTATCAGAATAAACAAACTTACTGGTATCAATTGGATAGTTAACTACAATTGCGGGTTTACCATAAATCTGTTGAATTCTCTTAGCAACAACGCTGGAATTGGCAATATATAGGTCAGGTTCCTGAGCATATTTCAAGTCTACATTCCGCATCAATTGAAAAATTTGTTCAATTAACGGCGCGAAATATCGATAATCTCCATACTCACGTAAATATGTTTCTGTATCCCACAAAAAACGGGTGACATTATGACAAAAACAAACATGGTGAGCATCAGGTCTTTTGCGTACAGCTTTGGCAAAACTAGTGCTACTGCTAATAATTAAATCGTAGTCTTGCAAATCCAAAGCTCGAAAAGCAGGAAAGTAAAAGGGTGCCATCATTCTAAAATATTTGGCTGCACCCGGAATTTTTTGTAAAAAAGTTGTATTGACTATCCGCTCACCTAAATCAATAGTTTTTTGTGGGTCATACAACGAAGTAAAAACATCGGCTGTGGGGTAGCGCCTACATAATAATTCAAATACGCGCTCTGCCCCTCCACGCTGTGTTAAATAATCATGGACAAGAGCAATTTTCATAAATTTAATTCAACCTGCTACCAAATTTTATTAGACAAGTAATTTAATCAATTACTGTTAAAACTTTAGTGTTTAGAACTATAAAATTTTATAACCAATTCATTGGTTCAATAGAATACTTTTTGGCAATATTTATCTGATTTTTTTAGTTGCTTCAATTATTTATAATAGTTACTTCTGATCAAAATTCATTATTCAGCAAAAATATTTCTTTAGAGATAGAATAAAGACCGAATTGGAAAAATTGCTAGACTCAGATCCCCGACTTCTTTAAGAAGTCGGGGATCTGGTTACTCACGAATAATTAAATTAAATGTCAGAACTCAGGAATCAGAATTAGATAAAGCCAAATCTTACACCACATTGAATAATGATTGTGAGAAATAGATTTATTGTAGAGACGTTGTAAGTAGGTTGACATAATTATTGAGAAGACGCATTTCGACTTCTCCCCAAGGGAGACGCTACGCGAACGCTCAATGCTCGATAGCCTTACCAATACAACGTCTCTACTCACTTCTACAATCTAAAATTCAAAATGGGATTACCCAACAGCTACGAGAACTTTTTCAGAAGCAAAATAAGCATTTTGTTCTGCGCGTAATTGGTCACAAAGTCTACCTTCGGGTAACTCTACATCGTCATAAGTCAGCACTTGATCGCGGGGAATATCTCGTTTTAAGCGACAGCCTTCAGCTAAACCCATTGGTAGAAGTTTTTGTGCTTGAACGATGGGTGAATTTTCACATTGACCGTAGGTCATATAGTAACCAATGCCGTCGAGAGTTTCGCCAGCTTTCAAATCGATTTTGGCCGTTGTGACTACATCGACCATTGGTTTATTAATTGGAGCCATGACTGCATCATGGAATAAGACAGCACGAGCCACTGATAAGGGAACTTCAAAATGACAGAGGTGATAAGGAGTATAGAAGCTATAGAGAGGCCCTTCACCTAATTTGTAGAGGTTGAGGTAGTGGCGTTGTTTGGGGTCGTCGTGGGTAGCGAAGACAAATACACCGGGGCCGGGTTTAGCACCAACTACATAATCGACGATACCGCCTAATTCTTTGAGTTGGTCAATGTCATACATATTGGTCATTTCATCAACATGACCTGTGAAGTCATAGCCCAGCATTCCCCGTTTAGCGACTTGCATCCCGGTTGCATTAGCCACGATCGCCTGCTCAAAGGAAATTTTGCTACCATCAGCAAAGCTTGTTACCATGTGGGCTTTTTGTCCCCAACGTTTAGCAAAGCCTTCTTGGGTGGTGGGGTTGCGATAGGGGTCTTGCAAGCCTTTGATGTTACCGCACAGTAATGGTGTTAAACCAATGCTCTGCACGAAGCGGTACAGATTCATTTCTACCCCTGGTTGGTCGCCATCGCAAGCACTGAGGATAACGCCTGCTTTGTCGGCGTAAACTTTCAGGATGGGGCCGACAGTACCATCGAGTTCAGCATTCATCATAATGACATGCTTGCGATGGGCGATCGCTTCCATAACGATATGAGCGCCAAATTCAACTGCGCCAGTTACTTCAATAATTGCTTCAATGCTCTCAGCTTGACAGATGATTTTAGCATCGTCGGTGATTGTATATTTGCCACTGGCGATCGCATCTTCTAAATCGCTGACAGTGTTCACCACTTGCACATCTGCAATACCAGCTTCTGTATAAGCTCTTTTGGCTCCATCAATACTGCGGTTGAAGATAGCAACTAACTCCATTCCCGGAACAGAATTAATAATTTGATTAGCAATTCCTCGCCCCATAAAGCCAGCACCAATCATTCCTACTTTGATGGGATTACCAGCAGCAGCACGAGCTTTTAAAGCATTATCAATAATAATCATGAAATCCCTCTTTGAATATCACTAAATTATCTGTGGTTAATATCAACTATTAACTAAATTGTCAGCGTAAATATGTCTCATTATCTTACTAATGACAAATGACAACCTTAAGTAGTTACCTTGATTTGCACCTACTTACTTATACATTTGCCGAAACAGCTTCAGCTTCTCCAACACGCATCATACTCAGCAATGGCCAATTCAAATCTTTTTCAGAAATTTCTGTGACTTCTACAGGCCATTCAATGTTGAAAAATGGGTCATTGTAGCGTAAGCCACGCTCATATCCTGGTGTATAAAACTCACCAACTTGATAGATAACTTCTGCATCATCTGTCAGTGCTTGATAACCATGAGCAAACATTTCAGGAACATATAAAGCCCGACGATTCTCGGCTGTTAATTCCACACCAATATGCTGTAAAAATGTTGGTGAATTAGGACGCATATCAATAATTACGTCATAAATTGCCCCTTGAGTACAGCGCACTAATTTTGTTTCGGCTGCGGGGTGGAGTTGATAGTGCATTCCCCGCAGAGTACCTTTTTTATAGTTATAAGATAAATTACATTGAGATACTACTGGTTTTAATCCGTGGGCTTCAAATTCTTGAGCGCAAAAATATCTAGCAAAAAAACCGCGATGATCATTTTTGGCTTCTAAGTCAATAATGTAAGCATCTTGAAGACTTGTAGCGGTGAAAATCATGAATTACCTCAATATTAATGTTTGATTGTCTCAGAATTTGGGAGCTATAAATCAGTACTCAAAATACTTAAAAAATCAGGAAAATTCATCAATATAAATATCAATTCTCCTAGATATATTTTAAATACTCACCCTTCGATAAGCTCAGGGCATCGCTTCTGAATACTGAGTTATAAACTCTTACTTAATTTGTGAAACCAGAACTTTTTCTGATTCAGGTACAGTCACTTCAGCTCTGGGATGGGTATCATCCCAAAATTGTGTACACAGGTCTGGTCTTTCAGGAGGGTTAGCTGTGTAGCAAAAGAACAGGGTTGAGCGTGTTTCGCTGCGTACAGTTCCGTGATGTAAAGTATTTTTAGTATCTACAAAAATGATTGTACCTGCTGGACCTGGACAAGATTTCCAAGCTGATTGAGGTATGACTTTTTTGACAATTTCATCATCAATCCCCATATAGCTTGACTTTAAAAGCTGGTAGTAAAGCCAGCAAGATTTCAGACTAAATAAATGTGTTAAAGAACGGGGAATGTATTGAAAAGGGCCAGTTTTTTCTTCTACATCATGCAAGCAAACAAAGATTTTGATTAAGCGGCGGTCTTCAGCATCGCTATGCCATAATAAAGTGCCGAATTGATGATCACTAGGGAAATCTTGGCGTAAGTGTACACCATGAAAAGTGATAGGTAGGCCAATATAATTTTCAATTATATTTAGCAATCTTTTTTGCGTTGCCCATTGAGAAAATTCGGGTAAAGCCGTCACTGTGGTAATGTGCGGCCATTTTTCGGCTAAATTTTCATTGTTGGGCTTTCGTATCCGCGACAATTGATAATTAGCAGCTTGGAGTAGTTCAGCACTAAAATCTAAACCCAAATCTGCCAAAGTTGTCGCATAAACACCATCTCGTTTGAGAGTCTCGACAATGATGCGATCGCGTGATTCTAATACTGGTAAATTTTTAGTATGTCGCCAACGTTTGAGGTTAAAAACCAAGTCGGAGTATAGGGAAAATATTTTGTATTTAATTTTTTTTAGCATGAGCTTATGATGTCGAAAATTGTCAGTCAACAGTTGGGAATTTATTTCCTCAATTACTAGAGTGATACTATGTATCACTAAGCAATTTCTTGCAGTATTTCTGGTTTCGGAAAAGTGTCATCCCAATATTGAGTGCAAAGTTCTGGTCGTTTGGGTGGATTAGTTGTATAAACAAAAAATAGTGCTGACCTTGCTTCGGTGCGGATGGTACCGTGATGTAAAGCAGTTCTGGGATCTGCAATGAGTACTGTACCGGCTTTCCCTATACAAGATTGCCAAGCTGATTTGGGAATAATTTTTTCTACTTGTTCATCGTTAATTCCTAAGTAACCAGACTGACGCAACTTGTGGTCAATTCGATAGGAATTTAAGTGCGGATATGATGTTAAAGATAAAGGAATATACTCAAACGGCCCGTGCTGTTTCTCAACATCATGGAGATAAATAATTACCTTAACCATTTTGCGGTCTTCGGAATCTTTATGCCATAATAATGTGCCGAATTGATGTTCATTTGGAAAGTCTTTGCGTAAATGTACACCGTGAAAAGCAACGGGTAAACCTAAATAATTTTCAATTATCTTTAATAGTCTGTTATTACTTCCCCATTGATAAAATTCTGGTAAATCTGTGACTGTATAAATTTGTGGTAGTCGCTTATTCAAATGAGAGTTATGAACATCTGCCATTCTGCTTAATTGTTGATTAGCAGCTTGTAGCATTTCTGGGGTGGATGGTAAGCCTAAATCGGCAAGTGTGGTTACATAAGCACCTTCTCGTTTGAGGGTTTCGACAATCAAGCGATCGCTTGATTCTAATGCCGGCAGTTTGGCTGTATGCTGCCAGATTCTCATTCTATAAGCTAACTCTGAGTTGAGTGTTGCCATTTTGCCTTTTAGTGTATTCAGCATGGCACAAATACCCCATTAATTTACTGTGATTACGTTAATAAGCGTTGGAAACCAGAATTCAGGAGTCAGAATTCTGCTAGATAGAAATTTTGTAAGTTTCTATGTATTAATTGTCAAATTTGATTCAACTCTGACTCCTAAATTCCGTATTCTGAATCCTTAGATTTTCTGGAGTGTTTCTGGTTTAGGATAAGTATCATCCCAGTATTGAGTACAAAGTCCTGGTCGTTTAGGTGGGTTAGCAGTGTAGACAAAAAATAGTGTGGAACGCTCTTGAGTGCGTACAGTTCCATGATGTAAAAGTCGCTGGGTATCAACGATAATGACGGTACCGGCTTTACCTGGACATGACTTCCACGCTGATTTAGGCACAATTTTGTCTAAGGTTGCATCGTCAATGCCTGTGTTATAAATTTTGGAATACAGGCGATAGAAATTAAGATTAGAGATAGAAGTAAACGATGCTGGTACATATTCAAAAGGGCCGTTTTTTTGTTCTACATCATTTAAGTAAATGATAATTTTAATAATCCGGCGATCTTCTGAATCTCTGTGCCATAGCATGGTGCTGAATTGACTAGTATTTACAAAGTCTTTACGTACTTGTACACCATGATAGGCAACAGGAAGACCAATATAATTTTCCAGAATATTTAACAGCCTTGTTTCCTTTCCCCAGTTATAAAAGTTAGGCAAATGGGTAACTGTGTAAATTTCTGGAGGATTTTGAGCAGAAGCTGTATAGTTATCAGTACCAATATTTGGTAATAAGCTATTAGCAGCTTCGAGTAATTGTGGTGTAGTGGCTAATCCCAAATCAGCGAGTGTTGTTATGTAAATACCTTCGCGTTTGAGGGTATCAACGATTAAGCGATCGCCTGGGTCTAGGGTTGGTAAATTTGGAGTATACTGCCAGAGTTTGATTCTATAAGCTAACTCTGAGTTTATTGCTTCTATCTTGTCTTGAAGTATATTTAGCATAGGTAGATTATTTTGTTTTGATAATAGATTTTGGTTGCGATCGCCTGTTATTTGCACATCGTACTTCTTGGGGAGTTGGTTCGTGAGCTTCGGCAAGTTTCAAGTCTCCCAACGCCATCACATCAAACACCGAAAGACTAACTAAAGCAACAAACGGAACCGCTACTTTAATGGCAGATACAGGCCATCTTCTTAAAGCTCCCAAGAAAACTTTTAAATTAACTTCTTTGCCATTTTGTAATAGCATCCGTCTGCAAAATTGCTTAGAATAGCCACATTCCTCTAGTTTCAAAATGACTTCGGGAATATGTTTATACTGCATTAATAAGGCTGATTTTGGCTCTTTTTGCCAATAACTCACACCCACAATACATTCTAAATAAGTTTCTTTAGTGACGATTATCTTACCGTGTCCAGCGCAATAGCCAGCCAAATATGCTAAAGAAATCCAATTACTTGCAGCATCCGGCCAAATTTGTAAGGCACGTTTTATAAAGTCAGCGCGGTAAATACTAGCTGTGAGAAAAATAACTGCGCCAACGCTTTTAGCAAAGCAATGTTCAAATATCGCTTTACTATCTCCACGACCATCTTCTGCATCAGCATCAAACCAGCGATTTCCCATAATTGTGGGGGGATGAACTGGTTCGTTGGTAATTTTATTTCTTCCAGAAAAATTGAGAAATAATAATCCTAAATCTTCATGTTCTTTGAGCTTATGAATTACATAAGGAATAGCTCTATCTTGAATTGGATCATCATCTCCAATTGTCCAAACATACTTGGTGGTCACAGAACTTAGGCAATACATAATATTCCGCATTACACCTAAGTTTTCAGGATTTCTATTTGACCTAAAGGTGATATTACTCAGTTTTGCTTGCCATTTCTGAATCACAGCCTGAGTATGATCTGTAGAACAGTTATCAGAAACTAAAATTTCACATTCAGATTCAAAACCTTGAATTGCTTTTCCGAGCCATGATAACTGTTTATCTAGTAATTCAGCCCGATTATATGTAGGAATGGCAATGGTGAGTAATTTATTCATAAATGGAGAAATTTTTCAGGTTTATTAACTAACTTTTAGTGCTTTTGCGGGTAAAAATGACTTACGTATAGATGCAATGACTAAAACTAGATATGAAATAATAATGTTTATGGCTAAACCTGGCCATCTTCTTAAAGCTCCCAAGAAAATTATCCAGTCACTTTTAGTAACGATATTCTGCAAAATCATTTGCAGACAAAATGTTTTAGAATAGCCAATTTCTAAAAGTTTGGCATAAATTTCCGGTATATAAACAAACCTCATCATGAATGACCATTTTGGGTCTTGCTCCAAATAACTCGCGTGCATTGTACATTCCAAATAATTATCTTTAGTGACAATCACACTGCCATTACTTGCACAAAATCCTGTCCAATATGCTTGGGATGCCAAATTTTTACAAGCAGATTGCCACTGTTGCAGAGCGCGTTGTACTAATGCTGTTTGATAAACTGTTGCAGTCATAAAAATTACGCCGCCAAAGCTTTCTTTGAGATAATGTTGTAAAGCCGCTTCGCCATTAGTCATTGGTGCATCACTATCACTGTTAAACCAGCGTTTTACAGTAATTTCATTTGTTAACTTATCCCTGCCATAGCAATTCAAAAAAATCAGTGCTGTCTCAGGATTTTGCTTGATAGTTTTTAACAAAAAAGCTAGAGCATTATCTTGAATTGGGTCATCATCGCCAACTGTCCAAACATATTTACCACTAGCAGCTTGAATGCAGGCAGCGATGTTAGGCATTAAACCTATATTCTCTTGATTTCTATAATATTTAAATGTAGTTTCACTAAAGATTGGTTGCCATTTTTTAATGATTTCTTGAGTGTGATCTGTAGAACAATTATCAGAAATAATAATTTCACACTCAGATTCAAATCCTGGCAGGGATTTAGCTAACCAAGATAGTTGTTGTTCTAACAGTGCGGCACGATTATAAGTAGGAATTGCAATGGTGAGCAACTTATTCATTTTTTTGCTAAGATATATTACAGGATGAAATTTAGTATTGTTAATATTGGCTTAATTCTTATATCCCCGACTTCTTTAAGAAGTCGGGGATATAACTTTGTTAAGACTGGGATTTACTTTTTAGTCCAGAAGAAATCTTTGTCAATTTGTTCGGTACGGATGAGATACTCTAGCTGCTTTAAGCGAGTAAAACCTCTAAATAAGAAGGTGTCTTCCGTCATATCAATTTGACTGAATAAGTTAAATAATTGTTGTGCGCCTAATTGAGCATTCCAATCACATTTAAAACCAGGGAGAATGCTATTAATTTTCTCGAAGGATACGCGATAACTGCGGTTATCTGCGCCATTTTGACCAAAGCTTAGTTTACAGCCGGGGAAAGCATCAGCAATAATTTCGGCAATTTCTTTGACGCGATAGTTATTACTGGTATCACCAACATTGAAGATTTGATTATGTACAAGGTCGCGTGGTGCTTCTAAGGCACAGATAATGGCTTTACAAATATCTAATGCGTGGACTAATGGCCGCCAAGGTGTACCATCGCTGATCATTTTAATTTCTTTACTTGTCCAAGCTAAACCAGCGAGGTTGTTTAATACAATGTCAAACCGCATTCTAGGAGAAGCGCCAAAAGCTGTGGCGTTTCGCATGAATGTTGGGGAAAAATCATCATCTGCTAGGGGTCTAACATCGCGTTCAACGAGGGTTTTACATTCTGCATAAGCAGTTTGGGGATTGATGGGAGATTCTTCTGTCACATCGCCTTCTGTAGCAACACCATAAACACTACACGAAGACATATAGACGAAGCGTCGGACACCCATTGTTTTAGCTAAATTAGCAAGGCGTACAGAACCTAAATGATTGATTTCGTAGGTAATATTGGGTGCTAGTTGTCCAGTGGGGTCGTTGGAAAGTTCCGCCATGTGAACAATTGCTTCTACACCTTCTAAATCTTCTGGGGTGATGTGGCGGATATCTTTGTTGAGGGTTTTAGCGGTAATTTCTGTACCGTTGTATAGCCAACCAACTTTATAAAAGCCTGTATCAACACCGATGACTTCATGGCCACGTTCAATTAACAGAGGAGGCAATAAAGAACCTAAGTAGCCTTCTGTTCCGGTTACTAATATTTTCATTTGTGGAAATTCCTTTAAAAGTTTTGAGGTAAAAATTCAGGAGTCAGAAAATGTTTTAAAAGCCCTCTATTTGCTAGTAAGACATTTGAGATCCCCCTAAATCCCCCTTAAAAAGGGGGACTTTGACGCATTTTCTGGCACTCTGGGATACTTACGCCACTCCCAACTCCCAATACTTATGCAACAATTACAGTTTCAAGATGGGACTGTTGAGGAACTTGAGAAGCGATCGCTTTGCCAATTTCTAAAGAAGATGTGGCTGCGGGCGAAGGCGCATTGCACACATGAATGGAGTTTTGACCAGGAATGATCAAAAAGTCGTCTACTAGTTTGCCATCATCCATTAAAGCTTGGGCGCGGACTCCCGCATGGGTGGGAACTAAATCTTCGGCTTGAACTTCGGGAATCAGTTTTTGCAAACTTTTGACAAATGCTGCTTTGCTAAAGGAACGAATGATTTCTTGGATACCTTCGTCAGCGTGTTTGGCTGCAAGTTTCCAGAAACCGGGGTAAGTCATGACTTCTGCAAAGTCCCGCAAGTCGAAGTCGGTTTTTTTGTAACCTTCGCGCTTGAGGCTGAGAACGGCGTTGGGGCCAGCATGAACTGTACCATCAATCATTTTGGTAAAGTGAACGCCCAGGAAGGGAAAATCAGGGTTTGGTACTGGATAAATTAGGGTTTTTACCAGATACCGCTTTTCTGGGGTGAGTTCGTAATATTCGCCCCGGAAAGGTACGATTTTCGCTTTGGGTTCGACTCCACCTAACTTAGCAATGCGATCGCTATGCAATCCGGCACAATTGATGATAAATTTCGTTTCAAAGTTGCCTTGATTGGTTTCCAATACTTGATTTTTCCCACTCGCAGAGATTTTCAATACTTTGGTATTGAGGCGTAAATCTCCACCTTGATTTTGAATTAATTGGGCGTATTTTAAACAAACTTGCTTGTAATTAACAATACCAGTTGAAAATACCCGAATACCTGCCACACAGCTTACATGAGGTTCAATTTCTTTTACCTCTTCTGGGCTGATTTTCTGGACTTTTAAGTTATTTTCTAAACCACGTTGATAGAGATTTTCTAACCGTGGTATTTCTTGTTCATCGGTAGCAACAATAACTTTACCGCAGATTTCATGGTCAATTTCATGCTCTTGGCAGAATTCCACCATCGAGCGACTACCATCACGGCAAAATTTAGCTTTAAAACTCCCTGGTTTGTAGTAAATGCCAGAGTGAATTACCCCACTATTATTGCCAGTTTGGTGAAATGCCCAGTTACTTTCTTTTTCTAATACTAAAATGCGTGCTTGTGGATAGCGTTTACCCAAGGCCATCGCTGTTGATAAACCTACTATGCCACCGCCGACAATCGCAAAATCGTACATATTATTTGTCATTAGTCATTTGTCATTTGTCAAAAAGCTGAAAGTAGAAGCTTGAGCATAAAATTTCATACTTCAGACTTCATACTTCCTACTTTTCTTACCATACTTGCCAAGGCGCTTTACCACTCTGCCATAGTTCTTCGAGATGATTTTTATCGCGCAAGGTATCCATTGGCTGCCAAAAACCATTATGTTTAAAAGCAGATAACTGTTCCATGTCAGCTAACTTTTCTAATGGTTCTTTCTCCCAAACGGTGCTGTCATCCGCAATTAAATCGATAACATCTGGTTCTAGGATAAAATAGCCACCATTTACCCAAGCACCTTCACCGTCGCGTTTCTCACGGAAGCTGGTGATTTTTGTTTGCTCTTGTTCTAAGGAAATAGCGCCAAAACGTCCGGCTGGTTGTACTGCTGTGAGTGTCGCTAATGTTTTTTGTTGTTTGTGAAATTTAATTAGCTCAGTGATATTTATATCACTCACACCATCACCATAAGTAAAGCAGAAAGTATCATTTCCGACATGTTCAGCAACTCTTTTTAAGCGTCCACCAGTCATGGTACTGTCGCCAGTATTGACTAATGTTACACGCCAAGGTTCTGCATAACCAGAATGTACATTCATTTGGTTAAAACGCATATCAAAAGTTACATCTGACATGTGTAAGAAGTAATTAGCAAAATACTCCTTAATCACGTAACCTTTGTAACCACAACAAATAATAAAATCATTAATGCCGTGGGCAGAATAAGTTTTCATTATGTGCCAAAGAATTGGTTTACCACCAATTTCAACCATTGGCTTTGGTCTGATACTGGTTTCTTCACTGAGGCGTGTACCAAGTCCACCAGCCAAAATCACCGCTTTCATGCAATTACCTCGGAGATTTGTAGGGAATTATTTTTTATTTTCTGGAGATGAAGAGGATGCACTTGGTTGGAGAGAATTTGTCTTTGCTCTGTTTTTCTCCGTACATAATCTAACTAGAATTTTTGCTACTTGTATGAAGGAAAAGTAAATTAAAATCTGGAATGTGTAAAAGGTTTATGAATAGTTTTTACACAAAAAAATTATCACGTAAATGAATATAATTTTTAACAAAAATATGATTTCAATTTACGTGTAATATAAATATATACGTAATATATAGGAATACGGTTTGATTCCTGAATCTAGTTGTGTAGATAGGGAGTAGGGAATGGGGAATAGGGCGTTGAAATATTATGTTTGATCGCAACTTAGTATCAGATCAGAAATTTAACCGCCGATCAATTAAGAATTTGATTGATTTGTTTTATTTGTAGCTTTTGTGGACAGTGCAGAAAATATTTTCTAGTAATAATTAGTGCCAATTTTTACATAAACTCAGATACCTGACTTCTTTAAGAAGTCAGGTATCTAATTGTTCAATATTGAAGAAGAACTATTGACAAATGGTAAGTATTCAGTACCCAGGAGTCAGAAGTCAGAATTTAGAGGTATTTAGTAGATTAGTAAATTGATTCATCAAATAATTCTCCTCATTCTTCAACTTTTCTGGCTTCTGAATTCTGACTCCTGAATTCTTACGACAAATGACCAATGACTACCGCTAATTTGTGCCTACAGTTCCCCAAGCACTAGAACTTTGCAGTAAAGCATTACATTGACTTTCAATGATCACACACATACTGCTGAGTGCTTGTTGATAATTTTCTGTATCTTCTTGTTCTAAGGCGAGTTTGGCGGCTAATTGCAAGTCTTCGACGGCTTTTTGGTTATTTTTGTCTGCTTCTTTACCACCGTATTGAGCGACTTCATAGCGCACCATACCGCGTTTGAGATAAGCTTTTGCCAATTTTTCGTTAAGTTTTAATGCTTGGTCAAAGTCAGCGATCGCATTTTGGTATTGTTGAGCGTATTCGGTGCTGTACTGTGCCATTTGGTAATATACCGAGCCGCGTTGAAAATACGCTTCGGCTTTGGAGGCGTTGAGTTTAATCGCTGCGGAAAAATCGGCTATGGCTTGCTGGAACTCTTTGAGAGATTCACCACTATACTTGGCGATTTGCGCTCGGACAATCCCTCTACGGATATATGCTTCGGCTTCTTTGATGTTGAGGCGGATGGCATTGTTAAAATCTGCGATCGCTAAATGATATTCTCGATCTGGATCATTGCTATACTCAGCCAGCATGTAGCGAGCGTTACCACGATTTACAAAAGCTTTCACTTCCTGGGGATTAATTTCCAACGCTGTCGTATAGTCTGTTAATGCCCCTTCGTAGTCTTTAAGATTGTAACGAGCATTACCTCGATTAATAAAAGATTTGGCGTATTTTGGTTCTTCTTGGATGGCTTTGGTAAAACTTTCGACTGCTTGCTTATAGTCACGCACTTGGTAAGCAGTATGACCTTGTTTGTAATAATCAGCAAAATGTAGCACCTGCCGATTTGGTGCGGTATGTGTCATCAAGGTTTGCTGAGTATAGGCATTTTGCGACACAAACGGACGGGTAAATTTCACCATCACATCCAAATAACCCAACATCCCTAAGCCCAGACAACCTAAAACAATCGGGTAAATTTTGGATATCTTGCGCCGTTGATAAGGAAAATAATTCGGCTGATTATTTGGTTGCCAAGAATTACCCTTGGCAAATGACATCACTGGCTGTGGTAAGCGATGAGGTTGATTGTAGCGTCTGGTGGGGATGGTGGCAGGTTTGAGATGTTCTCGATTTTCAATTGCCCGTTGTGAAGGAAAAGGATCTCGGCCGCCTAAACGCAAAGTTCGTTCACACCAAGGGCAGCTATGCAAGTGATTACTGTAACGATGCTGAGGATTGGTAGTACAGGTAATTAAAGCATCTTCAGCTTCCGTCAGAGCCGACAACCAAGCTTGAGCATTGGGACGTAGCTGCGGGTTGTTGTGGCCAGTTTCAAAACACTGGATAAACAATGCCTGCAAGCTAGGATGTAGAATTTCCCAAGGAGGCGCAATGGGAGTCGGCAGGTAAGGAACTTGGCGGTTTTGGCTGTAGGTGAAGTGTCCAGCCGCAATCCGGGCTTCGTAGGCTGGCGGTTCGGCAGTGCCTTGAAAAATCCCCGAAAAAGGATGTGTCCCTTCCATTAATAATTGGAAGATCAGCACTGCTAAACCAAAGGAGTCATGATCAATTGTGCGATCGTGTTGGGCGAAAACTTTGTTTTGCAGTTCTGGGGGAGTAAACTCTGGTTTACCCACTGCACAACGATAGACAAGATTATTATTTAAATCTGGCACTTGGAAAGAGTCAGTATCTACCAAACTCACCAGTGCTGTGTCACTGACTAAGATGTTGGACTCGTTGACATCACCCACGCAATAACCACTACTGTGCAGGGCTGCAAAAGCCGCCGCTAAATTCCGCGCTGTCCGCACTAAATATTGATAGTTGAATAACGGGCAGTGTTGGCGACGGGTTCTGGGGTTGTAAAAGTCAATAATTGGCCGCATCCCGCGAATCCGAGGCATGATAAAGCCAATGACAGTTTTACTCCCATCTGCTGTCTTGATTAACTCCTGTGGCCAAGCAATGGAAATATGCCCCAAATTAGCTGTCGGGTTTTCCGGTGGGTTTGCCAACATCGCTTGCAGTTTTTTAGCATGATTGGCTGTGGGTTTGTGATAAACCTTCGCCACTAAATCGCCATCAGATGGCACTGCATAAACACAGGCTTCACCACCTCGTCCTAAGCTGACGCTGAGGTTGATAATTTCTGGCTGGGGAAGACAACGTAGTACCTTCATGTTTAAGTCACTGTTAACGGGGGTTAGATAAAAAGACCGAACTTGCAGAATCCTTGTTTATGAGCGGTTGAAGGCAGCAATAATTAGTGTTAAATCATCGTCGGTACGTTGTGTTATCCGCTCAGAACCTAAAAACCTCACGAGTTGCTCTTTTGCTAAGGACTTATCCTCGGCGTTTTCGATAAAGTCAAACAAAGGAAAAAAGAAGGGTTTGTGAGGTTCGCCAACAACCATGTTTAAAGCCAGCATTTGTAGTCCATCGGTGAGGATACCAACATTGACTATTTCTTCTCGCCATAATCTCATTTGGGCTGTGTCTATAGCATCTAAGGAAGTCAAGAAAGTCGTTTCGTTGATATATTCTCCGTTATTGGGTATGGTTAGCGCAATTAAATTTCCTTGACGATTTTTTGCGACTGCCATTCCGTCACCGATTTGGGCGGCTGCTACCATTTGGGGTGTAGCGATGGTAATGATTAAGGTAGTTGCTAAATCTTGGGGCTGTTGGCTACAAGCTGCGGCTTCTGTTTCTACGGCTTTTTTCGCAGCCAGCAAGGCATCACTCAACAAAGATTGCACTTCCAAATCATCCGCTAACACAGCGCGAGAAACTTCTTTGTGCGATAAATGTTCTACAGCTGCTTCTGTCGCCACCATTGCGCCAATTTTCCCCTGACTGGCAGAACCTGCGCCATCTGCTGCTGCGGCTACTAATATATTGTCTGGTAATAGTTGCCAGTTGTGAGCATCCTGACACAGCTGCTTATTTCTGATGTGGCTGGTACCACATACAGATGCGGCGACTACCCGCCAATGATCAATCTGTTTTGATGTGTTCATAGATTCTGTGTCTGGGCTAGCTGTGTAAGTATGAAACCCCACGAGGGCGATTAAATGGAACCCCAGCCAATTGGAGGTAAGGCTACTTGTTCATCCACTTGGGAATGAGAAACAGCCGCCATACTTGCTGACAACCACATAAACATTTCCACAAAGTTTAATCCACGCAATTTCAGTGGTGTCCGCACAGCTAACTGATTGAGCGTTGTCATGTTGGCATTTTCTACACCTACAGAGAAAAAGGCTACGCGCTTGCTGGCTTCATCTCCTTGAACTCTTTGGGCGGCTTGAGCTACTAAATGTTCTTGTTCACCTTGTGGTTCACCATCGGTAATCATAAATACCCAAGGGCGATAGTAGGCAATGCCGTTGGAGCGATATAAGGATTTACGCTCTTGCACCATATCTAAGGCTTTGTGAATGCCTGCGCCCATACTGGTGAGTCCTTGGGCAGTGAGAATTGGCGGGTTAAATTGATCGGCGGTTACAAAGTCTTGGACGACATTTACTTGACTATCAAATGTTACTATTGCTACCTCAACTCGACGAGATGCTAAGGAATTTTTGACTAATTCATCTTTTAAACTCAGCAAACCTTGATTTAATGCTTCTATGGGTTCGCCTTGCATGGAACCAGATGTATCTAGTAACAATACACAAGGGCAACGGGGTTCGGGGTTTTCCGCAAATTCTACTACTTCATCCAGGGTTAATGTATCTTGCATAACTTTTTGTGTTATGTTATAGTCCAAAGCTTTATTTTCCTTTTTTCAAAGTATATATTTCAGTTTCCGGAGTCTCACAGGGAATAAGCAAATTTCGGGCGATCGCCAGTCGAGTCTTTATGTACTATTAAACAAATACTTTTCCCTAAATTCTCTACACATTTATTAAAGTTTTCATCAAGTTACCGTTGCTCAACCGCAAATTTACCAAGAGTTCTGGTTTTCGGCATTCTCAGAACTACAAAGATTTATGTAGGGCAACCGCTAGAATATAATAAACATCAAAAGTTGCCCAGATAAAAATTTAAAGATTTTATGTGGAACATATTCATTTTTATCTCCGGCAAAAGTATTAACTCGTTCAATTGCTCATTCCAGTCACCTTGCAAGCGGGTTTTTTAGCTAAATACGGAATTGAGCTAGTAAAAATTTTGTTTTTGATTCATTTTCCTCAAGCTGGCTCAAAAATAAAAAGGAGTCAGAAAACAGAATTCAGAATTCAGAATACGCTACTCATGGAGGGATGGAGTTTTAGTCGGAAGAATACTTGAATTTCCTTGTGCATCGTAAGGGGCAAGGTTTTAAACCAATATTCATCATCCAGCGATGCACTGAGCTTGTCTTTCGCGTAGCGTCTCCGCCAGGAGAAGTGTCGTACAAAATTCATGCTGAACTCTGACGGATGTGTTCTTAATTCTTCTTCATAAATAATCTATCTGATGACAGATGTATTTTCCTGGGCTTGAATCTAGGGTGTGGGTAACTCTTAATCAAATGTCAAATTTCGATTGATTTAGGTTGGTGTCTTGGATCTGTTGGTACTTGAGCCTCCTAAAGGTAATATTTGTGGGTAAAGATTGGTAAAGCGTAAGCTCTGACTCCTGACTGAGTAAAAATACTAACTTCCACTATGACTTTTCAGAAATAGTAATGAAAAGTATTTTATAGGTATTGCTGTTTTGTCTTCGTAGATTGTCAAGCTGACTGGGTAAGACTTTGATTTCCATAGCTGTTAATCTCGATTTATTTTATCGGTCGAGAGAATAATTGTCCGGGAGACAGATTAAAACTAATAAAGTAAAACATACTTAAGAATCCAAATTTGCATAGATTCTGTATAATTTTCTAAAACAATTTTTTAAAATGTCTAATTTCGGTACATTTACAGTTTTACGTCCTCATAGTTTATTAAAACAACTGTCTCATAGTGTCGAAACGACTTGTATACAAGCATTTAGCAACCTAGTAACATGGCTAATTTATTTAGAACAGGGAAACATCACCTACGCGACAAACTCAGTTGAACCTTTTGATAGATTAGAACGCCAGCTGCGCCGCCTGAATTTGCTCAGTAGCGAAATTCGCGTAGAATTACGCATGAATTTTGAATCTGATGTTTTTAATCATGCCATTGCTAATAGCAACGATTTATCAACTCAGCCTGCTGACTATCAAGCAATTCATTGGCTAATTAAAGAAGGTTATCTGGATGATGCACAAGCGACAATTTTGATTCAAGAACTTGTCAAAGAAGTGATGGAATCATTTTTGTTAGTAAAAACAGGTACTTATGCTTTAAGTGATGCAACCCAAACATTGAGCAAAATTTGTCGTCTGGATGTCGAAAAAACTCTAGAAATTTGTCACATTAGACTACAAAATTGGCAATCTTTCGCTCCCCAAATTTCTTCACCTTATCAGCGTCCATATCTGTTAATTAACAGGAATTTCCACAGCAAGAACTTACCGCAACTACCACGAGAATTAACAGCTTGGATGAAAGGGTTTAGCCTGCGACATCTGGCTGTAATTATGAATCAAGATGAAATGCAACTGGCTCAACATTTATACCCTCATATTGTGCAAGGAGGGGTAATTATGCACGAACCAGATCCACCATTTGATCAATTACCAAAGCATCAGCCGGAAGTTTCAGGATCTGCTCGATATACAACAGCATTACTCAACAGACAATTCATCGACACAGTAGTAGAACCCAGTAGTCGCTATCTAGAAGCAGAAACGGCGCTGGCTGTTGAAGATTTTAACCTGGTGGTGCGATCGCCCCAAGCAACCTCACCATCAATTCACAATCTTCAGGAATTAACAATACCAAATACCATAAACTCTCCGCCCGAAAGAGTAACGACTACTACCGTCACCGCCAAAAAGACCTATAAAATCATTTCTGTGGATGATAGCCAGACAATTCTCAAAGAAATTAGTCGTTTTTTGGAAAGTGAGAATTTTTCTGTAGTGACAATTGATGATCCCCTCAAAGCGGTGATGTCAATTATTCGCCATAAACCAGACTTAATTTTGTTGGATCTCAACATGGCTGGAATTGATGGTTATGAATTATGCAAAATAATTCGCAATAATTCTACCTTTAAACATACTCCGATTATTTTTGTCACAGGTAATAAAGGAATTGTGGATAAAGTCAAAGCTAAATTAGTCGGAGCCTCTGGTTATTTAACTAAACCTTTTACCCGTGCAGAACTGCTGAAACTTGTGTTTATGCACTTGGCTTGAAAAAGTAGGGAGTTGGGAGTAGGGAGTTGGGGAGTGGTTCGGCTACGCTCAGGACAAGCTCACCAACCGGAGGTAGGAGACAATTTATTACTCAGCACTCAGCACTCAGCACTCAGCACTCAGGATGAAATTAAAGGCCGATGTATGCCGATAATACAGATGGTGCGTGATTGACAATCAAAATGCAAATCAGTCGAGAACTATCCCTAGCAAAAATGGGTTGCGGAACTTGGGCGTGGGGAAACCAACTGCTGTGGGGATACAACGAAAACATGGATGAGCAGCTACAAGCTGTGTTTAACTTATGTGTCAGTAATGGTGTAACTTTATTTGACACGGGTGATTCTTACGGTACTGGGAGATTAAATGGACGTAGTGAGTTACTCTTGGGGCGATTTGCTCAAGCATATCAAGGTTTAAACCAGGAAAAGATTTGCATTGCAACAAAGCTGGCTGCGTATCCTTGGCGATGGACGCGCCAGTCAATGATTAAAGCTTGTCAGTCTTCCGCCCAGCGTTTAGGTAGAAATGTTGATTTAGTACAGATGCACTGGTCTACGGCTAATTATGCACCTTGGCAAGAAAAAGGTTTATTAGAGGGTTTGGCTGATCTTTACGAACAAGGTTTAGTGAAAGGTGTTGGGTTGTCGAATTATGGGCCAAAACGCTTAAAAATGGTGCAGCAAAGATTTGCCGAACGAGGTGTGCCGATTTCCACCTTGCAAGTGCAGTATTCTTTATTATCGACTTATCCGGTGACGCAACTGGGACTCAAAGATGTGTGTGATGAATTGGGGATTAAATTAATTGCCTACAGTCCTTTGGCTTTGGGGATATTAACAGGTAAATATTCCGAGACAGGGAATGTTCCCAAAGGTGTGCGTGGGTTGTTATTTAGACAGTTATTACCGGGAGTACGATCGCTGTTAGCATGTTTACAAGAAATCGCCCAATCAAAAAATAAAACCATGTCACAGGTAGCCATTAACTGGTGTATCTGTAAAGGGACTATTCCCATCCCTGGTGCAAAATCCCTCGCCCAAGCACAAGATAATATTGGTGCGTTGGGTTGGCAACTCGATGCTGGCGAAATAGCAGAGTTAGATAAAGCCGCAAGCAGTACAGATAAAGTGATGGTGCAGAATATTTTTCAGACGCAGTGAGGGTGGAAGTGCCTTGCCTTTGCGCGAAACAAAATTCATCCCACTCATTAGCAACGCCGAAAAATTAATGTTATTGATATTCAGTCATAGTTCCAAATTTCGCCTACGCTCGAAATAGAGACGCTTATAATCAGGCGTTAGATGTTCGTAGTGAATCTAAAAACTTGCCATGCAACTTGTGTCGAAAACGAACCTTGACCCAGAACTAGCCCCCGCTTCCGAGACAATTATTCTGGATGTGGGAGGGATGAAGTGTGCTGGGTGTGTAAGTGCTGTAGAACGTCAGCTAACTCAATATCCGGGGGTCAAAACTGCTTGCGTCAATTTGGCGACAGAAGTTGCAGTCGTAGAGTCAGAAGTTGGGGCGGTAGATGCAGATGCACTGGCAAAGCGATTAACTACTGCTGGATTTCCAACTCAACCCCGCAAATCTAGCCAACAAGCTGCTTTAGAAGATTCTGCCAACAGACAGCACCAAGAAATGCGTGCAGCATTCCGACAATTAGCGATCGCTGCTATATTACTGGTGTTGTCGGGAATTGGGCATCTGAGCAGTTTCTTTGGCATAACTTGGCCAATATTAGACAACATCTGGTTTCATTGTGGACTCGCAACAGTAGCACTGTTATTTCCTGGCCGTCCTATTATTGTTGATGGCTGGCTGGGTTGGCGGCGCAATTCTCCCAATATGAACACCTTAATCGGTTTGGGAACAATCACCGCTTACACTGCGAGTTTAGTGGCGCTGTTGTTTCCCCAAATGGGTTGGGAGTGCTTCTTTGATGAACCAGTGATGATGTTAGGCTTTATCCTTTTGGGCAGAACCTTAGAAAGACAAGCCAGAGGTAGGGCGGCTAACGCCTTTCGGCAATTACTCGCACTCCAACCACAGGTAGCCAGGTTAATTCCCAACCCAGACCCAGAAAAATTGGGAATTGCGGCTAACAGTATCGAAATCCCCGCCGAACAAGTGCGGGTGGGTGAATGGTTGCAGGTATTACCTGGAGATAAAATTCCCGTAGACGGTGAAGTGCGCTTTGGGCAGACAACCATAGATGAGTCGATGTTAACGGGCGAAGCTGTACCTGTAAGTAAACAAGCAGGTGATCTAGTTACTGCCGGCACAATCAACCAATCAGGTGCGATCGCAATTCAAGCAACCCGTACAGGCAACGATACCACCTTGGCGCAAATTGTCGCCCTAGTAGAAGCAGCCCAAACCCGCAAAGCACCTGTACAAAAATTAGCCGATAAAGTCGCTGGATACTTCACCTACGGCGTGTTGACCGCTTCTGTATTCACCTTTGTCTTTTGGTACTTTTTTGGCACAAACATTTGGCCTGATATCATCATCTCCAGTGGTATGGAAATGATGAGTCACACCGCCCACAATACAAACTCAGCACTCAGCACTCAGCACTCAGCACTCTTAACTAGCTTAAAACTAGCGATCGCCGTGATGGTAGTTGCTTGTCCCTGTGCTTTAGGTCTAGCCACACCCACAGCCATTCTCGTCGGCACTGGTATAGGCGCAGAACGCGGTTTATTAATCAAAGGCGGTGACGTTTTAGAAAAAGTCCACAAACTAAATACAGTCGTTTTTGATAAAACAGGCACACTCACCACTGGTAATCCTACTGTTACTGATTGCCTAGAACTAGCCCACTCCCCACTCTCTACTTCCTACTCCCTCATGCAACTAGCCGCAGCAGTAGAAAGTGGCACTTATCACCCCTTAGCTAAAGCCATTCAACAAGAAGTACAACGTCAGCAATTAACTATTCCCAATGCCGTTGATTTCCATACCGAACCAGGGTTAGGAGTGTCTGCGGTAGTAGAAGAAACAATAGTGCTGTTAGGCAATCAAGATTGGTTAAGTTGGCATGGAGTTGTGGTTAGTGAAATTGCCCAATACGAAATTCAAAGACTGGCGACAGCAGGCAAAACAGTTGTATGTGTTGCTGTTGGGGGTAGTTTAGTGGGACTCATCGCCATTCAAGATACCTTACGACCTGATGCCAAAACCACAGTACAAAAATTGCAGCATAAGGGTTTAAGGGTAATGTTACTTAGTGGCGATCGCCAAGAAGCCGCCAATGCGATCGGTAAACAACTAGGATTAGATCATGCTGATATCGTCGCCGGAGTCCCACCCAGTAAAAAAGCCGAACTAATTAAATCTCTACAAACTGAAACCCAACACTCAGCACTCAGCGAGAAGTTGCGTGCGGGGGTTCCCCCCGTTGAGCAAACTTCGGTGACTCAGCACTCAGCACTCAACACTCGGCACTCAATTGTAGCGATGGTGGGAGATGGCATTAATGATGCACCCGCTTTATCTCAAGCCGATGTCGGGATTGCCTTACACTCAGGCACAGATGTAGCAATGGAAACTGCGGAAATTATCTTGATGCGCGATCGCTTAAGTGACGTTGTAGAATCCATTAGCCTCAGTCGTGCCACATTCAACAAAATCCGCCAAAATTTATTTTGGGCTTTTGCATACAATACCTTGGGGATTCCTTTAGCAGCTGGTGTTTTATTACCTAGTATGGGTTTCGTCCTCAGTCCATCAAACGCCGCCGCACTCATGGCCTTTAGTTCAGTCAGTGTTGTGACTAACTCCATATTCTTACGAAGACTAACTCACAGGCAATCAGCTTAGTTAGGACTTATGCACAAAGATTGTCTGTGGAGACTGGGTGTGGGGGTGAAAGGGTTTGAGGGTGTAAGGTTTTTGGATATATATACTCATATACCTTCACACCCTTCTCTACACCTTTGATTTTTCGTTT
This sequence comes from Anabaena sp. FACHB-83, assembly GCF_014697485.1. Taxonomy (NCBI): domain Bacteria; kingdom Bacillati; phylum Cyanobacteriota; class Cyanophyceae; order Nostocales; family Nostocaceae; genus Anabaena; species Anabaena sp. FACHB-83. Next base: position 28,361 of record NZ_JACJRY010000003.1, on the reverse strand, counting down.
GACTGTGTAAGTCCTATTAGTATTTTTACTCAGCACTCAGCGAGAAGTTGCGTGCGCGGGTTCCCCGCGTTGAGCAAACTTCGGTGACTCAGTATTTTCTGAGAATGCAAACTGAATGCCAGTTTTCTCAACACAGGTTAAACTGAATTGTTAGTTAGGTGTAAAACATCTTATACCAATTCACGAAATTACTGATACAAATCACTTTATCTGCACCTCTCCTTCTGTTCGCCGAGCGTTCGCGCAGCGTCTCCGTCAGGAGAAGTCGAGGCGCGGCTTTTGTATCTGTATCACTTTTTAAGTGAAATGGTTTTACAGAGTAGAACCTTAATGTTCTACTCTTCTGAGTCAGAACAGCTTTCAAGTTTGTCAGAGTTATCACCACAGACTGTAGTAAGCAAGAATGGTAGTAAATAATAATAGACCAACATTAATTAATCAAAATTCTGTTGATAGTGATCACGATATATCAATGGCACCAGAAACTCATGAAAGCCATCTACTGATTCTTGAAGATGATCAAGGTCGTAAGGAATTTTCTCTCGAAAATCCTGTTTACTCTATTGGTCGAGACCGTGATTGCAACATCCGTTTATTCTCTCAGTTTGTCTCTCGCCATCATGCTACCTTAGTCAGATTGCCAAGAGGAAAAAACAATCAAACAGATTACTATCGAATTGTAGATGGTGATGCCAAAGGTAGACCTAGTGCCAATGGACTGATGATTAATGGGCGCAAAATGCCAGCCCACGATTTAAAAAATGAAGATGAAATTGTTTTTGGCCCTCAAGTACGCGCCATTTATTATCTCTTGAGAAATACTCAACGTTCAGGACAAACTGATTCCAGTGAGTACGATATCACTCTAATTAACCCTGGTATGACCGACGATCCAGAAGATGTGCAAAAATAAAAATCAGCTAATTTGCGGATAGTTCGCCTGTTTTACACCAGCTCAATTTGTCGCAGTTAGCCTAGTACAATAAGGCAAAAGGAAAAAGAAATAATAACTATACCACAAGCCTTTTAGCAATTTCTTATGGTCACTGAGCGTACTTGTACTGAGCGCAGCCGAAGTGTGGTCTGTTTATTTAAGCCGACCTGTACTAGTAGCCTTCCACTTACAGCAGAATTCACAATGAGAATAGGCTATCTATTTAGCTTTAACAACTAAATGATGTATTTCACTCACTTGAAATCTGCTGTAATTAACCAGCGAGACTTTGAATTAAATGCCAATGGCGACTTTGTTCAATTTCCTGTTTGACAAATTCAAACATTTTTTGGCAGTGATTCTCCAAGTAAATGGGCAATTCTTCATTTTTCACAATGACACTCATCCGGGATTCTGTTTCAGTGGCGCTTGATCTGTCAATGAATACTTCAACTTTGACCGATTTAGAAAAGAAAACATTACCAGGAATTTCACGAGCCAGAATGTAATCTGACTTGTAATACTGAATTTCCAAATCGCAGCCTTGGAGAAGTTCTAACAATAATGGCTGAAGACGGTCAATCGAAAGACCAATTGTAAATGAACAGGTATAGCGAGCCATAATAGCCCCAAGCATTGCAACACTCCGTCCATCGTATAATACCAAAGCCGCCAAACGGCAATACATTACAGATTGATTACATAAAGGTACTGGCAAATTGGCTGAAATTCAGTGCTTTTCCCTAACTTACCAGAGAAACACATCTTGAAAATTTGATAAAAAACTTTAAAATAAGTCCAATTTTCTAGAGAATGGCGGGAAATGGATTGGCCGAACATAGATTGAGACAGCAATTTTCAATCTAAAATCCAAAATTGTATAAGGCTTTGGGGAGGTGCAGAATGAAAGTAGCAATTACAGGAGCAACAGGATTAGTCGGGAGTCGTTTAGTAGAAAGACTGCAAACCGAAGGTCATCAAGTATTGGTATTAACACGTAATGCTGGTTTTGCTCAAAAGGTGTTTCCAGCCGTCAATTTTCCTAGTGTAGAAATTATTACATACACACCAACAACATCAGGTACTTGGCAAGATGCCGTTAGTGGTTGCGAAGCTGTCGTGAATCTGGCAGGCGAACCTATTGGTGAGGGACGCTGGACAGCAGAACGTAAGCAAGAAATCCTCAATAGTCGTCAGCTAGGTACTCAGAAAATAGTTGAAGCCATAGCTAAAGCTAACTCCAAACCCAGAGTATTAGTTAACACTTCTGCTATTGGTTTCTACGGTACAAGTGAAACCGCTACTTTTGATGAAGCCAGTGTATCGGGTAATGATTTTTTGGCTCAAGTCTGCCAAGCCTGGGAAGCAGAAGCCACAAAGGTTAAAGATGCGGGTGTGCGACTGGTAATTCTGCGTTTTGGGATTGTTCTTGGTAAGGGTGGAGCTTTAGCCAAAATGATTCCACCTTTTCAGATGTTTGCTGGAGGGCCAATTGGTAGTGGTCGCCAATGGTTTTCGTGGATTCATATTGACGATGTAGTGAACTTAATTTTGCAAGCTTTAAGCAAGTCAGATATGGAAGGAGTATATAATGCCACTGCTCCAAATCCGGTACGGATGAATGATCTGGCTCAAACTGTCGGAACAGTCTTAAATCGTCCTTCTTGGTTGCCTGTTCCGGCTTTTGCCATTGAAGCTTTACTGGGAGACGGCGCAATTGTCGTTTTAGAAGGTCAACAGGTTCTGCCAAAGCGCACTTTAGAATCAGGTTTCACCTATCAATATCCCAATTTACAACCAGCTTTGAAGCAAATTTTATAATAAAAGTCAATAGTCAATAGTCAAAAAACTGGACTATTGACTATTGACAAATAACTAATCAGTGAGAAATTTCCGAGATACCCAACTGATAATTCCGCTTAAAATTGCACCCCCCATCAGGATGCCAATAGCGGGGTTAAATAATGGTTGCCAAAGCTTGTGCCATAAATCAAGACCCAAATTTATGCCCGCAGCATCACCAAAAACTGCGATCGCAAACCAACCAAAGCCAAATAACACCAAGAACACATCGGCTACCAAAATCAAGTTCAGCCAATTTAGTAGTTTATCTTTCATATCGACAATTTGAGACTAGGGGCTAGGGCTAGGGGCTAGAGGTTAGGAATATAAAAATTAAGCAATATAAATTAGCTATGACAAAGTGACGCTCACTAAGGATGTTACTTTCACCTCTAGCCCCTAGCCGCTAACCTCTATCCTCTCACCTCTACTCTTCAAATAACCACTTCTTAACTTTTCTGAGACTTTCCCAGTCTGGTTTTCGACTCAGACCGTCTTCAATACTACCGTTAATTTCATCGCGCCATTCTGGGTTTACCAAGAATAACTGTTGTACAACATCAATGTGTTGGCGTAACCCTTTTTGACCAGTTTCTAGCATTGCTATAGCTAAATTAACTCTGGCTTGTGGGTCTTGGGGACTTAGCTTGACAGCTTTTTGTGCAGCCTTATAAGCTAAGTTGGACTTGTTGTCTAACATATATAACCATGCTAGACAAATCCAAGCGGCGGCGGTTTTGGGAGCGCGATCGCATACCTCCTTAAACACAGGGATCAAAGCATCCACTGATTCGCCAGCTTTATAACGTTCCAAACCTTCATCAAACAAGGATTCAACGGTGTTAGTCATTAGTCAAGAGTCAATAGTCATTGGTCAAGAGTCATTAGTCAATATAAAGAACAAATGACAAATGACAATCTTACTACACACCAAATGACTTACCACAACCACAGGTTTGACTAGCGTTAGGGTTAGTGAACTGAAAACCGCCGCCAATCATTGCATTGCTATAGTCAAGCATCAAGCCATACAAATACAACAGACTTTTGCGATCGCAAACAATTTGAAAGCCGTCATAGTCAAAAACGTCATCCTGGGGGGTGATCTTGCTCTTGTCTTCAAAGTCCATCATATAAGACATCCCGGAGCATCCCCCTTGTCGCACTCCTACCCGCAGGCATAAATCTTGACCTTGTTGCGCTTGCAGGAGTTTGACTTGGCGCAAAGCTGCTTCGCTTAATAAAATGCCACGTTGTTGAGGTTGGGTTGCTTGTGTCATATTTTGTTAACTCCTTAATAACTAGTAACTTTATACAAACTTGTAATTGCTGCTGGGTTGATGGGTAATTTGTGTATATATTCTAGCGACATTGAGGCCAGAAATTGCCAATTGTAAACACTCCGTCAAAAGCAGGCAAAGCTTTTTATTCTAGAATTGAGAGACTCGGTGTATTTAAACATTCGGTATTTTCAGAATTTCAGCCTTGTGGCAACCTGAGTCGCCATTCCTCTCCAGGTACAGCCCGGAAAATTTCTTTCCAGGTTAGCCATCCCCAACAGTTGATATACAAATTGCTTCCTTTGATGAACTGACTCTATGACAAGTTTTAATCGCTCTACCAATCGTCGGTTGAATAAATTACCCCAAATTCCTTCTGTATGGGAGGGCGATCGCCGTCCATTGTCATCGTCACCAATCCCGCATTCCGACTCATCGGCCAATGGTGATTGTATTCTTTGGGTTGATGGCTCACAAGGTGTTGTTCGTGGCATGGATGTAGTACCTCCCGAAACAGGCCCAGAAGCAATTGTTCGCACCCTGATGCGGGCAATGGAGCATCCCCACAGTCCGGCTAAACCTGCCAGACCCCAAAAAATTGTAGTCAAAGACCGAGAAATTCAATTTTACCTGCGTGGCGTGCTGCAAGATTTAGATATTGTGATTGACTACGCCCCAGACTTACCCTTAATTGATGAATTATTTCGCGGCTTTGCAGAAATTGTTGATAGCCAAATTCCAGATTTACCGCCACAGTATGCCCAAGCTTTGCAAGAAAAGGCTTTTGCCCTTTGGCAAGCAGCCCCTTGGGAATTTTTGGAAGAACAGCAAATTATCTCCATCGAAATTAATAAATGGGATGTCGGGAAACTTTATGCCTCAGTCATGGGAATGTTGGGGATGGAGTACGGCATTTTGTTTTATCGCTCGGAAGAATCCCTGCAACGTTTTCGGGCCGCAGTTTTGCAACATGAAGATTCCCAAGGACATTTAGAAGAAGCTTTTCTCAAGCAAGATTGTCTATTTCTCACTTTTGAAAGCCTCGATGCGGATGACGAGGATGAAGATGAAACAGACGATTTAGCCGAGATGGAGTTATCAGAAATCGCCCCGACTTTTGGCAACATTCACCCCTTAGAAGGACTGCGTTCTGTTTTATATGACGAAGAGGCGCTAGTAGTTTATGTTGCTTTAGAAAGTTTATGTCGTTTTATTCGTGACCATCGTCGTCAGTTATCTGATGACATCTTCCCGGAACTCAGCCATCGCTATCGAATTTCTCTTCCCGAAGCCGAGGGCGCAACTAAATCGGTTCCAGTGAAGGTTGCTTCGATGCCAAAATTGGCTGCTGAGTTAGAGGAAATGGCTGGCTTTGGTACAGATGAATCGGAAATAGACACATCAGATTCCCCGATTTTCCGGTCTTTACGCGATGACTTAATTCCTGAAGATTCTTTTCTCAGCTTGGGTGTGGTGTCTTGGGAAATGTTGGAATATCTCCGCAAAGGTGTAACTTATCATCCAGCAGGGGAAATTAAACAGGTAGGTGATGGATTACCTGTAATCTTGATTCAAACTTCCCGCCCCAAAGCCAAGACGGTAATTGAAAATATAGAAGCGGCTGGTGGACTCAAAGCCATCTGCTTTAATCCTGGCGCTGATCCGTTTGATGGCGATCGCTACGACTTGGGTTTGCTGCAAACTCAAAATGGTGAATTGTTTTTATTCGGCGAATTTTTAGATGATGATCCCATCCATGTCGAAGCTCGCAAAAAATGGAATCAGAGGTGTAAGAACACCAAAGGTTACTGCGGTTTAATTATTGCCAAAGGATTAACCGGCGCAGCTCGCGGTAATCCTCAACTGCGCGATATGGTGGCTTTGTTTGAAGCGCGATCGCTTTCACCCAAAGATTTGGGTCTTGGCACTTTACAACTTATGCCACAACTGTAATTTCATCAACATGAGAACTTACGCATAAAAACGAAAAATCAAGGGTTTTGGCGAGGGTATAGGGGTGTATGTGTCTAAAATCCTTATACCAATACCATGTTAGATTTTAGATTTTGGATTGAGACAGGCTTTACTGGTAAGCTTTTGGGCAATTCATTTGTCGCAATCATTCTTCAATTTGGTATAGGTTGCGTTCAGAAATAGTATTCCTACTCCCCACTCCCAGCTCAAATTAATGTCTTTGATTGCAACTTGGTATAGCTTGTCATTCGCGTAGCGTCTCCAGCAGGATCAGTGTTCCCTCTTGCCTCTTTTCCCTTATCTTCCCCCAAAATCCCAAAATTTCAGGATTTGTTTAGTTGGCTAGTGAAGACAAATACAAAGCAGATTTGCTTGTGTTTTTAGATTATTCTGCCCATCAATATTTAGGGCTTGGCTAAATTACTTTATGCAAAGTTCATGAAGCATAGATATGCTGGAAATTTTCGGTAATTTTTTCACTAAATTATGATAACTATTCCAGTGATCATTTTTTGAACATCTTAATGAGGAAGTTAAATAACTATTTGAACTTTATCCTAAAATGTTGAAATTCTGAGGCTTCTTGATAATCATCAAGGTTATTTTTCTCAGTAATTACTGAAAACTTTATTTCAGACATTTTATCCTTTATATTTTTTTTATAAAGTTCGATAAACCTGCTAATCAAGTACTAAATGAAGATTATTTAAAGCCGAAAAATCATGGTTATAATAGCCTTAACACTAAAAATCAAGCAACTATTCCCTTATGAGGTGAGTGCTGATTAAATAATTTTGGACTGGAATTTCCAAGGAGGGAAGCTAAAAAAGAATTAAAATTTTTCCAAAGCAAATTGAGATTTATTCCTAAGTTTGTACGACAGACTGACTAAAATTCGTTTCATCAATTAGAGACTTGTCATAGTTGATCAAATCATGAAACGAAAATAGTGATGTGTGCAGAACAAAACTATAATTGCAAAATTTACGAAAACTTCAGCACAGAATTTGTAATCAACTCAAACATCACTGTATTACTACTAAAAATAGTAATTAATCAAATCTCATTTTTACCCATTTGAGATAAAAGAGTCAGTCAATGATTGCTGAAATCATCAACCATAATTTGTTGATATATTCACCCAATGAGTACCAAAAAATCATGCCTAAATTCAGATAAAAACTGGTGAATATTGGGAGTGAACCTTTGTAGGTGCTTACTATTGGGTAATTACCAGTCAAATATACACACCTAAATAACTAGTAGATGTATTAGCGTCTAACGTTGTTGACAAATGAGGTGATGCAGCAGAAAAGTTGAAATACTTTTTCTGAATAAAAATATCGGTAATCTCAATTGAGTGAAGCTTAGGTATCTCAAATTAATTGATGAAATTTCATGTCAGGTTGTCTTGAAAACATCATTAGTGCAATTGTTACAACTCATGAATGTACACCAAGGACTTTTCCTGCCACAATAGTGATCCCGTTCTGATTATCTTCCACAAAAATGATGAATAATTTGACAAAATGATGATTTTTGTGTCTGTAGCATTGCTTGTTTCTTGACACAAACTCTGATAATCTTATACCTCCTTATCTGGAGTCTTTTGTTGTTTTGATGGTGTTAACATACAGCAGATAGCATGATAATGACTAATAAAAAATGGGCCGTTAAACGTATAACTGTGAATCTAGCAACACAGGAAGCAGAAAAGCTAGAAAAATATTGTCAGCAGACAGGTAGACCTGCAACAGATGTAATTCGAGAACTGATTCGAGGATTACCAACATCTGATGACAACAAGGAAGCAAAATAGAAAAGAAAAAGCATCCTAGAATAGTCACTACTTTGACTAGAAATATCTATTATGCTTTTTCAGTCCACCTTTACTTCTGTTTGTGTAACCCCACACAAGCATTTTGCAGGAAGTAAATTTAGTAATCAGGAATTAAATCAAGTAATAAAATAGCTTTTATTACTCCTGGGTTGAACCCCATAGTGCATCTACATACTGGTGGACTCCTGATCAATCTCTGACAACTAATTTCTAACTCAGCGAGTGTGAAACCTCGCAAATCGGCTTGATGCTAGTGGCAAATTCCGACACCAACCCAGTTACAATTTGTAAAGAAACTGAAGAGGTAGAACGGAATGCGCGTTGCAATTGTAGGTGCGGGATTGGCTGGACTAGCAACCGCAGTAGATTTAGCCGATGCTGGCTGTGAAGTCCAGATTTTTGAGTCCCGTCCGTTTGTTGGTGGTAAAGTCGGCAGTTGGGTAGATGGCGATGGCAACCATGTAGAAATGGGTTTGCACGTCTTTTTTGGCTGCTACTATCAATTGTTTGAGTTAATGGAAAAAGTGGGTGCGTTGTCACATTTACGCCTGAAAGAACACACCCATACTTTTATTAATAAGGGCGGACGCACCGGTGCATTAGATTTTCGTTTTTTCACAGGTGCGCCTTTTAATGGCTTGAAAGCATTTTTCACAACTTCCCAACTATCTTTACAAGATAAGTTACAAAATGCGATCGCCCTTGGTACCAGTCCCATTGTCAGAGGATTAGTAGACTTTGACGGGGCAATGAAAACCATCCGCAACCTAGATAAAATTAGCTTTGCTGATTGGTTTCGTCGTCACGGTGGTAGTGAAGGTAGCATTAAACGGATGTGGAATCCCATCGCTTATGCGTTGGGATTCATTGACTGTGAAAATATTTCTGCCCGTTGTATGTTAACTATCTTCCAGTTTTTCGCAGTCAGAAGCGAAGCTTCTGTGTTGCGGATGTTGGAAGGTTCCCCGGAAGGGTATTTACATAAACCAATTCTGGAATATTTGGCAGCCAGAGGCACGAAAGTTTATACTCGTCGCCAAGTCCGAGAAATTCAATTTGCCGAAGCAGATGGACAAACCCACGTTACTGGGATAGTCGTAGCTCAAGGTGATACCACAGAAACCATCACCGCAGATGCTTATGTCTGCGCCTGTGATATTCCAGGCATTCAGCGAATATTACCCGCAGATTGGCGAAAATGGTCGGAATTTGACAATATTTATAAATTAGATGCAGTACCTGTAGCTACAGTCCAGTTGCGTTTTGATGGTTGGGTGACAGAATTGCAAGATGCTGAGAAACGTCAACAACTCAACCATGCCGCAGGCATAGATAACTTGCTGTATACTGCTGATGCAGACTTTTCTTGTTTTGCTGACTTGGCGTTGACTAGTCCTAGTGATTACTATCGCCCAGGACAAGGTTCGTTACTGCAACTAGTACTCACACCGGGAGATCCATTTATTAAGGAAAGTAACGAAGCGATCGCCCAGCACGTCCTCAAGCAAGTACATGAACTTTTCCCCTCATCGCGGGAACTCAACATGACTTGGTATGGTGTTGTGAAACTTGCCCAATCTCTTTATCGAGAAGCCCCAGGGATGGATTTATACCGCCCCAACCAAAAAACTCCCATTCCTAATTTCTTCCTAGCAGGTAGCTATACCCAGCAAGATTATATCGATAGTATGGAAGGAGCAACAATTTCTGGAAGACGGGCAGCAAAAGCGATTTTAGAGACAATCAAGCAGTAGCGCACCCCAGAGGAACAACAAAGAATGTCAGATTGGCTAGAGCATAGTGTACAGGTAGAAGTAGAGGCTCCCATTGATTTAGTGTGGAGTCTGTGGTCTGATTTAGAACAAATGCCCCGATGGATGAAATGGATTGATTCGGTCAAAATACCGCCTGATGATCCAGAAATATCTATTTGGAAACTCAACACTGGCGGTTTAGAATTTACCTGGAAATCTCAGATTCTCAAAATTATCCCTAACCAGATTATCCAGTGGAAATCAATTGATGGTTTGCCAAATCAGGGAGCGATTCGGTTTTACGATCGCCACACTAGTAGTATTGTCAAGCTAACTGTGTCCTATGCTATCCCTGGCATTATTGGCAAAATTATGGATAACCTGTTTTTAGGCAGGGTTGTCGAATCAACAATTCAGGCTGATTTAGAAAGATTTAAAGAATATGCTTTAAATGTTCAAGCAAAATCATAGTAGAAAGCAGGAATAGCCCTTAATATCCTGCTTTTTTTCACTATGAGGATAGAAAAATCTTCTAATGCGATCGCACTCAGCCTACTCTTATGCTGTGTATGCAGGCGATCGCCTATTTTCTGTAAAATATTGCATAAACACAGGATAAGAGCTGATTCGTAAAGTAAATATTAAATAGCTAATCGCCTAACCATGAGACGAAGCAAAGAACCATAAATCATCGCTGCACTCACGTCGGAATAAACCTCATAATCTTTACTCAAGCGCCGAAATCGGTTGAGCCATCAATAAAGTAATTAGCTCTGAGCTGTGATCGCCCGATCAGTACCCAGATCAGCGTATAATGTTGTTCTTCGATACTGAATTACATAAGGGTCATGTGTAATTGCCCAGCCATCTTTTATCAGTGCATTTTTTACTGCATTGTGAATAATATCTAACTTAGGCATAGTTTAAGTATAAGTTAGCCTTTATATGTAGATTTTACCCACCTTTATTACTTCATACAGTATTCAATCACGTTGCCCATTATGCAAAATCGGCATTGTAAACAGCCCCCAAGCCAAACCTGTAATTAACCCAAAGGGCGTAACCAGATAATTATTAAAATCCCACAAGTCAAAAATTTGTGCTGCTAATTCCAACGGGTAAGCCATCATCAACACACTGGCGAAAGCAGCACCATTCCAGCCGTATTGACTTAACCAGTAAAAACCTTTACCACCAGTCACAGCATACAGCAGCCGAGTAATTAACAAACCTGTAACCGTACCATAACAGCGCATACAAACAGCCATGATAAATGGGGGTGCTAAATCTAAGCCCATTTCTGGTTGCGGACACACATGATTTCCCATGAAATAAATGATGTTCGCAATACCCCCAAGTAACCATAATCCAGACGCAGCCAAAAAAGGAGCAATGGGAGGGCCGAAAACCATTCCTACCAACATAAAGTCAGCGATGAAACTAACCCAGTTAATCTGCAACTCTCTTGTTAAAGCTACTCTTACCATTTCCTTTGTGTGCGTCTAGTGTAGTCTGTTGACTAACCTACCTTAGAAACGTAGGGACTTGTCAACTTATCAAGCTGCTGGATTAACAAACTGAGGAATAATCCCACATCTGTCACAACACCCACCGATTCAATCGAACCGCGATCGCTCAATTTAGTCACCACAGCCGGGTTAATATCCACACAAACCATTTTCACACCAGATGGGGTCATATTCCCCACACCAATGGAGTGCAGCATTGATGACAACATTAAAATCATCTCTGCGCCTTCTAAATTTTGGGCATATTCTTCCTGCGCTTTGATTAAATCCATTTGGGTATCAGGTAAAGGCCCGTCATCCCGAATAGAACCAGCCAAGACAAACGGTACATTATTGCGGACGCATTCATACATCACACCACTATTAATTGCCCCCGCCTCTACAGCCTTGGCAATGCTGCCATGACGACGAACGCTATTAATTACCTTCAGGTGATGGCGATGTCCACCCCGGACTGCAACACCCCGCTTCATATCTACACCGAGAGATGTTCCCATAATATTCTGCTCGATGTCGTGAACAGCGATCGCATTTCCGCCCAGTAAAGCCTGCACATAACCTTCTCGAATCAAGCGAGAAAGATGTTCACCACCGCCAGTGTGAATCACCACAGGGCCAGCCGTGACAACTACTTTACCACCAGCATCACGGATTTTACGTAATTCCCAAGCGACTTGTTCCACCACTAATTCTACGCGGCGTTCACTGGAAACCCCGGCGGACATAAAGCTGAATTCTTGGGCGTTGCGTTGTTCGCGCGATTCTGTTTTGCGGATGGTGCGGATACCAAGTACATCGACAACTACCTGTTCCCCAACTTCCAAATCCCGCAGAATTTTACATCTTGCTACTATACCATTGGCACTTTGAGTAATGGCGATCGCACCGTCCATCCGTTGATTTTCTACCTTCACCCATTGCCCATTGATCCGCACCTCTGTGGGATAAATTGTGCTGACGTAGAAATCATCAGGCGCGACACCAGCCATAATCACAGGTTCCAGTTTCGCATCCCGTTCATCTTGGGGTAAGTCTACCGCACCCAAATCAATTAACAGGGAGATAATTTCTTCCATCACCTCGTGAGATGGCGCTGATACCTTGACTTCAGCCGCCGATGTACTTTGGCGCTGTTCTCCCAAGTTGAAATTCAATACTTGGAAGCTTCCACCTGTATCAACAATCAAATCTAAGGCGCGGTTAATTAAACCAGAATCTAGCAAATGTCCTTCTAAACGAATAATCCGACTTTCGACAGAAACATTGGCATGAACTTCGTCGCGGACTGGTTCTGTCACCCGTAAAGTGAGACATTTAGCTGCACCACCAGCTTTGAGAAATTCGGTGAGGGGTGTTTCCAGGACTCGAAAACCAACTTCTGCCAACCGAGATTTTAAAGCATCGCTGGCTTTATTCATAATCACGATACTCTCAACATTCACTGCATTGCAAGCGAAGTTGACAGCATCAGCTTCAGCGATGGCTATGCGCTTTTCTGCGGCGACGCGCATTTCAATTAAGCGGTTGGAGTAAGAATCAAACGCGCCGGGATAATACAGTAAATAGCCATTTGCTAACGGACAAAAACAAGTATCTAAGTGATAGAACCTGTCATCAATTAAACGCAGAGATAACACTTCAATATCCAGCCACTTGGCCAGATATGGGTGCGAATCTAATTCAGAACGGAAACCATATCCCGCCCATAACCAACGCCCTTCTCTGTCTAGAAGTGCATCACCCGCACCTTCAAATGGTAAATCTTTGGGCAGTTCATATACTTTATAACCATTTTCTTCAAACCATTGTTTGAAATATGGTTCTTCTCCCTGGCGTTCTTTGTGTAAAAAGCGGCTGAGAACGACGTTTTCCCCCAGAACTAAACCGGCGTTGGCGGTAAAAACTAAATCAGGCCAGCCTTTTTGCGGTGTAACTAAATCTACAATGGCATGTTCTTTGAGAATTTGATATAAACCCTGCCACTGTTCAACAGCGCGATCGCGTGAGGATTTGTGAATATTCCCTTCCATCCAAGGATTAATCACATAATCTACATCATAGTGGTCAGGAGGACACATTAAAAAGCGAATCCGGGAATTCATAAAAATCTTACTAGCGTTATAGATGCTACAAACCTAATTTGGGTATAGTGTCAAATCCGCTACCAAACCTCTACCTTGAGATAGTTGAAGGATTTACAAAGGCTTGACTCGGAAAGACCAAAGTTACGGCAGTGCGATTCCGTGTTATTCTAGCGCCATTTAGTACGAATGACGCAGATGAGTGATCTAAAAATTACAATCGATCATCAACCCGATGCAAAAGATATTCGTACTGTCATCAGCCATCTGGTGGAATATAACAACAGTCAGACACAGCCAGATGTATACGAGCCTTTAGCTATTTGGGTGCGAGATGCTGACAGTACAATTGTGGCTGGATTAGTTGGTAAAACAAATTGGGAATGGCTGTATATTTCGCATCTTTGGGTATCCGAAACACTGCGCGGTCAAGGATATGGCAGCAAAATGATGCTAGAGGCAGAAAAATTAGCTAAACAACGCGGTTGTGGCAACGCATACTTAGATACCTTTAGTTTTCAAGCCTTGGGTTTTTACCAACGTCTCGGTTATCAAATCTTTGGTATTTTAGAGGATTTTCCCCCCGGTCATCAGCGATATTTTTTAGCAAAAAAGCTCTAAAGCCATTACTAGTAAGAATTTTAAACTCTTGCTTCCTAGCTTGAAAGCGAGGTGGGAGGGAAAAGGATGGTAGGCTTGTTGACTTTTTTTTAACTTAGTTTTGTTTTTTCACACTGACTTATACCAAATTAAAAAATGATTGCGACAGATTGATGGCTCAAAAGCTTACCGTTCAACCCTTACCCAATCCAAAATCTGTCTTGAAAAGTTTGCTCAAGTCGGGGAACCCGCCCACGCAACTTTTCGCAAAATCTAAAATCCAAAATGGTATTATTTTGTATCTAAGAAAAAGCTGATGTGTAACTTCCCATTCTTTGGGTTGGTTTCTACGGTTGAACCCACACCAAACACTTCCCAAATTAAACTAGGTTGTAATAAATCTTGGGGCGTTCCGACTGCTGTGATTGTGCCATGATGAACAACATAAATGCGATCGCAATAACTAGCAGCCAAATTCAAATCATGCAACGCTGCAATTGCCGTCACCCCCAAACCCTTCACCAGTTCCAAAAGTTCTAATTGATAGCGAATATCCAGGTGATTAGTCGGCTCATCCAAAATTAAAAACTGTGCTTGTTGAGCGATGGCGCGTGCAATTAATACACGCTGTTTTTCTCCACCAGAAAGGGAAATAAAACTACGTTCTGCAAAGTCATTCATTCCCACCTGCATTAAAGCATTCAAAACTATCAAGTGGTCTTTTTTTGTCTCGCGGTCAAACAAACCTTGATGGGGATTACGCCCCATTAGTACCATTTCTGCAACTGTAAAGTCAAAATCAGCAGATGTCTCTTGCAAAACAACTGCTGTAGTTTGTGCCATTTCACGGGTACTCAAATGCCAGATATTCTTACCGTTGAGAGTTATCACCCCCCTATCTGGCTTCAGGACACGATAGAGACATCTGAGCAAACTTGATTTACCACTACCATTAGGGCCAATCAGCCCTACTAACTCACCCGATGACACTTGCAGATGAATGTCATGCAAAATCTGTTTTCCCTCAATACTCCAACATAGGTGTTTCACCTCTAAATTCATTTTCCATCCCCTTTACCTTGCATCAACCAAATGAAAAAAGGAGCGCCGAAAAGTGCAGTCACAATCCCAATCGGTAGTTCCTCTGGAGCGACAATGGTACGTGCTAGGACATCTGCCCAAATGAGGAAAATGCCGCCCAGCAAAAGACTCACAGGTAACACCCGGCGATGATCTGAACCGACAAGGAAACGCACACTGTGAGGAATCATTAGCCCAACAAAGCCAATGACACCACTTACAGCAACTATGACACCTGTCAATAGGGAAGTAACAAAAAATAACTGTTTCCGGAAACTATCGGTGTCAGTTCCTAAAGTCCGTGCTGTTTCTTCACCGATGAGAAGTGCATTGAGCGATCGCGTCTGAAGTAATAAATACCAAATTCCCCAGACCAAAGCCAGCACAGGCAGAATTAAGTCTGTCCAAGTTGTTCCCGAAAGTCCTCCCAATAGCCAAAATAACACTCGTCTTGTCGCTTCTCCACTTCCCGCTTTAATCGCCAAAAAACTTGTTACCGCCTCAAATAAAGAGGATACTGCTACACCAACTAAAATTAAGCGGGTAGAGGAGAGGTTTCTCTGTCGTCGTGCTAAAAAAAACACCACAAAAAATGCCAACAGCGCACCGAGAAAAGCCCCAACAGATAAGGCATATACACCAAAAAATGAGAAAATCCCAAATAAAATGACTAAAACAGCACCAACGGACGCGCCAGAGGAAATACCGAGAATAAATGGGTCAGCTAACGGGTTACGTACCAGTGCTTGCATAATCACACCAACCACCGATAGTCCAGCACCCACAAAAAAAGCCAACAGCACACGGGGAAAGCGGATCAGCCAGACAATTTGTACTTGTGCTTGCGTCCAGTCTCCTGTCACCTGGGGAAACACTTGGGATAAAGCTATCTGCCATACTCGCAAAGGCGGAATCGGCACAGGCCCAATCATCACCGCCAAAGTTACAGACACCAACAATATCACAACCATTGCTACCATGAGCAGCTTGTAGCGTTGCTGCTTGTTTTTTCGCAATTGCTTTGGTATCAGATTAGTCATTGGTCATTTGTGATTGGTCATTTGTGATTGGTCATTGGTCATTCGTCATTTGTGATTGGTCATATTACAGACTTATCTACCTTGTCCCCCTTGTCTCCCTTGTCCCCCTTGTCTCCCTCGCCCCCTCGCCCCCCTTGTCCCCCTTGTCCCCTCATCTCCCCTACTCATTGAAAATTTTCTGGATACAAAGCCTCGGCTAATTTTCTCACCCCTGCAACATTCCTAATTCCTGGCATGGTGTAGCTAAAACCGATGACAATAAATTTATCCTGCTGCACTGCTTTTAACTGAGAGTAAACAGGATGAGATTTGAGTAATTTACGCTTTTCTTCGGCCGATGACCAGTTAGCATCAATCAGCACAATTACATCTGGTTGACGTGCAATCACATCTTCCCAATTAACTGTTACCCATGCTTTTTTTTCTTGGATATCTTTAAAGATATTTTCTCCCCCAGCTAATTCAATAATATGATTAGGCATTCCCCAATTAGAAACAGTTAGGGGAGGGTCTTCAGAATCGTACCAAAAAATCCGCTTTTTGGTTGTCACCTTCCCTAGCTTTTGTTGGGTGGCTGCGAGTTGCGATCGCAATTCTCCAATTAACTTTTCTGCTCGTTGTTCTACTGCAAAAATCTGCCCAATTTCCCGAATTTGTTGATATAAATTTTCCATCGTTACGCGCTCAGGTCTGAGTTCTGGGCGATCGCATTCAATGGGCAACAAATAAGAAGAAATACCTAGTTTAAGTAACTCTGATTGTGAGCCAATTACTTCTTTGGCAAAAGCACTTTCCTCATTAGAAAAGACAAAATCCGGCTCGACTGCCAAAAAAACTTCCCGCGATGGGTACTTTGGTGCTAATACCGGAATTTGGGAATATGCCTGTTGATACTCTGGCAAAATCGGATTATCCAGGTAGGCTGTACCCACCATCCGCTTTTCTAGACCCAAGGCTAACATGACTTCCGTCGCCGATTGCATCATGGTCACAGCCCGTTTTGGTGGTTGTTTATAAGTAATTGTCAAATCACAATTCTTCAGAGTGAATGGTGTATATTTTCTCCCATTCGAGTCAGGATCATTTGAGGTAGCAAAATTGCTGGAACAGCCTGAAATTATTCCCAGCGTCAACACTGCTAATACCAATTCTCTGTAAGCTGGCACGAAATAATTATTTTTGTCTGACTTGGCGTTCTTGGCGGTAGCCTGCGGCAAGCCGCTTGCGCGTCTACGTAAAAAAATTAACTGCTTCTTCATAGAGAATTGGTATGAGTCATTGGGCAATTAGAACTCAACTGAAACTGTTCCCAACACCGTAAATGGTGGCGCAGCATCAATACTAAAACCATCAACCTCATAATATTTAACATTAGAAATATTCTTAAAGTTGACTGCAAATCGATAATTTTGCCGTCGATAAAAGACAGAAGCATCGGCTCGCCAATAACTTGGTAGTGTAAATGTATTTGGTAAATCTACCTCCTGTTCGCCCACAAAATATAACCCAGCACCAAATCCTAACCCCTGCAAACTACCACTTTGCAGTTCATAAGTTGTCCACAATCCGGCACTATGTTCTGGTACACCAAATAATCTATCTCCTACAGGAATCCGATTATCTTCGGTCACTTTGCCATCGATATAAGCATAGTTGGCAATGATTTTCCAACCAGGTAATATTTCACCTGCAATATCTAATTCAATTCCTCTACTGCGTTGTTCTCCAGTTTGGATACTGAATAAATCATCTACTGGGTCTGGTGTCAACACATTCTGCCTAGTAATGTCAAAGAATGCCAAAGTTGCAGAAAGTTTATTGTCGAGAAAATCTTGTTTGATCCCCACTTCAAATTGCTGGCTAGTTTGAGGTTCAAACTGTTCATTGGTGCGACTTCTGGCTTGAAACTGCGGAGAAAAACCATTCGACCAATTGAAGTACAGGGAAGTCGTATCGCTTGGTTGATATATCACTCCCACTCGCGGCGAAAATCGAGTATTGGATTGTTCATTCAGAAAATCGCCACTTACACGGTCTTGAAGACGGTAATCATTAATGTCCAAGCGACCACCTAATAAAACTTTGAAATTAGGTGTCAGTTCAATTAAGTTCTGAGCGAATAAACCAACATTCTCAGAGACAACTCTGCGTCCAAAGGGGGAACCTCCCTCGACCAGTGTAGGGGTTCCACCATATTGAGGGTCAAAAATATCTATTGATAATTCCCTGTCTGGAGCGAACAGGTAGTTAAATAAATTTCGCGCTAAATCTACGCCAAACAGTACATTATGGCGAATCGAACCAGTAGCAAACTTGCCAGAAATTTCGTTTTGGAAAGTGATATTTTCGTGTTCTTCATCGGAAGCGAAGAAAAAACGGTCTAATGTGCGACGGTCATCTCGTAAAGAACCAGTAGATGCTTGTCTTGCATCACTTAAAGTAGAATTGAGAACATTAAATCCTTGGCGAAATTTCCAGTTGTCGTCAAAGTCGTGTTCTAATCTATAAGTTAATGAGTTAAATGTCACTTCCCCATTCGCAAAGTTGGGTTCTCCTAAAAATCGACTGCGGGGAAGCTGGAGAATTTCTGGCTCAATGGGAAAACCATTATCAAAAACAAAGTTATATTTTTGGTATTCGTATTCAAAGGAAAGTTTAGTGCGATCGCCTACTTTCACCTCTACCACAGGCGAGATAAAAAAGCTGTCATACTCTACAAAATCACGAAAACTTTCGGAACTTTCATAAGCGACGTTTAAACGATACAGCACTGATTTGTCATCCGTCAGTGGCCCGCTAATATCTAAAGTCGGACGCAAAAAGTTGTAACTTCCATAGGTCATACTCGCGCTGTAATAAGGTTCTGTCAGGGGCTTTTTAGTAGTTGTATTCACCACACCACTTCCGCCTGCATACTGTGTGGGACTACCGCCATATAGTACCGCCCCTGGCCCTTTGAGGATTTCCAACCTCTCGATATTCGCCACATCTCGCGGGCTGAAATAACCATAATCAGGAAAACCGTTGCGTAAAGTTTCAAAATTCGTCAGGAACCCACGCACCCGATATCCTAATGACGATAATCCCCCATATCCCCGTTCTGGTTGTACGCCACTGACATTATCTGCCAATTCCGAAAGACGTACCACATTGCGGTCTTCAATCACCTGACGCGGAATCACTTGAATTGATTGGGGAATATCTCTCAGTGGTGTATCTGTCCTGGTTGCAGTACTCGCATCGAGTACTGAATAGCTATCACTTTCTCCTGTCACCGTCAGTTCAATCGGTTCTTTAACATCAGCTGCTGGTTGAGTTGGTGTTGTTTCAGTATTAGGTTGAGAGGTATCTGGTGCTGCTGGTGTGGAGGATACAACTGGTGTGACAACAAAAATTAAGCCTGTGTCATCATCGTCTAACTCGACTTTCGGGATACCTTCTTCACCCGTGACTGTGACTCGGATAGTATTGGTGTCTATATTGCTGACTACTACTTCCTTAATTCCCGCCACAGGCTTTTCTTGACGGAAAGAAGTATCACCTGTTAATTGCAGTTGAG
This sequence comes from Anabaena sp. FACHB-83, assembly GCF_014697485.1. NCBI lineage: Bacteria > Bacillati > Cyanobacteriota > Cyanophyceae > Nostocales > Nostocaceae > Anabaena > Anabaena sp. FACHB-83. The sequence continues at coordinate 8,848 of NZ_JACJRY010000003.1, read as the reverse complement.
CATTGGGGATATCTGCAATCAAGCTATTGTTTTCGTTCTTGATGGTGGTTTGTAATTTATCTGATGTCGGTGTTGCTAAGAGAATTTCCAATCCACTAGCAGTCAGGTTTAGACTCACGCCTGTCACTGGTATGACTTCAGGTTGTTGATTTTGCTGCGCCAGCCAGTCTTTCACATTGGTGTGAGGACGTGGAATATCACTGAGTTGGGGAATATTTGCGATTGATTGTGCTTTGACAGCTTGAGTCTCCAACAAAAAAATACTTCCGACAATCCCTAGATAGATCATCTGTCTTAGTTTCAAAATTTTCCTCCACACCACAATATTGACGAAATTAAGACACACTGAATTGATTACACGCGATCGCCATCGAATGTTACTGGCAATTGCTACAGTAAATAACTGCAAAATTTATATTTATTTTGATTGGCAAAATTCTGAATTATTACCAACGTCTCTCATGATTTTAAACAAACAATTATTTGTTAAAAAAATAACTGTATTTAATTTTTTCTATAGAAATATTTGGTACATCTATCGGTAAGGTTTTTGTTTTTTTGATGGTATACCGGTTTTCTCTAGAAAATCTACTTGATATAAGTTCTGTAAAATTCGACAAGTTGTCCTATTCGTTTTTTGTTATTCCTAAGTGAAAAATTAGCTTTTATAGACTGTATTGATAAGTATTTTACAGCCATAATCAAAATCTAAGCCTACCTATTTTAAATAAAAATTGTTGGTATACAGGAAGATGCTTGACAATCAGATAAAATTAATGATAAAGATTTTTATTAACCTTAAAGATAGATAAAATTTGAATATTACCAAGCTGTCAAATTCAGTCATAATTTGTGTGAATTGGTGGCGCTGTTAAGTTTTCGACTCTTAAATAAAAACTTGTTTCTCAAAAAAATCCGCTATTGGCTCATGCGGTGAAATTCTCTATCAATAAAAGCTGAAAATGCGATCGCATTTCACGCCAACTATAAATTTGGCTCCACCTAGATACTTACATAAATGGAGTAGGATGAATGGGCAGAAACCTTTGGCAACTACCGAAGCAATTCACCTCATTGGTTGAACTTCTCCATTGGAGAGCAATTCTCAAACCTGAGCAGAAGGCTTACTCTTTTCTGCTGGATGGAGAGGTAGAAGCATCGTATTTGACTTATCAAGAACTAGACCGTCAAGCTCAAAGTATTGCCGCCCGACTGCAAAGTTATGGGGTCAAAAAAGGAGAGCGTGGACTACTGCTCTACCCCCCTGGTTTAGAATTTATTGCGGCGTTTTTCGGATGTCTATATGCTGGGGTAATTGCCGTCCCGGCTTATCCACCCAGGGCAAACCAATCTTTGTCCAGACTCCAGGCTATGGTAGCGGACGCACAAGCCACAATTGCTCTAACTACAAAAACGATTCTTGCCAATATCGAGGCACAATTCGCCCAATATCAGAATTTACAAACTTTATATTTACTTGCTACCGATAACATTCCTCTCGACCTCACCAATTCATGGCAACAACCATCGATAAATAACAATGACCTAGCTTTTTTGCAGTACACTTCCGGCTCTACAGGTACACCTAAAGGTGTCATGGTCAGTCATGGGAATTTGCTACACAACGAACTCTTGATTCAACAGGCAATGCAGCACACAGAAAACACCCTTTTCGTGGGTTGGTTGCCCCTGTTTCATGACATGGGTTTAGTCGGGAATCTCCTCCAGCCCCTATACTTGGGGATACCTTGTATACTCATGCCCCCCGTGGCATTTTTGCAAAAGCCCTGGCGCTGGCTCCAGGCAATTTCTAAATATCAAGCAACAACGAGCGGTGGCCCGAATTTTGCTTATGATTTGTGTGTCCGCAAAATTACCCCTGAACAACGGGCTACCTTGGATTTAAGTAGTTGGGAAGTTGCCTTTAACGGTGCTGAACCGATTCGGCAACAAACCCTAGAGCAGTTTAGCGCCACCTTTGCGGAATGTGGCTTCCGGCGTGAGAGTTTCTATCCTTGCTACGGTATGGCAGAAACAACGCTGATTGTGACTGGTGGTAGTAAATTAGTTTCACCTGTGTTGTTACCAGTCCAGTCAGAAGCACTATTACAAAATCAAATAGTTCCAGCCAATGAAAAAGCAGGGGAGCAGGGGAGGCAGTGCGGTCTTGGGGGTTTCCCCCAGGAGCAACTGCCGTTGAGCAGGGGAGCAGGGGAAGTTGAGGGACAGGGGAACAAGGGAGCAATTACCCACAAGGGGCGAGGCTTTGAACCTGATATTTTTGGTGAACATGAACTAGGCATACAGACTATAGTTGGTTGCGGTCAAGTCTTACAAGATTTAAAGATAGCCATAGTTAATCCTGAAACATTAACTCGTTGCCAACCTAATGAAGTAGGCGAAATTTGGGTAGCAGGGCCAAGCGTCACCCAAGGCTACTGGAATCAACCAGAGCAAACAGAATATACATTCCGAGCCTACCTGAAAGATACTCAAGCAGGGCCGTTTCTGCGGACGGGAGACTTGGGCTTTTTGCAGGCAGGAGAGTTGTTTGTCACAGGTCGTCTGAAGGATTTAATTATTATCCGGGGTCGGAATCATTATCCCCAAGACATTGAATGGTCGGTAGAACAAAGTCACCCTTCATTACAACCTAGTGGTGGTGCAGCCTTCACTATTGATGTTGACGGCGAAGAAAAATTAATCATTGCTCAAGAAGTAAAGCGTAGTTTCTTGCGGAACTTGGCAACAGAAGAAGTTATTAGAACTATCCGTCAAGCAGTAGTAGCGGAACATGAACTGCAAGTTTATGCAGTGTTACTTCTCAAGCCCGGTAGTATCCCCAAAACTACTAGCGGTAAAATTCAGCGCCATGCTTGTCGGACTAATTTTTTGGCAGGAAGTTGGGAAAGTATTGCCAGCAGTGTTTTAGAAGCATCTCCGACTACAGACAATAGAGCTAGTCTGACTTATACAGATGTTCTGGCACTAGAGCCGCAAGAGCGTCAGTTACAGTTAACCTGTTATCTCCAGCAGCAAGTAGCTCAGGTACTCAAACTAGCTTCTTCCCAAATTAATCAAGAGCAACCCTTGACCACCTTGGGAATTGATTCCTTAATGGCGATCGAACTCCAGCACACTATTGAAACTAACTTGGGTATAGTCTTACCAATGACTAGTTTTCTGGGGGGTTCGAGTATTAACCAACTAGCAACCGTTATACTTGCCCAGTTAACAGATATTTCTGCTGTCTCTAAAAGCCTTCCAGCCCAAGTTAGTGAGACTGTCACCGAGTACCCGCTTGCCTACGGTCAACAGGCTTTGTACTTTTTACACCAGTTAGCACCAGAGAGTCCGGCTTACAACATTGCAAATGCTGTGCGTCTTCGTGGTGAGATAGATATTACGGCATTGCATCAAGCTTTTCAGAGTTTAGTGGAGCGCCATCCAATTTTGGGGGCGACTTTCTCAAATATTGACGGAAAACCTATACAACAATTCCAGAAGCACCTAGTAGTCTGCCAAGATAACTTTGCGTGGTGGCTGGCAGAGGGGCAGAGGGGCAGAGGGGCAGGGGAGAGAGTACCTTCATTCCCCCCTGCTCCCCTGCTCCCCTGCTCCCTTGCAGGGTCTACACAGCAATATTGGGTTGGTGAACTATTAGTAACGGGTTGTGGGTAATAACTAATCCGGGCAAAGGTGGAATGGGCTAAGTTTTGCTGGGTAACGAGTACCCCCTTTGGCTTGCCTGTAGAGCCTGATGTGTAAATAATGTAGGCGAGGTTGTCTAAGGTGCTTGTACTGCTGGGATTGGCGACGTTTTCCCGCGCTATTGTCTGCCAATCTGAGTCTAAGCAAACAATCTTGGCTGTGTGGCTAGGTAGCTTTTCAATTAGCCGCGCTTGAGTTAATAAAACTGGCACTTGAGCATCTTCCAAGATAAAAGCAAGGTTTTCTTGGGGATAGGTGGGGTCTAAAGGTACGTAGGCTCCTCCGGCTTTGAGAATTGCCAAAATTCCCACAATCATCTCTAAAGAACGCTCGACACACAGAGCCACCGGCACATCGGCAGTTACTCCTAGACGCTGCAAGTAATGAGCTAAAGCATTAGCTCGCTGATTTAGCTGTTGGTAGCTGAGTTGTTCATCTGCAAACACGATCGCGATCGCATCAGGATTTTCTGCTACCACAGCCTCAAAGTATTGATGAATACAACAATCTTGAGGGTATTTACTGCCAGTCTGATTCCATTCTTCCAGTAAAATTTGACGTTGGCGATCGCCCAAAAGACATTGCGACTCATAACGTGCTAAGGGCTGTGTAGACATTGCCGTCAGAGTTTCTTGAAAATAACTGCCAATCGTCTCTAACTGGGCATGACTTATCTGTGTCAAATCACACTCTAAATCGAGTTGGATGCAATTTGAGGCATGATTGAGATTAAATTCCGACCGCAAGGTAAAATGAGTTTCACCAAAACCCCTCGCCCCTAAAACTTCTACATCTTGGAGATTTTGCAGACTCTCATACACATGAAAGTTAGTGTAATTAAACACAGTCTCTACTAAGGGTTGGAGAGCCTGACGACCAACCAGTTGATGTAAATCTGCGTAAGGATAACGTCTAAAGGGCAATAACTCTTTTTCGGCTGCAAAAACCTGCTGCACCAACTCTAACCAAGTTCCCCCAGTCAGTTGCAAACGCAAGGGAACGGTATTTAAATGGATTCCCAAAGTTTTTTCGCCGTCACCTGCTTCCACGCGCCCATTAGACTCTAACCCTGTGAGGATATCACTCTCGCCACTTACCAAACCCATGACTCTGATATGTGCAGCCAACAAGACGTTTTTCAGGGGAACTTCTGCTAACCGGGCGAGTTTTTGCAATTTCGCAGAAAGTTCACGGGAGATGGGGACATCTAAAAAGCCAATTTCCGGGGTAGTTGTGCTGTGATGAAGTCCTACCCAACGGGCTAATCTGGTAGTGACACAACCTGCTAATTTTTGCCGCCAGAAATCTTGAGCATCGGGCGATCGCAATGTTGCACGCTCTAAAGCTACAAAATCTCGATAAGCTATGGTTGGGGCTGGTTCATTGGTATTGCTTGTACCCTTGAGCAGAGCATCATAATGATATAGCAATTCCGTCAGCAAACAAGCTTTGCTCCAACCGTCAAGAATAGAAGTGTGACAGCTAAAGGTGAGATAAAAAGACTGTTCTGTGAGGCGATGAATAAAAAAGCGAATCAATGGTGGGGAAGACCAATCAAAATTTCGTCGTTTTTCAGCTTTTATCCAAGTGGCGAGTGCTTGTTGTTGCTGCTGTGGTGATAAATCACGCAAGTCTTCAACCTGAAAAGGCGCAGTAACGTGTTGATGTACTAACTGTAAGGGTTCACTAAAGTTAGTCAGATCGAAGGATGTCCGCAGGATAGCATGACGAGCTAAAACCTGTTGTAGAGCTTGTTGAAACAACGCAATGTCTAGATGAACTTGCAAATTGTACAGAAAAATATCATGGTACATCGGCTCATCAGGCAGAGACTGAGTGTGAAAAATCACCCCAGCCTGAACTCTAGCCAAGGGATAAGCATCAGCTATATCTTTGGTGAGTTTTTGCCGTTCTGCGGGGGAAATTAGGCTAAATGGCTCTGTTTTGTTAGTAACTAAAGCTGTTGGTTCTACAAATGTAATGGCTTGAGCCAGGGATTCGATTGTCTGATACTGAAAAATCTGCGCTAAGGAGCAACTTAAACCTTTTGCAGTAGCTCTAGATAGCACTTGGATGCTGCGAATTGAATCTCCTCCCAACTCAAAAAAGTTGTCGTGAATCCCCACCGGTTCAATGTCCAACACCTCTTGCCAAACTTCTGCTAATGCTTTTTCTATAAAAGTGCGGGGTGCTAGAAATGCTTTTGCTAATTCAGGTCTGACTTTCCCAGGAATTGGTAAAGATTGACGGTCTATCTTGCCATTTGGCGTTAAAGGGATGGCATCCAGTAAGACAAAAGCCGCCGGAAGCATGTATTCGGGGAGCTTTTCTAACAAAAATTGACGTAATTCGCTAGTGGTGGGTGCTGGTTGATGCCGGGTGACGCAATAAGCAACTAATTGCTGATTTCTAAAATCTGCCTGAGAATTAGCTGATTCTCCTTTGAGTAAGCGACGCAAACCAGTAATTGCTGAGGAACTTTCTACGTCAACCACTGGGGTGAAATCTCGGTGCTGTTTTTTCTGCTCAATTTCTCTGATCAAAACCACAACTTGTTGCAAGGCAGGATGTTGACTGAGTAACGCTTCAATTTCTCCTAGTTCAATTCTGAACCCCCGCAATTTCACTTGATGGTCAAGTCGTCCTAAGTATTCAATGTTGCCATCGTTGAGGTAGCGTGCTAAATCCCCAGTTTTATAAAGGCGTTCTGATTGTAATTTTGACTTGTTAAACGGGTTGGGAATAAATTTGATATTTGTTAATTCTGGTTGATTTAGATAACCCCGCGCTAAACCCACACCACCAATATATAATTCTCCTGGTACACCAATCGGTACTGGTTGCAAGTGATGATCTAGGAGATAAATTTGCGTATTGGCAATGGGGCGACCAATGGGAACAGTCTGTTTACGAGTCTCACGTTCACAAGCCCAAAATGTTACATCGATCGCAGCTTCCGTTGGGCCGTATAAATTATGTAAGTTTGCATCCAAACGCTCAAAAAATCTTGCTTGCAGTTTCAAAGGCAGCGCCTCTCCACTGCACATCACCTGCCTCAAGCAGTTACAAGCTTCTAAATCAGCTTCCTCCAGAAAAACTTGCAACATCGAAGGCACAAAATGTAGTGTGGTAATCTGTTCCTGGGCAATAATCTCAACCAAGTAGCTGCTATCTTGATGTCCTCCTGGACGGGCGATGACTAAACGCGCCCCTGTAGTTAAAGGCCAAAAGAATTCCCAAACGGAAACATCAAAACTAAAAGGTGTTTTTTGCAACACTTTATCTACGGTTGTTAGTTGATAAGTTTCCTGCATCCAAGATAGACGATTGCAAATGCCTCTATGAAGGTTCATCACTCCCTTGGGTTTGCCAGTGGAACCGGAGGTGTAAATCACATAAGCTAAATGCTCAGTTGTTACTTGGCTAACTGGGTTGTCTACTTTTTCACTAGCCCAAACTTCATGATTTTTGTCCACCAAGACAACTTGCGCCCCCTGAACAGGTAAAGCTGTCAGGAATTTCTCTTGGGTCAGCAATACGGCAACTTGGGCATTTTCCACCATGAAAGCTAGACGTTCTTGGGGATAGGAGGGATCTAGGGGAAGGTAAGCGCCCCCGGCTTTGAGTGTCGCCAAGAGACTGATTACCATGAAAAGCGATCGCTCCAGGCATATCCCAACCAACACATCTGGTTCTACTCCCAGAGTTTGCAGATAATGAGCTAATTGATTGGCTCGTCGATTCAATTCAGTGTATGTGAGTTGTTCGGTTTCAAAGACTACCGCCACTGCATCTGGTGTCTGTTTGACTTGAGCCTCAAATTGTTGATGAAGGCAAGTTTGGTTGGTGTAATCGACTTGGGTTGTATTCCACTCGATTAATAATTGTTGCTGTTCTAATTTCGTCAGAATTGGTAAGAGTGAGATTTGCTGCTGTGAGTCAGCAACAATACTTTCTAGCAAAGTTTGAAAATGACCAGCCATCCGCGCAATAGTACCAGCATCAAATAAGTCTGTGTTGTATTGCCAAGAAGCAGATAAGCTGTCATCTACCCCAGCCATGACAAGGTTCAGGTCAAACTGAGCAATTCGCTGTTCGAGGGCGAGGGATTCTAGCTCTAATTCTCCTAATGTGATCTTTGCGCCTGTTTCCCCTAAAGCAAAGGCCGCCAAACCTTCTTGATTGAGTAGGTGAGCTTTGTGCAGAACAAACATCACTTGAAATAAGGGCGAACGGCTGGGGTCGCGTTTTGGTTGTAGTTGCTCAACTAGTCGGGCAAAGGGGTAGTCTTGATGATCAAGAGCAGCCAACACACAGGAACGTACTTGAATGAGAAACTCATCAAAGGTGAAATTTTCTGATAGGGGTGAACGCAATACTACCGGATTCACAAAATACCCTACCACTCCTGTGGCATCAGTTCGAGTTCTGCCTGTGGTGGGGGAACCTATGAAAAAGTCTGTTTGACCTGTATAACGATAAAGTAACACCTGAAAGGCCGCTAACAAGGTCATGTAAAGCGTAACTCCCCGTTGGCGGCTGAAATTTTGGAGCTTTTGAGTTAATTCTGTACTCAGTTTGTGGCTCAAGGACGCGCCTTGATAAGTTTGTATGACGGGACGCGGACGGTCAGTGGGCAAATTTAATATAGGTAATTCTCCTGATAACTGTTTTTGCCAGTAGTCCCAGTGGCGATCGCCTGCTGGACTTGCCAGCATTTGAGACTGTTCTCGCACATAATCGCTGTATTGCCAGACCAAAGGCGGCAGAGTCACAGGTGTATGATTTTTGTGGGCTTGGTACAGTGTTCCTAACTCATCGACTAAGACGGTGAGACTCCAAAAGTCCGCGATGATGTGGTGAACAACAAGTAACAGAATATGTTCTGTTGGTGAGCGAGCAAATAGGCGCACCCGTATCAAAGAATCTTGCTCTAGATTGAAGGGATGGTATGCTGCTTTAATGAGGCGATCGCGCAAAAATTCCTCATCCCATGTGGCTGCATCTTCTTCTTGCCAACAAACCTCTAGTAGTTCACCAACCCAATATTGCTGTGTAGACCCTGCAAGGGAGCAGGGGAGCAGGGGAGCAGGGGGGAATGAAGGTACTCTCTCCCCTGCCCCTCTGCCCCTCTGCC